>NZ_ANAX01000176.1:0-6483 GCF_000341065.1 Nocardiopsis halotolerans DSM 44410 | reverse complement strand
GGAGGTCCTGCCGTTCTCGCTGAAGCGGCTGCGCGCGGCGGTACGGAGGCTGGACGCGGGGACGGTGACGGTCAAGAAGCGGGGGTCGGCCGTGGACACCGAGAAACTGCGCCGGGACCTGCGGGCGTCGGGGCCCGAGTCGGTGACGGTCGTGCTCACGCGGATCGGGGAGCGGCCCTTCGGCCTGCTGTGCCGCGAGGTGGCGGGCGATACCCCGAACGGGTGAGGTCGAGGGGGCTGGAGTGCGCCGCGAGACCCCCAGATCACGAAATCCGCCCAGATCGTTACCTTCCGCACCCAGATCTTTGGCCATCCCCTGGGGACGGAGGGGCGGGTGTCGTTAAACTGACCGCGCTGCATTCTTTCCCTTCTCATGGATTTCCCCGGAAGGCCATGTGTGTTGACCCGCCCCCGCGGCTCGACCGAAGCATGGACCTTGCCTCCCGCGCACACGCTCAGTCACGCCCCAGTCACGATGACGCCGTACTGGTGTGAGAGCGCCGCCCACCCGGGGACCATCGAGAACCCGAGCCGTCCGGAACCCACCGTCCACTCCCCCGGACGGATACGGGAGCGCCAGAGAAATAAGGAGCACCTCGGTGGAACAGACCAATCACAACTTCCTCAACGGGGGAGGTCAGGCCGGGATCTCCGACCGGATGCGCGACCTGCTCTCCCAGGCCGCGCAGGAGCACGTCTCCGAGCAGAAGTCGCAGGGCGCGGTCAGCGAGGAGATGCGCCAGCGCCTGGAGGGCATGGAGTGGCTTCTGCGCGAACTACGCGAGCGTGAGCTCACCGCCCTCACCGAGTCGGTCTCCACGGTCAACAGCCGCGTCGACGACTTCCTGGCCCGACCCCCGGAGTGGGCGGAAACCCTCGCCGAGCACATCGAGGTCGTCGGCCAGCAGGTCAAGCCGCTGTCGGACCTGCCCTCCCTTCGCGCGGACACCAACCGCATCGCCGGTCACCTGGACACCGCGCTCGCCCGTCTCCAGCGGATGGCCGAGACCGGTAACCGCACCGCCGAGCAGGTCACCGAGCTCGGTGAGCGCCTGGAGGGGCTGAGCACGACCTTCGGCGAGCG
Organism: Nocardiopsis halotolerans DSM 44410; assembly: GCF_000341065.1. Classification (GTDB taxonomy): domain Bacteria; phylum Actinomycetota; class Actinomycetes; order Streptosporangiales; family Streptosporangiaceae; genus Nocardiopsis; species Nocardiopsis halotolerans. Next base: position 5,399 of record NZ_ANAX01000176.1, on the reverse strand, counting down.
CCTGGACGCCCTCGACACCGCCCTCGCCTCCCTCACCGCCAAGGCCGAGGCCGTGGAGACGTCGCTGTCCGCGCTGTCGAAGGCCTCCGACAGCCGCCACGAGGCCCTCACCACCGCGGTCGGCGAGAGCCGCACGGAACTGGCCGAGGCCCTGGCCAGCGGGAAGTCGGAGCTCTCCGAGGCCCTGGCCGAGGGCCGTACCGAACTGGCCGAGGCCGTCGCCGCCAGCCGCGAGAGCCTCACCAAGGCCGTGGACGAGAGCCGCGAGGCCCTGACCGCCGCCGACACCCGGCTGGGCGAGACCGTCACGGCCAAGGTGGAGGAGGCCTCCGGCGAGCTGCGCTCGTTCGTCGAGGAGCGCGTCGAGAAGCTGCGCGCCTCCGTGGAGGAGCGCACCGCCGAGCAGCACGAGACGCTGCTGTCGCGCCTCCAGGAGAACACCGGTGAGCTGGGCGAGCGCACCTCCGCCCTCGCCGAGGAACTGGGCAGCCTGGCCACCGCCTCCGGCGAGCGCCACGAGACCCTCACCGCCAAGCTCACCGAGAGCGTCAGCCACCTCAGCACCCAGGCCGAGGAGAACAACGCCGAGACCACGGCCGCCGTCGCCGACGTCACCGGTGCGCTCGCCAAGCTGCGTGAGGACCACGAGTCGTCGCTCACCGAGCTGCGGTCCCACCTGCGCCAGCGCCTGGCCGAGATCGACGAGCAGATGGAGCTGGGCCGCACCGAGGCACGGGAGCAGGCCGAGGCCGACGCCGAACGGCTGCGGGAGTCGGTGGCCAAGCGCACCGACGCCCTGGGCGCGCGGATCACCGAGGACGCCGAGCGCGTCACCGCCGACTTCGCCGAGCTGCGGACGTTCGTCCACGAGAGCAGCACCAGGCTCGCCGCCGAGACCGAGGAGCACGCGCGCACGCTCACCGAGTCGCTCACCGAGCAGGCGGAGGCGCACCGGACGGCCCTGGACGAGCGGCTGGAGCGCCAGCGCGAGGCCCTGACGGGCAAGGTCGACAACCACCTGTCGCAGATCACCGGCAAGGTGGACCACGAGCTCGGCCGCCTCACCGACCGCTTCGACACCTTCGAGGGGCACTTCGAGGGGAGCTTCGAGGGCGTCGAGGGCAAGCTCGACCGCATCGACGGCCGGATGGACGGCGTCAACGGCCGCCTGGACGGTCTCGACGGCCGGGTCAACGGCGTCGAGGGCCAGTTCGAGGGCGTCAGCGGGCACTTCGAGGGCGTGGACGGCCGTATGGAGGCCCTCGACGACCGGTTGGAGGCGCTCAACCAGCGGCTCAACCAGCTGCCGCAGGCCCTGGAGGTCAGCGAACTGCACCGCCGCCTGACCGAGCTGGTGGACCGGCCGCAGCTGGACCACACCGGCAAGCTGGACGAGATCGACGAGCACGTCACCTCGTCCGTGACGCCGGTGCTGCGCGAGCTCAAGCAGCGCCCGGACCGGCACGAGCTGGAGGAGACCGTCACCGAGGCGGTCGAGAACTCGCACGACGACATCACCAAGCGGTTCTCCTCCCTGGAGGAGACGGTGCTGGCCCTGGCCGAGGCGCTGCTGCGCCCGGGGCGGGACGGCAAGAAGAAGCGCCGCCGCGACGATGACGAGGACGACGAGTAGGCCGCCCGCCCGGTGAGTTCCGGGCGGGCAGGGGCCGGGGGCCGGGACACCGCGGGTGTCCCGGCCCCGTCGCGTTCTCCTCGGGATGGCCGACCGCGTGTCACCGGCGTTCGGGGAGCGTCCGCTGACGGCCTCAGAGGTGCGTGAGGTCCTTCTCGGCCCGTGTCCGCCACCAGGAGACGCCCAGGAGGACGGCTGTCGGCACCAGTGCGGCCTCGGCCATCCACAGGTCGAGGAACACGGGGATCGCCGTGGCCGCCATCGCGATCACACAACCGACCAGTACCGGCCGGGATCGGCCGTCACCCCGGGCCAGTGCCGCCCCGAGTCCGCTCGCCACCGCAGTCACGGGCAGGAGCGGCCCCACCCCCAGCATCAGGGTGATGCCTGCCCCGAGCTCGGGTTGATCGATGAGGATGGCCAGGAGCAGGCCGTTGCCGCCCGCCACGGCCGCCAGTGAAACCAGCGTGGTCCACGCCGCCACCGCCACAGCGGGATGCGGTGTCCGCGCGGGGCCGTCCGTCCGTGCCCGCGAAACGGCCGCCGCGAGGCAGGGCAGCAGGGCGGCCGACGCGGGCGCGGCCCACATGAGGAGGTAGGGCCAGGGATAGGGGGCCACCGGAGACGACAGCAGGTAGTGCGCCAACCCCAGGGCGGGCCCCGCCGCGCATCCCACGACCGTCGGCAGCGGTCGGCCCCTCTCCCGCGCGGCGCGCAGACCCAGCCAGGCCATGGCCGCGCTGAGCAGCAGGAGGACGTGCGCAGCCAACACCGGGAGGAGGGGCGGCGGGGAGGGCGCGAAGAGCAGGACGAGGCAGAAGGACGGTACCGCGACGGCGGCTGCCGCGTACCACGTCGAGCACAGGGCCGCGCTGTGGCGGGCGACCGACCACAGGATGTCGGTCCGGGGAGAAGGGGGGACCGGGGGGTGGTGGATGTGGTGCGTCACGTTCCCTGCGATCCCGGCGACCGGAGCCCGGTTCGTCCGGGCCCCGGAACGCCGGAACGGCCTCCGTGCGCCCGTCGGTGTCAGACCGTGAAGACGATCTTGCCGAACTGCTCCCCGTCGGCCATCGCCTGGAAGCCCTCCTTGGCCCGCGCCAGGGGCAGTACCCGGTCGATCTCGGGCCGCACGCCGGTGCGCACGCACATCTGGGCGAGGGCGGCCAGCTCCTCCCGGGTTCCCATGGTGGAGCCGATGACCCGCAACTGGAGGAAGAACACCCGGTTGAGCTCGGCCGGGGGCGCGTCACCGCTGGTCGCGCCGCAGGTGATGACGGCTCCGCCCGACTTCAGGGAGCGCAGCGAGTGCTTCCACGTGGCCTGGCCGACCGAGTCGAAGACGGCGTCCACCTTCTCGGGCAGGCGTTCGCCCGTGGGCAGCGCCGCGTGGGCGCCCAGCGCCAGAGCCCTGATCCGCTTCTCCTCGCTGCGGCTGGTGGCGTAGACGCGGTGCCCGACCTGGGCCGCCAGCCGGATGAGCGCCGCGGCCACGCCTCCCCCCGCACCCTGCACGAGCACCGTGGAACCCGGCCGCAGGTCGGCCTTGCCGAAGAGCATGCTGTAGGCGGTGAGCCACGCGGTGGGCAGGCAGGCGGCCTCCTCGAAGGACAGCTCCGCCGGTTTGGGCACCAGGTTGCCCCGGGGCACCAGGACCTTCTCCGCGAACGTGCCGTCGTACACCTCCGAGAGCAGCGAACGGCGGGGGTCTCGCGTCTCGTCGCCGCCCCCGGCCGCTGGGTCGCCGACGACCCCGTGGACGATGACCTCACGGCCGTCCTCGTCCACACCGGCCGCGTCACAGCCCAGGACCATGGGCAGGCGGTCCTCGCCGAGACCGACACCGCGCAGGCTCCACAGGTCGTGGTGGTTGAGGGAGGCGGCCCTGACGTCGACCGTCGTCCACCCCTCCCGGGGCTCGGGGTCGGGGCGTTCACCCGCCTCCAGGCCGGAGACGGGGTCGTCGGGCGCGATGCGTGCTGCGGTGATAGCGAACATACCCCGAAGCCAACCACGGCGACCGAATCCGGTTCCACCCCAGGGGCACCGAAACGCCAGGCGGGGCGGCGCCGGCCCCGCCCCGAAGAGCGACCGGGCCGCGTCACTGGTCGGTCAGGGACTCCGTGATCGAGGCGCGGGCCGCCATGCGGGCGGGCAGTACCCCCGCGAGCAGCCCGACCGCCACGGCGCACGCGAGGAAGAGCGCGATGTCACCCGCAGGAAGGGCGAACAGCGTTCCCTCCAGCATCGTCCGCCCCGCGAGGGCACCGAAGACCACGCCCAGGACGACGCCGACGACCGCGCCGATCCCCGAGACGAGCGCGGCCTCGACCGCGAGCATGCGGTACATCTGTCCACGCGACAGACCCAGGGCCCGCAGGAGCGCGGACTCACGGGTGCGTTCCAGGACCGACAGGGCCATGGTGTTGGCGATACCGAACACCGCGATCACGATCGTCAGCCCCAGCAGCCCGACCACGGCCAGGAACAGCCGGTCCATCATGGCCGTGTACTGCTCCTTGATCGCGGCGGAGTTGCTCAGCGCGACGGTCGGCTCGTCGGCGATCACCGCCTCCAGCTCGGCGCGCGCCCGCTCCGAGGGCACGCCGTCGGCCAGGACCACGTACACCGTGTCGTCGCTGACCCGGTCGAAACCGGAGGCGAAGTCCGTCAGCGGAAGCGTGACCTGCGGAAGGATCGTCTGCCTTTCGACGACCGCCGCGACCTCGACCTCGCGTTCGCCCTCCCCCGTCTCCACGGCGATCGTGTCGCCCACGCCCGCGCCCAGGTCCGCGGCGGCGTCCTCCCTCAGCACCGCGGTCCCCGCGGCGCCGTCCGGGTCACCCTCCAGCACCGCCTCACCGACCGCCTCCCGGAGGGAGACACCGGTGACCGCGCCCACCCGGACCGTGTGCCCGGAGACCTCGGTGTCGACGCCCCGGACCGTGTGGACGTCGGCGAAGTCGTCGTCGGTCCGCAGTTCCCGCGCTATCCCGCCGGGGATGCCCTCGTCCTCCTCGTCGTAGTACGTGGAGAGCGTGTAGTCGATGGGGAACTGCGTGTCGAGCTTGTGGTCGAGCGTCCTCTCCATGGTGCTGCTGATCACCGAGAAACCGGTGACGAGCGTGATCCCCACGGTGAGGGCGATCATCGCGGTGGCGACGCGCTTGGGACTGCGGCGGGAGTTGTCGGCGGCGAGCGCCCCCGCCACCCCGGTGCGTCGCAGCGGTCCGGCGACCAGCGCCGTCAGGGCGTTCACCAGCACGGGCCCCAGGATCAGCACCCCGACGAACGCGAGCAGCCCCGAGGCGACCACCATGCCCATGGCGGCCTCTCCGGGTTCGGATCGCAGCGCGAACACGCAGACGACGACGGACCCGGCCAGGAGGGGAAGCGACGCCACCACCCGCCGCACACCCGCTCGTCGCTCACCCGGCGCGTGCGCGGTGACACCTGAGCGCAGCGCGGCCAGTGGCGGGACACGGGTCGCGCGCAGGGCCGGTACCAGGGCGGACACCATCGTCACGACGGTGCCGACGGCCAGGCCCGTGGCGACCGCCGTGGGTGTGATGACGGGTGCCGTCGCCATGTCCGGGTTGATCGCGGTGAGCACCGCGAACCCGGCCGCTCCCAGTCCCGTACCGACCGCCACACCGACGGCGGAGGAGAGCAGACCGACGATGAGGGCCTCCAGCAGCACGGAGCGGAAGACCTGGGCGCGTGTGGCGCCGACACAGCGCAGCAGCGCCAACTCCGTCTGCCGCTG
>NZ_ANAX01000175.1:29292-33496 GCF_000341065.1 Nocardiopsis halotolerans DSM 44410 | reverse complement strand
CCGCCTGCCGCTGGGCGATGAGGATGGCGAAGGTGTTGTGGATGACCAGTCCGCCGACGAACACCGCGATCGCGCCGAACAGCAGCAGGGCCATGGCGTAGACCTCCGCCTGGAGGCTGGCCGCGTCGGACAGGAGCGCCGCGTAGTCCCGCCCGGTGGTGACGTCGACCCCCTCGGTCCCGGCCGCCTCGACGACCGCCGCCACGGCTTCGGTGACGCGTTCCTGCGACAGCCCGTCGGTGCCCACGACGTCGATCTCGACGAAGTCGTCGCGGCCGGTCATCGCGACGGCGGTCCCGGGGGTGTAGAACAGGGACCCCCGGAAGTTCATCAGGGAGTTGAAACCGGCGTTGACCAGGCCGACGACGGTGAACGTGTGCGTCTCCCCGTCGTCTCCGCGCACCTCCACGCGGTCGCCGACGCCGTGGCCGGTCTGGCGGTGCGTCGCGGTGGCGAGGGCGACCTCGTCGGCGGCCTCCGGCGCCCGTCCCTCGACCACGGGGTAGCGGTGGAGGACCTCGTCACCGGGCAGGGACAGGGCCAGGGTCGGCACCTGGCCCGCCACGCGGCCCCGCTCGTCCAGCAACGCGGCGCCGCCGTGGACCAGGCCCGCCGCGGAGGCGACCTCGGGCAGGTCGCGGATCCGTTCGAGAAGGTCCCGGTCGAGCCCGGTCGGTGCGGCCTCCTCCCCGCGGTCGGCGATGACGAGCGCGTCGAACCCGTCCACGCCGCTCAGGGCCTGTTGGCTGTAGCTCTCGCGCATGGTGTCGGTGAAGACGAGGATGCCGGTCACGAACATGACGCCCAGCACGATGGCCAGCGCCGTGGTGAACAGACGGCCCCGGTGCAGGCGCAGGCCCGCCAGTGTGGTGCGCAGCATGGTTCAGGTCCCCGCGTTCGTGCTCGGCGTGCTCGGCATTCCGTCTCCCGTGCCCGTTTCCCTTCAGGTGCGGGAAGAGCCTAGAAGCGGGGGGCGTTCCGGCACCTCTGCCGAAAGCCAGGAACCGCTGCACTGTTCCGGGGGGTCCTCGCGCCGCCCGGCACCACTTTCGTCGGTGTCCCGCGCCCGACTTCCGTCGGTGCGGCGTGGCATGATCCGAAAGGTGAGCAGCAGACCCGTCAACGCGCAGCGCCCACAGGACCTCGCGCGGCTGCGCCGTGTCCGCGACCGGATCGACCGGGAGTACGCCCGGCCCCTGGACGTCGAGGCGCTCGCCCGCGGCGTGCANAGCCGCCAGTTCCGGCTCGCCTACGGCGAATCGCCGTACTCCTACCTGATGACGCGGCGCATCGAACGCGCGATGGCCCTGCTCCGCCGTGGCGACCTCAGCGTCACCGAGGTCTGCTTCGAGGTCGGCTGCGCGTCGCTGGGCACCTTCAGCACCCGTTTCACCGAACTGGTCGGCGTGCCGCCCAGCACCTACCGGCAGCGGGCGGCGCGCTCGGCGGAGGGGCTGCCCGCGTGCGTGGCCAAACAGGTGACCAGACCGATCAGGAATCAAGAAGCGCGCAACACCCGGCCAGGCCTAGCGTGACTGTCATGGACATCACGATCTACACCAGCTTCCTCCCGCACGAGGACCCCGAGGCCTCCCTGGCCTTCTACCGCGACACCCTCGGCTTCGAGGTCCGCAACGACGTCGGCACCGGGAGGATGCGCTGGATCACGGTCGGCCCCGCCGACCAGCCCGGCACGTCCATCCTGCTGGCGCCGCCCGACGCCGACCCCGGCATGACCGACGACGAGCGCCGCACCATCGCCGAGATGATGGCCAAGGGCACCTACGGCTGGATCCTGCTGGCCACGAAGAACCTCGACGACACCTTCGAGCGGGTGCAGGCGGGCGACACCGAGGTCGTCCAGGAGCCGACCACGCAGCCCTACGGCGTGCGCGACTGCGCCTTCCGCGACCCCGCGGGCAACATGGTCCGCATCCAGGAAGTGACCTGAGCCGCCCGGCGACCGCGGCCATGACCCAGGGCACCTGAGGGAGCCCGCGCACGACGCCGGGGGCGGCGGCCCGACGACCGCCGCCACCCGCCCGGGGGCCACGTTCCCGAACCCCTTCCACGACCGGCGGAGCCCGCCCGGTCCCGCACCCGCGCCACCCGACGAACCACGGAGACACGATGAGGACGGACCCGCAGTCGCCCGCGCTGCACGTCGCCGACAGCCACGACATGATCCGCGTGTACGGCGCACGCGAGAACAACCTCAAGGACGTCAGCGTCGAGATCCCCAAGCGTCGGCTCACGGTCTTCACCGGTGTCTCCGGTTCGGGCAAGAGCTCGCTGGTGTTCAGCACGATCGCCGCGGAGTCGCAGCGGATGATCAACGAGACCTACAGCGCCTTCGTGCAGGGCCTCATGCCGACGCTGGCCAGGCCCGACGTCGACGTCCTCGACGGGCTGACCACGGCGATCATCATCGACCAGGAGAGGATGGGCGCCAACGTCCGCTCCACGGTGGGCACCGCCACCGACGCCAACTCGCTGCTGCGCATCCTCTTCAGCCGGCTCGGTAGGCCCCACATCGGCTCGCCCAACGCGTTCTCGTTCAACGTCGCCTCGGTCCAGGCGAGCGGCGCCATCAAGGTCGGCACCGGCAGGGCCGTGAAGCAGACCTTCACCCGCACCGGCGGCATGTGCACGCACTGCGAGGGCCGGGGCACGGTCTCCGACATCGACCTCAGCCAGCTCTACGACGACTCCAAGTCGATCTCCGAGGGTGCGTTCACCATCCCGGGCTGGAAGTCGGACAGCTTCTGGACGGTGCGGGTCTACGCCGAGTCGGGCCTCGTCGACCCGGACAAGCCGATCCGCGACTACACCGAGGAGGAACTGCACAACCTCCTCCACAAGGAGCCGGTGAAGGTGAAGATCGAGGGCGTCAACCTCACCTACGAGGGACTGATCCCCAAGATCCAGAAGTCGTTCCTGTCCAAGGACCGGGAGGCGATGCAGCCGCACATCCGGGAGTTCGTGGACCGTGCGGTCACCTTCACCGCCTGCCCCGAGTGCGACGGCACCCGTCTGAGCGAGGCGGCCCGGTCGTCGAGGATCAACGGGATCAGCATCGCCGACGCGTGCGCGATGCAGATCAGCGACCTGGCCGCCTGGGTCCGCGACCTCGACGAGCCAGGGGGCACCTCCCACGCGTACAGTGGCGTCAGCCACGCGTGGGGGCCGGTGGCGCCGCTGCTCGCGAAGCTCGGGCACACCCTCGACTCGTTCGTGGAGATCGGGCTGGGATACCTCTCGCTCGACCGGCCGTCGGGAACCCTGTCGGGGGGCGAGGCGCAGCGCACGAAGCTGATCCGCCACCTCGGCTCCGCGCTCACCGACGTCACCTACGTCTTCGACGAGCCCACCATCGGCCTGCACCCCCATGACATCCAGCGGATGAACGACCTGCTGCTCCGGCTGCGGGACAAGGGCAACACGGTGCTCGTCGTGGAGCACAAGCCGGAGACGATCGCGATCGCCGACCACGTCATCGACCTGGGTCCCGGTGCCGGGACGGAGGGCGGCACGATCAACTTCGAGGGCACGGTCGACGGGCTGCGCGCCAGCGGGACGACCACCGGTCGCCACCTCGACGACCGTGCGCGGCTCAAGCCGGAGGTGCGCACGTCCACCGGTGCCCTGGAGATCCGCGGCGCCGACACCAACAACCTGCGCGACGTCGACGTGGACGTGCCGCTGGGCGTGCTGTGCGTGGTGACCGGCGTGGCGGGAAGCGGGAAGAGCTCGCTGCTGCACGGGTCGCTCCCGTCGGGCGCCGGGGTGGTGACGGTCGACCAGGGCGCGATCCGCGGTTCGCGGCGCAGCAACCCGGCGACCTACACGGGGATGCTCGACCCGATCCGCAAGGCCTTCGCCAAGGAGAACGGCGTGAAACCGGCGCTGTTCAGCCCCAACTCCCAGGGCGCCTGCCCGGCCTGCAACGGCGCCGGGGTGGTCTACACCGACCTGGCGGTGATGGCCGACGTCGCCGCGCCGTGCGAGGAGTGCGGCGGCAAGCGGTTCCAGGCGGAGGTGCTGGAGTACCGCCTCGGCGGCCAGGAGAAGGGCAAGGACATCAGTGAGGTGCTCGCGATGTCCGTCAGCGAGGCGCACGTGTTCTTCGACGGCGGAGTCGACGGGGCCAAGGTGCCCGCGGCCGCGAGGATCCTGCGGCGACTGGAGGACGTGGGGCTCGGCT
>NZ_ANAX01000175.1:0-29286 GCF_000341065.1 Nocardiopsis halotolerans DSM 44410 | reverse complement strand
CCCTGTCCGGCGGCGAGCGGCAGCGGCTCAAGCTGGCCACGCACATGGCCGAGAAGGGCGGCGTCTACGTCCTGGACGAGCCGACCACCGGTCTCCACCTCGCCGACGTCGAGCAGTTGCTGGGCCTGCTCGACCGGCTCGTCGACTCCGGCAAGTCGGTCATCGTCATCGAGCACCACCAGGCGGTCATGGCGCACGCCGACTGGATCATCGACCTGGGTCCCGGGGCGGGTCACGACGGCGGCCGGGTCGTCTTCGAGGGCACGCCCGCCGACCTGGTCGCCGCCCGTTCCACCCTGACCGGCGAGCACCTGGCGGACTACGTCGGCGCCTGACCGCGTCGTTCCCGGACGGACCCCGGCCCTCGCTCCCGCGCTCGTCAGCTCAGGTGCGGGGGCCAGTAGCGTTCCAGGTTCGCGCGAGCCTCCATCAGCGCCTCGACCACGGCCGAGGCCAACTCGTCCGTGTACCGGGCGGTCGGAACCGAGCAGCTCAGCGCGTCCATGGCGGGTTCGTCGTAGCGCAGCGCCACCGCCACGCACCGCAGGCCCACGACGTTCTCCCCGTCGTCCACGGAGTAACCCCGTTCGCGGGTGAGCGCGAGGTCCCGTAGGAGCACGTCCATGTCGGTGATCGTCTCCTGGGTCAGCGGCTCCAGCCTCCCCGGCAGCAGGCTCCGCACCTCGTCGTCGCTCCGCTCGGCCAGCAGGGCCTTGCCCAGCGCGGTGCTGTGCGCGGGCAGCCGTCGGCCGACCCGGCTGAAGGGCCTCAGGTAGTGCCGTGACTCCTGGGTGGCCAGGTAGACGACGTCGCTCCCGTCGAGCCGGGCCAGGTGGACCGTCTCCTCCAGCTTCTCGGTGAGCGTGTCCAGGTGGCCGCGCACCTGGTTCACCCGGGCGTCCGCGTCGATGTAGCCGGTCCCGGTGAAGAGCGCGCGGATACCGAGGGTGTACAGGGTTCCGGTGGGGTCGGAGCGCACCCACCCCCGGTTCACCAGGGTCTGCACCAGCGCGTACAGGCTGCTGCGGGGGATGCCCATCTCGTCGGAGAGGGTGCGCAGCGTGACCGGATTCCGGTGACGCGACAGGATCTCCAGGAGTTCGACGGTGCGCGCCGCCGACTTGACCTCGCGGACACCGCCGTGATCGTGCGCGGCCGACACCCGACCGCCTCCTTCCCACTGCGCCCCCCGATCTCGGACGACCCGCCGGGGGCGAGCGAGGCCGTCGTCTCGGGGTCACCAGTGTAGACCGCCGCTTCATGGGTGCACGTTCTCCGAACCCGGAACCCAGGAACCCAGCCCCCGTCCCCCAGGCCTTCCGGCCCACCGGCCTCCCTCTGTGCACCTTGTCCCAGGTTGACGTGATGTGTCTCCCAAATTAACCTCCATCTACAGATACAACAGCCATCTACATATGGAGACGGTATGAGTGACGTCGGGGCCGCCCCCGAGCTCTCCCGGAGGCTCGCCGAAGGCATGCGCCGTTCGGTGCTCTCCTTCCCCCTCACCCCCTTCGACGAGGACGGCTCCTTCGCGCCGAAGGCCTTCGAAGCGCACCTGGAACACCAGCTCGCCGCGGCTCCGGGCGCGGTCTTCGTGGGCTGCGGCACCGGCGAGTTCTTCAGCCTCGGCCTCGACGAGTACGAGACCGCCGTGGCCGCCGCCGTCCGGCGCGTCAGCGGCGCCGTCCCGGTGATCGCCGGAGCGGGGAACGGCGCACCGTTGGCCATCGAGTACGCCCGCGCCGCGCGCCGCGCCGGGGCCGACGCCCTCCTCCTGCTCCCGCCCTACCTGATCAGCGGCACGCAGGCGGGCCTGGTCCAGCACACCCGCGCCGTGGCGGAGGCGGCCGGGCTCCCCCTGGTCGTGTACCAGCGCGCCCAGGCCGTCTACGAACCCGGGACCCTGGCGAGGATCGCGGAGATCCCCGGCGTCATCGGCTTCAAGGACGGCATCGGCGACCTCGACCGCATGCAGCGCCTGGTCCGGGCCGTCCCCGAGGACTTCCTCTTCTTCAACGGGACCCCGACCGCCGAACTCCAGGCGCGTTCCTACGCCGCGATCGGCGTCCCCGCCTACTCGTCGGCCGTGCACGCCTTCGCGCCCGAGATCGCCCGCGCCTTCTTCCACGCCCTCGCCGAGGGGGACACGGGTCTGACCGACGCACTGCTCGACGACTTCTTCATCCCGTGGGTCCAGCTGCGCGACCGGGGCCCGGGGTACTCGGTGTCACTGGTCAAGGAGGTCGCGCGAACGCGTTCGGCGGTGATCGGCGCCGACGTCGGACCGGTCCGCGCCCCGCTGTCCGCGCCCGAGCCCGCCCACCTGGAAGAGGCCGAGCGACTCCTCCAGACGGGGTTGGAACTGGCCGACCGAACCACCGCCAAGGAGTCCCGATGACCTACGACCCGCAGCGCTTCGTACGCGAGGTCCGCGTCACCCCGGTGCTGATCACCGACCCGCCGCTGCTCAACCTCCAGGGCGTCCACCAGCCCCTCACCCCCCGTACCGTCATCGAGGTCGAGACCGCGTCCGGGCACGTCGGCCTGGGCGAGACCTACGGGGACACCGAGTACCTCGACGCGGTCCGCGCGGTGGCCCCGCTGCTGGAGGGCACCGACGTCTCGCGACCGGGAACCCTGACGGCGGTCGTCGAGGAGGCGCTCGCCGACGCGGACGTGCTGGAGACCCAGGAGGGCACGGCCGCGTCCGGGCTCCGCGGCAGGCGCAGCCTCGCCAAACTCCGGGCGAGCGTCTTCTCCGCCTTCGAGGTCGCCTACCTGGACGCCTGGGGCAAGCTCCTGGGCGTCCCGATGCACGCCCTGCTGGGCGGCAAGGTGCGCGACCGGGTGGACTACAGCGCCTACCTCTTCTACAAGTGGGCGGCGCACCCCGGCGCCGAGCCCGACCCCTGGGGCGAGGCCCTCACCCCCGAGGGCCTCGTGGAGCAGGCCCGCGTCTTCATCGACCGCTTCGGTTTCCGGTCGATCAAGGTCAAGGGTGGCGTCTTCGAGCCCGACGAGGAGATCGCGGGGATGCGCGCGCTCGGGGAGGCGTTCCCCGGGGTCCCCCTGCGGCTGGACCCCAACGGCGCCTGGTCCGCGGAGACCGGGATCCGGGTGGCACGGGAACTGGACGGCGTCCTGGAGTACCTGGAGGACCCCACCGCGGGGATCGACGGTATGGCCGAGGTCCACGCCGCCACCGGGACCCCGCTGGCCACGAACATGTGCGTCACCGGTTTCGACGAGGTCCCCGAGGCCTTCGCCAGGAAGGCCGTGCAGGTGGTGCTCTCCGACCACCACTTCTGGGGCGGCATGCGCGCGACGCTGGACCTGGCCGCCCTGTGCCGGACCCACGGCGTGGCGGTGTCCATGCACTCCAACACCCACCTCGGCATCAGCCTGGCCGCGATGACCCAGGTGGCGGGGGTCGTGCCGAACCTGGACCACGCCTGCGACACCCACCGCCCATGGCAGGGGGAGGAGGACGTCATCACCCGGCCCCACACCATCTCCGGTGGCGCGGTTGAGGTCTCCGACGAACCCGGCCTGGGCGTCGAGCTCGACCGGGAGGCCCTGAGCGACCTCCACGAACGCTGGTCGAAGAGCAGGGTCCGCGACCGCGACGACGTGTCCGCCATGCGCGTCGTCCATCCCGACTGGAACGCCCCCCCGCCTGCCGCGCTGGTAGCGCCCAGCGCCTCCGAGTTCCCCGTGCGTCCCCCGCCCGGGGAACCCCCCGCCACCGGTCCCCCGCCGGTGCCGCGGCCACGGGTGCCCCGACGTCGGCGTCGGGGCACCCGCACCTCCCGAGACAAGGCCTCCCATGCTTTCCACCACCTTCCCCTCAACCGCCGGGATGGTCCTCGCCGCGAGCGAGGCCCCCTCCCCGTCCTGGACGCTCCCCCCGTGGGCCCTCATCCTCACCGTCGCGCTCGGCGTGGGCCTGCTGCTCCTGCTGGTCATCAAGGCCAAACTGCACGCCTTCGTCGCCCTGCTGCTGGTGAGCGCCGCCGTCGCGTTCGCCTCGGGCCTCCCGTTGAGCAGCATCCCCGGCCTGCTCGAGGACGGGATGGCCGCGACCCTGGGCGGCATCGCCATCATCGTCGCCCTCGGCGCGATGCTGGGCCGCATGATGCAGGAGACGGGTGCCGCCCAGCTCCTCTCGGAGCGGCTCCTCGGACTCTTCGGCGAGGGCCGTGCCCCACTCGCCATGGGGCTGACCGCGCTCCTGTTGGGCATCCCCGTCTTCTTCGACGTGGGCTTCATCATCCTCGTGCCGCTGCTGTACGCGGTCGCCGCCCGGACGGGCCGCTCCCTGATCAGCGTCGCGCTCCCCGCGGCGGGCGGTCTGGCCATCATGCACGCGGTGCTGCCGCCCCACCCGGGGCCCGTGGCCGCGGCCGAACTGCTGGGCGGCCACCTGGGCTGGATCGCCTTCATGGGTCTGGTCTGCGGTCTGCCCGCGTGGTACCTCGGCGCCTACGTCTTCGGCAGGAAGCTCGGTGACCGCACCTTCGTCCCCGTCCCCGCGTCCTTCCAGGAGTCGGAGCGGGAGAGCGCCGCGCCGGAGAACGCGCCCCCGCTGTCCCTGATCCTGGGCGTGGTCATCCTTCCGGTGGCCCTCATCCTGCTCAACACCTTCTCCCCGCTGGTGCTCCCGGAGGGGCCCGTACTCGACGTCCTGCTGTTCGTCGGCAACCCGGTGACCGCGCTGACCATCGCCACCCTGCTGTCCTTCTGGCTGCTGGGCGTGCGCGGAGGCATGACGCGCGAGCGCGTCGAGAAGGCCGCCTCCGCTTCCCTGGGTCCCACCGCCCTGGTGCTGCTCGTCACCGGTGCGGGCGGGGTCTTCGGTGAGGTCCTGGAGGCGACCGGCGCGGGTGACGCCGTGGCGGGGATCCTGTCGGCCACGGCCCTGCCCGTCATCGTCCTCGCGTTCCTCATCGCCATGATCATGCGCGTGGCGCTGGGGTCGAAGACGGTCGCGATCGTCACCACCGCCCCGATCGTGACCCCGCTCATCGCGGAGGCCCAGATGTCGCAACCCGAGATCGCGCTCATCGTCGTCGCGATCGCTTCGGGCGGAACGGTGCTGTCGCACGTGAACGACTCCGGGTTCTGGCTGATGAACCGCTACCTGGACCTCGACATCAAGACCACCCTCAAGAGCTGGACCGTGATGGAGACCCTGATGGGCCTCATCGCGTTCGGCATCGCCGCCGTCATCAGCGCGGGCCTGGCGCTGCTCGGTTGACGCCCCGCGGCGGCCACCGTGGCGTGGCCGCCGCGGACCCACAGGAAGGAGAACCGTCCACATGACCGACATCATCAGCTTCGATCCGCGTACGGGAAGCGCGGTGGAGACCGTCGCGTCGGAGACGACGCCCGAGGAACTGGAGCGGATCTGCTCGGCGGCGGCGGAGGCCGCCGAACCCCTCCAGGCGATGGGGCGTGCCCGGCGCGCCCGGCTGCTGCGCGCCATGGCGGACGGCCTGGAGGCGGACCGCGAGGCCATCGTGGCGACCGCCGACCGGGAGAGCGCCCTGGGAGAACAGCGGCTGAACGGGGAGCTCACCCGCACCTGCTACCAGTTCCGCCAGTTCGCCGACGCGGTCGAGGAGGGCTCCTTCGTGGAGGCGACCATCGACCACGCGGGCGACACCCCCATGGGGCCCAGGCCGGACCTGCGCCGGATGCTGGTCCCGCTCGGACCGGTGGCCGTGTTCGGGGCCAGCAACTTCCCGCTGGCCTTCTCGGTTCCGGGAGGCGACACCGCCGCCGCCCTCGCGGCCGGGTGCCCGGTCGTGGTCAAGGCGCACCCCGCGCACCCGGCGACCTCGCTGCGCTGCTTCGACGTCCTGGTGCGCGCGGCCGCGGACGGCGGGGCCCCGGAGGGCGTCCTCGCACTGGTCCACGGAACCCGCGCCGGGGCCGACCTCGTGCGTCACCCGGCGATCCGCGCGGTCGGGTTCACCGGTTCGGAACGCGGCGGGCGCGCCCTGTTCGACATCGCCTCCTCCCGCCCGGACCCCGTCCCCTTCTACGGCGAACTGGGCAGCGTCAACCCGCTCGTGGTCACGCCGGAGGCCGCGCGGCGGCGCGGTGAGGAGATCGCGCGGGGCGTCGTGGGCTCGTTCACCCTGGGCGCCGGGCAGTTCTGCACGAAGCCGGGCCTGGTGTTCCTGCCCGCGGACGACGCCGGACGGAAGCTGGAGGAGCTCATGATCGGGGAGGTCACCGAGGTCCCCCCGTTCGTCCTGCTGACCGAGGGCATCCGCGACGCCTACGAGGCCGCCGGGACGGAGGGGCTGGCGGCCCAGGGGCGGGAGGCGTCGGAGGGCTGGGGCGCGCGGGCGCGCCTGATCGCCACGGACGCCGCCGACCTGACCGAGGACGCCGTCCAGGAGTGCTTCGGGCCCGTCACCACGGTGGTCCGCTACCGGGACGAGTCCGACCTGCGCGCGGCGCTGGAGCGTGTCCCGGCCTCGCTCACGGCCACCCTCCTCTCCGAGCGGGACGAGGCCGACCTGCGCGGACGGGTGGGCCGGGCACTGCGGGAGAAGGCCGGGCGCCTGGTCTACGACGCCTACCCCACGGGGGTCGCCGTCACCTGGGCCATGCACCACGGCGGCCCCTGGCCCGCCTCCACCAACGCACTGCACACCTCCGTGGGAGCCACCTCCCTGCGGCGGTTCCTGCGACCGGTGGCCTGGCAGGGCGCCGCGCCGGAGGACCTCCCCGACGAGCTCGCGGACACGCCGGAGAACCCTCTGCCGCGACGGGTCGACGGACGACTGGAGGTGTGAGCCGCGGTGGGGCTCCGCCGCCCGGGGCCCCACCGCCGTTCCGGTCCCCCGGACGGGCACGGTTCCCGTCCGGGCCGCGCGGCCGGGGGCACGCCGAAGCTGGCGGGCCTGGGGACCCCCCGTTCTCCAGTCAACCGGAAACCGGAACGCCAGGACAGGGGCACTTCGCTCCTGTGGACAACGGCCCCCTCACGGCACTACACCGCCAGGGGGGACTCCACCGGCAGGGACGTGTCGGTGGCCAGGTCCAGGGCGGAGGCGGGCAGCTCGGCGGCCACGACCTCGGCGCCCAGGGCGGCGATCATCGCGCCGTTGTCCGTGCACAGGCGCGGACGCGGGACGCGCAGTTCGACGCCCGCCTCCTGGCAGCGCTGCTCGGCGAGCGCGCGCAGCGCCGAGTTCGCCGCCACACCGCCGCTGATGACCAGGGTGCTCACCCCGTGCTCCACGCAGGCGTCCACGGCCTTGCGGGTGAGCACGTCCACCACCGACTCCTGGAAGGCGGCGGCGATGTCGGCGACCACCAGGGGCTCCCCCCTGCGGTCGGTTTCCTCCACGTGGCGGGCCACGGCGGTCTTCAGGCCGGAGAAGGAGAAGTCGTAGGTGCCGTCGCCCCACTTTCCGCGCGGGAAGCGGATCGACCTGGGGTCACCCTGCTGGGCGGCCCTGTCGATGGGCGGACCGCCCGGGTAGGGCAGGTCGAGCAGGCGGGCCACCTTGTCGTAGGCCTCGCCGGCGGCGTCGTCCACGGTGTCGCCGAGGGAGACCACCTCGGTGGCCAGGTCGTTGACCAGCAGCAGCGAGGTGTGGCCGCCCGAGACCAGCAGGGCGATCGACGGTTTGGGCAGGGGCCCGTGCTCCAGCTGGTCCACGGCGACGTGGCCCACCAGGTGGTTCACGCCGTAGAGCGGCCGGCCCAGGGCCATCGCGTAGGCCTTGGCCGCGGACACGCCCACGAGCAGGGCGCCCGCCAGGCCCGGGCCCGCGGTGACCGCGATCGCGTCGACGTCGGACAGTTTCGCCCCGGCCTGTTCGAGCGCACGGTGGACCGTGGGGGTCATCGCCTCCAGGTGGGCGCGGCTGGCCACCTCGGGCACCACCCCGCCGAACCGGACGTGCTGGTCCACGCTGGAGGCGACCGCGTCGCCGAGCAGCTCGCAGCCGCGGACCAGGGCCACCCCGGTCTCGTCACAGGACGTCTCGATCCCCATGATCAGAGGCAGGTCACTCATCGTCGCCCTCTCCGGCGACGCGCCGCATGACGAGCGCGTCCGCCCCGTTGTAGTAGCCGCGCCGCACACCGATCTGCACGAAGCCGAAGCGGCCGTAGAGTCTCTGTGCGCGCGGGTTGTCCGAGCGCACCTCCAGGAACATGTGGGTGACGCCGCGCTCCCTGGCCTGTTCCAGGAGTTCGGTGAGCATCGCGCTGCCCACTCCGTGGCCCCAGACCTGCTCGGACACGGCCATGGTCTGCACGTCACCCTCGGGCGGGACGAAGCGCAGTCCGGCGTAGCCCACGACCATGTCCCCGGACACGGCGACCAGGTAGTGGCGGGTGGGTTCGGCGAGCTCGTCGCGGAGCATGCCCTCGCTCCAGGCGTCGGCCGGGAACAGGGCGCGTTCGAGGACCATGACGGCCGGAACGTCGTCGGGCGTCATCTCGCGCAGCCGCAGGCCGGTCAGGTTCGGCGTCCGGCTCACTTCACCCACTGGCGCACCTTCTTTCGGGCTCCGGGCTCCACCGCGTCCGGACGGCGCAGGTAGAGCGGGTTGGGCGCGGGCAGTTCCTCGCCCCGGCACAGGCGCAACAGGGCCAGTTCGGCCATGGCGGCGGCGTCCGGGTGCAGCGGTCCCACGGGGTCCGCAGCGGCGCCGAGCACGTCCGCGTACATGCGGGCGCCGTCACCGACCAGGGGCAGGTCGCCGGTGTCCAGTTCGGCGGGCCGGTCGACGGCCACCTCGCCCACACGGGTGAGGTGATCGTCGTAGCGCGCCCAGAACACCTCCTTGCGGCGTGCGTCGGTCATCGCGACGAAGGGCTCGGTGCGCCCGGTCGCGAAGGCCAGGGCGTCCAGGGTGGTCACGCCGTGGCAGGGAACGCCGAGGGCGTCGGCCAGGGCGTGGGCGGTGGACAGCCCGACCCGCAGACCGGTGTAGGGGCCGGGCCCGACGCCGACGGCGACGTGGTCGAGGTCGGTCAGGGCGATCCCCGACTCCTCGGTGAGCCGCGCGATGGTGGGGGTGAGCAGCTCGCCGTGGCGGCGGGCGTCCACCGAACCCGCACTGGCGCGCAGGGTGAAGGCGCCGTCGGGGTCACTCTCGCCGATGGCGGCGGTGACCGCCGGGGTGGCGGTGTCGAAGGCCAGGAGCAGCAAGGATGACCGCCTATCCGCGCCCGGCGGGGCCGGGCAGGTCGATACCGGTCCAGCGGGCGCCGACGGCGCGCAGGTGGACGGTGCGGGTGTCGTCGGGGTGGCGTTCGAGGCGGATCTCCAACCGCTCGTCGGACAGCCCCTCGGCCACGCCCTCGCCCCACTCGACCACGGTGACGGAGTCGGGGAGGGTCATGTCCAGGTCGATGTCGTCGATCTCCTCCGGTCCGCCGAGCCGGTAGGCGTCCACGTGCACGAGGGCGGGGCCGCCGACCAGGGAGGGATGGATCCGGGAGATCACGAAGGTCGGGGAGGTGACCGATCCGCGCACGCCCAGCCCCTCGCCCAGGCCCTGGGTCAGGGTGGTCTTGCCCGCGCCGAGCGGCCCGGACAGGATCAGCAGGTCGCCGGGGCGGGCGAGGGCGGCGAGGTCGCGGCCGAGGGCGCGCATGGCGTCGTCGGTGGCCGCGGTGACCTCGGCGACGGTGGACGCACCTGGAGTGGTTGCTGTCGCGTCTGTCATCAGCTCACTGCTCACATGAGGTGTGGATGGTGGATCGCGGGTTCACGGCGCGGCGGGTCGCTCCCCCTCCTCCAGGTTAGGGCGGTTCGCGGGGGCGTGTGACCGGATCACGGCGGCCGGTCAGGGCCCCGCACCGCGCGCGGACCGTTCCCGTGCCGTGCGGCCTCAGGCGTCCCCGCCGACGTACTCGCGCGGAACGCGGACACCCACCCGTGTGACGATCTCGTACGGGATGGTGTCCAGGATCTCGGCCCAGTCCTCCGCGGTCGGGGTGGCCGGGTCCGCTCCGGGATCGCCGAAGAGGACCGCGTACTCCCCGGCCTCCACCGCGTCGTCGCCGACGTCCACAACGAACTGGTCCATGCAGACCGTTCCCGAGATGACGCGCTGGCGGCCGCCGAGGAGGACGGGGCCCTTGTTGGTGGCGGCGCGGGGGACGCCGTCGGCGTAGCCGAGCGGTACCAGGGCCAGGGTGCTCTCCCGGTCGGTGACGTAGCGGTGGCCGTAGGAGACGCCGCTGCCCGCGGGAACGCGCTTGGTGAGGGCGACGCGGGAACGGAGTGTCATCGCGGGCCGCAGGCCGTGCGCCGCGAGGCCCGGGATGGGGCACAGGCCGTAACTGGCGATCCCGCCGCGGACGAGGTCGAAGCGGGCCTCGGGCAGGGTCATCAGCGCCGCGGAGTTGGCGATGTGGCGGACCTCGGGGGTCAGGCCGACCTTGTCGGCGGTCTCCAGGGCCTCGTGGAAGCGGGAGAGCTGGCGCGCGATGGAGGGGTGGCCCGGCTCGTCGGCGCAGGCGAGGTGCGACCACACACCGGTGACGCGCAGGTGTCCCCCGTCCTCGGCGCGGGCGGCGGCCTCGGTCAGGGCGCCCCAGTCGGCCGGGTTCACCCCGCCGCGGTTCAGGCCGGTGTCGGCCTTGAGCTGCACGCGTGCGGTGCGGCCCAGGCGCCGGGCCTCGGCGATCACCGTGTCCAGGACCGCGCGGTCGCTCACCCCGAGGTCGACGTCGGCCTCGACGGCCGCCCCGACCGGTTCGCCGGGCGGGATGATCCAGGCCAGGACGGGGAGGGTGAGTCCCGCCCGGCGCAGTTCGAGGGCCTCGCCGATGAAGGCCGTGCCCAGCCACGTCGCGCCGCCCGCGATCAGGGCGCGGGCGGCCGGGAGCATGCCGTGCCCGTAACCGTCCGCCTTGACCACCCCCATCAGCGGGGTACCGCCGGCGTACTCGCGGAGCAGCC
This sequence comes from Nocardiopsis halotolerans DSM 44410, assembly GCF_000341065.1. Taxonomy (GTDB): domain Bacteria; phylum Actinomycetota; class Actinomycetes; order Streptosporangiales; family Streptosporangiaceae; genus Nocardiopsis; species Nocardiopsis halotolerans. The sequence continues at coordinate 18,338 of NZ_ANAX01000175.1, read as the reverse complement.
GTGCGTTGGAGGAGATCGCGTCGAGGTCGACGCGGGCGTGCGCGAAGTGAGACATGCTTCCAGTGTTCCACGCACCGGACACCGGCGAGGAGCGGCGTGCGGATCGCGAACGCGATCGGCGGATCTGAGGGGCGCCCGGATGACCAGGCACGACGCGGGTTTTCTCGGTCACTCGTAGTACATGGGTGCATGCCGGGTAGGGGATCGGCCCGAAGGCACAGTATCTGGGGGTACTGGCATGACCGAGATAGGAAGTGAACGACCCGTCAACACCACACGGCTGTGGACCGGAGGACTGGCCACCGCCGTCGTCGCGGCACTGGTGGTCTTCGCGGGCGCCCTGGTCTTCCGAGGGGTGTTCGGGGTTCCGGTGCTCGCGTCGGAGGACGCGGGGAACCTGGGTGACGCGGGTACCGTCGCCTACGCCCTGTTGGCCGGGGCCGCCGCCCTGGTGGCCACGGGGCTGATGCACGTGCTGCTGCTCAGCGCGCCTCGGGCGATGAAGTTCTTCGGCTGGATCCTGGGGTTGGCGACCGCGATCGCCGCCGTCGCCCCGTTCAGCGAGCCCGTCGGCACGGCGAGCCAGGTCTGCACGGCCGTGGTCAACCTGGTCACGGGTGTCGCGATCATCACCCTGCTGCGGAGTGTGGGGCGCGCGGCCACCCTGAACGGTCGGTCGACGGACCCGTCGGCGCACACGGCGCGGGCGTCGGAGGCGACCGTCAGGCCGGTCGGGGAGCCGGAACCGGAGCCGAGGGACGAGACGCGACCGGTGGACCCGCACGAGCCCGCGCAGGCCGAGGAGCCCGTGCTGCGGCAGGAGGGCGTCCTGCCCAGCGTGGGGCAGGACGAGTACCGCAGGAACCAGGTCCGCGCCCAGGAGATGGACGCGGAGGCGGAGCACGCCAGGCGTGAGCGGCGGGCACCTGGGGACCAGGACGCCGTGTGAGGCGTGTGAGACGTACCGGGCGGCCCCTGAACCCGGTGGCCCGCGGCGCCCCCTGACCCCGTGGCGCCCGGAAGGGGGGCGGAGCCCGGCGCTCCGCCCCCCTTTCACGCGTGCGGCCCCGGAAAGGAGCGGGGCCGCCCACGCGCCGCGCTGGTTCCTCAGCGGACCGAACGCCGCGTGGGCCGTGCGGACCCCGGACGGGCGCCACCACGACGGCTTCGACGGCCTGCCGCTGGTGCGGGAACCGCACACCGGGTTCGTGCCCGGACCCGGGCCGGTGCGGAGGACGGCCCGAACGAGGCCTTCCGCGCGTCGGCGGACGGGGAACCCGGCGCCCACCCGCACGTGGAACCGCGGGTCGACCACCCGGTCGACGGACACCTCCGGCTGGGCGGCAGCGTGGAGCTGCTCGCCGCGCGCCTGGCCCGGGGCCGGGATGCCGGGCGGGTGACCGGGGAGTTCCGCATGCGGAGAGGGCCTCCTCCGCCCCTCCGCGCGTCGGATCGCGACCGCCCCGGAGGATGATGACGCGGCGCCTCAGGACCCGTTGACGAGCGTGTCGGCGTGCTCGGGGCTCAGGCAGTGCTCGATCACCATGACCGCGGCACCGACCACGCCCGCGCTCTCGCCCTCCGTGGACGTGACGATGCTCAGGTGCTCGGTGGCCAGCGGCAGCGACCGCTGGTAGATGATCTCCCGCACCCCGGCGAGCAGGTGGTCACCGGCCAGGGCGAGCGCGCCGCCGATGACGATGACCGACGGGTTGAACATGTTCACCGACGCGGCCAGGACCTCGCCGATGTCGCGGCCCGCCTGGCGCAGCGCGCGCAGGGCGGGCACCGAACCGTTGCGGGACAGCTCCACCACGTCGCGGGCCCCGTTCGCGGGCACGCCCTCGGCGGTGAGCGCGGTGGCCAGGGCGGCCCCGCTGGCCACGGCCTCCAGGCAGCCGGTGTTGCCGCAGCGGCAGGGGCGCTCGTCGCCGCTCGGAACGTGGATGTGCCCCATGTCCCCGGCCGCGCCCTGCGCCCCCCGGTACACGCTGCCCTCGCTGACGATGCCGCAGCCGATCCCCGTGGCGACCTTGACGAACATCAGGTGACTGGCCGCGGGCCAGGCCGTGTGGTGCTCCCCGATCGCCATGATGTTGACGTCGTTGTCCACCAGCACGGGCACGTCGAGCCGGGCCCGGACGTAGCCGGGGACGTCGAAGTTGTCCCACCCGGGCATGATCGGCGGGTTCACCGCACGCCCGGTGGAGTGCTGGACCGGGCCGGGCAGGCCGATGCCCAGGCCGAGCAGCTCCTCCACACCCCGCCGCGAACCCTCCAGCAGGCCGCGCCCGCGGTCCACGACCCAGTCCAGGACGGGTTCGGGGCCCAGCGCTATGTCCAGGTCGGCGCGTTCCTCGGCGAGCACCGCCCCGGACATGTCGGTCAGGGCGAGGCGGGCGTGGGTCGCGCCCAGGTCGGCGGCCAGGACCACGCGGGCCTCCGGACGGAACGAGAAGGTCGTGGGCGGCCTGCCCCCGGTGGACACGGCCTCTCCCGCGGGACCGATGAGTCCGCTGGCGAGGAGGGCGTCCACGCGCTGGGTGACGGTCGAACGGGCCAGACCGGTGACCGAGGCCAGTTCCGAGCGGGTGCGCGGACGACCGTCCCGCAGGAGTCGGAGCAGGGTTCCCGCACCCGGTGCGGTCGTCGGAGCGGCGGTCGATCCGGGCCGTCCCTCCGTGTGTGTCAGCGCGTCTTCCGTCATGCGAACAGTGAAGCACAGGATCTACTGATCACCTTTCCCCCGCCTATTGTGGCCGGATATGACAACTTCTGCTTGACTGCCGACAGAAGTCGGGCGTACCGTTCGGGCATGTCAGTGAGAAAGGTCACAAGCCTGGGTGAGGTGGCTGCTCCCGGGCTGACCGCCCCGAACGCCTACCGCGCCGCGGTGATCGGCACCGGCTTCATGGGCCGGGTCCACTCCCACGCCGTCCGCGCCGCCGGTGGCGAGGTCGTCGGGGTCACGGGCTCCTCCCCCGCCAAGGCCGAGCAGTTCCGCATCGCCAACGGCATCGCCCGGGCCCACGCCGACGCCCTCGAACTCATCCACAGCGACGACGTGGACGTGGTCCACGTGTGCGTCCCCAACCACCTGCACGCGCCGCTGAGCCTGGCCGCCCTGGCCGCCGGGAAGCACGTCGTGTGCGAGAAGCCCCTGGCCACCGACGCCGGTACCGCCCGTGACATGGTCCGGGCCGCGGAGGAGGCCGACCGGGTCGCCGTCGTCCCCTTCGCCTACCGCTTCCACCCCATGGCCCGCGAGGCGCGCGCCCAGGTCGCCTCCGGCGCCATCGGCCGCGTCAGCCTCGCCCACGGCGGCTACCTCCAGGACTGGCTCCTGTACCCGGAGGAGGACAACTGGCGGGTCGACCCCGCCCTTGGCGGCCCCACCCGCGCGTTCGGGGACATCGGCTCCCACTGGTGCGACATGCTGGAGTTCGTCACCGGCGACCGCATCACCTCGGTCAGCGCCCAGACCTCCCTGGTCAACGACACCCGGGACGGCCGTGCCGTGGCCACCGAGGACCTGGTGACCTTCCAGTTCTCCACGGCGGGCGGCGTGGTCGGCGGCGCCGTCATCAGCCAGGTCTCCCCCGGCCGCAAGAACCGGCTGGTGCTGGAGGTCTCCGGCACCGAGGGCACCCTGCTCTTCGACCAGGAGCGGCCCGAGACCCTCTGGGCGGGCAGCCGGGGCCGCACCACCACCATCACCCGCGACGACCCCGCGCTGAGCTCCGACGCCGCGCGCCTGACCACCGTCCCCGTCGGGCACCCGCAGGGCTACCAGGACTGCTTCAACGCGCTCGTGTCCGACACCGGCGCGGCCGTCGCCGGGAAGCCACCCGAGGGGCTGCCCGTGTTCGCCGACGGACTGCGCGCCGCCGTCCTCGCCGAGGCGGTGCTGGCCTCGGCCCGGGAGCGCCGCTGGGTCGACGTCCCCGAGGTGGACGGCGGATGAGCGGCCGGCCCCTGCTCCGCATGAGCGGCGTCACCAAGTCCTTCCTGGGCGTGCGCGTCCTGCACGGCGTCGACCTGGAACTGCGCCCCGGTGAGCTGCACGCCCTGGTCGGCGAGAACGGGGCGGGCAAGTCGACCCTGATGAAGGTGCTGGCCGGGGTGCACCGGGCGGACGGGGGCACCATCGAACTGGAGGGTGAGCGGGTCTCCTTCGAGCACCCCGTCCAGGCCCAGCGCGCGGGGGTGACCACGGTCTTCCAGGAGTTCAACCTCCTGCCCGAGCGCACCGTCGCCGAGAACGTCTTCCTGGGCCGGGAGATCCGCCGCCGCGGCCTGGTGGACGGCCGGTCCATGGAGCGGGCCACCGCCGAACTGCTCGCCGAACTGGAGCTGGAGGGTATCGAGCCCTGGCACCGGGTCCGGTCGCTGTCGGTGGCCGAACAGCAGATCGTGGAGATCGTCAAGGCGCTCTCCCACGACGCGCGCATCATCTCCATGGACGAGCCCACCGCCGCGCTGGCCGACCACGAGGTGGAGGTGCTCTACCGGATCATCGGCCGCCTGCGCGCACGCGGTGTGGCGGTGCTGTACGTGTCGCACCGCATGCGGGAGATCTTCGACCTGGCCGACACCATCACCGTGCTCAAGGACGGCCACCACGTCGACACCGTCCCCGCCGACGGGATCACTCCGGCCGAACTGGTCCGCACGATGGTCGGACGCCCGGTCTCGGCGGTCTTCCCCGAGCGTCTGGAGCCGCACGGCGAACACGTGGGGAGGGTGCGGCTGTCGGTGTCCGGCGGCGGCAACACCCAACTGGACGGGATCGGCTTCGAGGTGCGCGGCGGCGAGATCCTGGGCCTGGGCGGGCTCCAGGGCAGCGGACGCACCGAGGTCGCCCGCGCCCTCTTCGGCGTCGAACGCTTCACCCGGGGCGAGGTCGCCGTGGACGGCCGACGGGTCGACCCGCGATCGCCGCGCCGGGCGGTGCGCGCCGGTCTGGTGCTGGTCACCGAGGACCGCAAGGCGCAGGGGTTGGCGCTGAACCAGTCGGTGACGGCCAACGGCCGCCTGGTCCTGGACGCGGTCTGGCCGTTCGGTTCGGCCCGCGGGGCCAGGCGACTGCCCGGCATCCTGTCCTCGGTGGAGCTGGTCGCGCGCGGCGGGCACGGCCAGGAGGTCCGGTTCCTGTCCGGCGGCAACCAGCAGAAGGTGGTCCTGGCCAAGTGGTTGGCGGCCGACCCCGGCGTGATGGTGCTCGACGAACCCACGCGCGGCATCGACGTGGGCGCCAAGCAGGCCGTCTACCGGCTGATGCGCGAACTCGCGGCGGCCGGTGTGGCGATCGTGCTCATCTCCTCCGAGCTGCCCGAGCTGATCGGTATGTCCGACCGGCTTGTCGTCCTCCGGGACGGCCGGGTGGCGGGCGAGCTTCCCGGCGGGGCCTCCGAGGAGGCCGTCATGGCGATGGCCACCGGATCACCACACGAGAGTTCCACCCCCGCCAGCCCCGCTGGTCCCGCCAGTACCCCTGAACCGGCCGGATCCGCCGACCCCAGCGACACCGCCGGTCCCAGCGACACCGCCGCCTCTCCCGATCCCGCCGACCACGGCTCCGGTTCCTCCCCGGACTCCGGCTCCTCCTCCCCGGACAACGGCGGCGGCTCCCCGGCACGGCACGAGGAGGCCGCCCCGTGACACCCCCGTCGACCCCCGCCCCCACCCGCGCCCTCCGGAGCCTGCGCTCGCGCCTGGGCACCACCGGGCTGGTCTACCTCGCCCTGGCGGTGCTGCTCGCGGTCAGCGCGGCCCTCGTGGCGGCGCGGGGCGAGAACCTGCTCACCACCGCCAACACCGTCGACCTGCTCACCCGCAGCAGCCTGCTGGGCTTCCTGGCCATCGGTCAGACACTCGTCATCCTGTGCCGTTCCCTGGACCTGTCGGTCGGCTACGTCGCCGCGCTGTCCACCGTGGTCGCGGCCACCACCATGGCGGGCGACCCCTCCCGCGTCGTGCTCGGCGTGGCCGTGACCCTGGGTGTGGCCGGGCTGATCGGCCTGGCCAACGGGCTGGTGGTCACCGGGCTGCGGGTCAACCCCTTCATCGCCACCCTGGGCATGGGACTGATCATCAAGGGCTACCTGGACACGAACTTCCAGGGCCCGGCCGGGGAGATCCCCGCGGCCTTCCAGGCCTTCGGCTACACCCGGATCAGCGTGCTGCCCGTCTCCACCCTGGTCATGCTGGGCATGGCGGTGGCGGCGGTGCTGTTCCTGCGCCGCACCCGGACGGGCTACCACATCTACGCGGTCGGCGGCGACGCCGAGGTCGCCCGGCTGTCCGGCATCCGTTCCGGGGTGCCCACGGTCACCGCGCACGTGTTGTGCTCGGTCACGGCCGGTGTCGCCGGTCTGCTGCTGGCCGCCCGCTTCGGCACCGGCAGCGCCACCGTCTACTCGGGCGGCTACGAGCTGGAGGCCATCGCGGCCGTGGTGCTGGGCGGCACCTACCTGCTCGGCGGACGCGGCGGTGTGGCCGGAACGGTCGCGGGGGTGCTCATCCTCGCCACGCTCGACACCGTGTTCAACGTGCTGGCGGTCGACCCGTTCGTCAAGGAGGTCCTGCGCGGCGTCATCGTCATCGCGGCCGTGGCCGTCTACGCCCGCGGCGGGAACTCCGGCGCGCGGACGCGCTTCCCCTCCGGCGGCGCGGCGCCGCCCTCCCCCGGGCCGCGCCCCGGCTCCCGGGCCGCCCCCGATCCGGGATCCGAGCCCTCACCGCAACCCCTCGGAGGCCGCCGATGACCCCGACTCCCACCCAGGACACGCGCGGTTCGGGCGCGCTGGCCGCGCTCGCCGCGCTGGGCCGGGGCGGCACGGCGACCGTCGCCCTGCTGCTGGCGCTGATCTTCGCGGGCATCGCCACCCAGAACCCGTCGTTCTTCGAGGGTCCGCCGCTGATGGCCTTCGCCCAGAAGGCCGCGCCGCTGGTGGTCCTGGCGATCGGCCAGTACCTGGTGATCGTCTCCGGGGAGTTCGACCTCTCGGTCGGATCCCTGGTCGGCGCCCAGGTGGTGGTCGCGGCCCGGCTCATCGACGGCCGGGAGGACATGACCCTGCCGGTGATCGGCCTCATGATGCTCTTCGGCCTGGCCGTGGGTCTGGTCAACGGCCTGGTGACCACGCTGCTGCGGGTGCCGTCGATCATCACCACGCTCGGCACGATGCTGATCCTGTTCGGCGCCGTCCGCTACTGGACCGGCGGCGCGCCCACCGGCGCGCTGTCGGAGTCCTTCCGGGCCTTCGGGCGCCGCGGGATCGAGGGCGTACCCGTCCTCGGGGAGATCCCGTGGGCGCTGCTCATCGCCCTGGTGCTGACGGTGGGCGCCGTGCTGTGCATGCGCTCGCCCTTCGGCCGCTCCCTCGTCGCGACGGGCGACAACGACGTCGCCGCCGCGTTCTCGGGGGTACGGGTGTGGCGGGTGCGCACGATGGCCTTCGTCGGCTCCTCGCTGATGGCCACCGTCGCCGCCGTCCTCATCGGTGGATACGCCGGGGTCACCGCCCAGGTCGGGGACGGGCTGGAGTTCACCGCCATCACCGCCGTCGTGCTCGGCGGGGTGGTGCTGGGCGGCGGGCGCGGCACCGTGGTCGCCGCCGTCCTGGGCGCCCTGACCCTGGAGGCCCTGTTCACCCTGTTCACCCAGTTCTACCTGCCCTCGACGTTCCAGCCGTCGGTGCAGGGCCTCATCATCATCGCCGCGGTGGCCTACGCCGCCCGCCGGGGCGACCTTCGACTGCCGGAGCGCCTGCGACGGCGACCGGACCACCCGACCGAGCGGTCGCTCGGCACTTCCAGGAGGTAACCATGCGCGTCCCCCGCGTGCTGCTCGCCGGCGCCGCCGGCCTGACCCTGATGCTCACGGCGTGTACGACGGACGCCCCCACCGACGCCGTGGAGGGCGCCGACCTCACCCCCGACCAGGAGTGGTTCGACGAGGCCGAGTTCGAGACCCAGCTGGCCCAGCGCGAGATCACCCCGGAGGGACCCGAGGACCAGCCCTGGTTGCAGGCGATCGAGCCCGAGTGGATCGACACCTCGGAGTTCGCCCACGAGTCGCCCGAGGACGCCACGCTGTGCTTCTCCAACGCCTCGGTGTCCAACCCGTGGCGCGTCACCGGTTCCATCACCATGGAGCAGCAGGTGGAGGCCCTCCGGGACCAGGGGCGCATCGGCGAGTTCCGGGTGTCCGACGCCGCCGACAACGACAACCAGCAGATCTCCGACATCCAGGCGTTCGTGGACTCCGGGGAGTGCGACGTCATCATCATCTCGCCGTCCACCACCGCGACGCTGACCCCGGCGGTGGAGACCGCGTGTGAGAGCGGCGTCCCGGTCGTGGTCTTCGACCGCGGCGTGAACACCGACTGCATGGTCACGTTCATCCACCCGATCGGCGGCTACGCCTTCGGCGCGGACGCGGCCGAGTTCCTCGTCGAGGAGCTGGAACCCGGTTCGACCGTGCTGGCGCTGCGCATCCTGCCCGGCGTGGACGTGCTCGAACACCGTTGGGCGGCGGCCCAGCGGATCTTCGCCGACAGCGAGCTGGACGTGCTCGGCTACGAGTTCACCGAGGGCGACGGCGCCAAGATCAAGGACCTGGTCTCCCAGCACCTCCAGCGGGGCGAGGTCGACGGCATCTGGATGGACGCCGGCGACGGCGCCGTCGCCGCCCTGGAGGCCTTCGAGGACGCGGGCCAGCCCTACCCGGTGATCTCGGGCGAGGACGAGCTGAGCTTCATGCGCAAGTGGCGGGAGGAGGACCTCACCGCGATCGCCCCGGTCTACTCCAACTTCCAGTGGCGGACCCCGATCCTGGCCGCCAGCATGATCCTGGCCGGTGAGGAGGTCCCCTCCGAGTGGGTCCTGCCCCAGGAGCCGGTCCGCGCGAACGAGCTGGACGAGTACCTGGAGCGCAACGAGGCCATGCCGTCCCTGCACTACGCGAAGTTCGGCGGCGAGGACCTGCCGGGCTACCCCGAGGCCTGGACGGAGAGGTAGATGCGCGCGCTGGGGGTCAACACGTGGGTGTGGACGTCACCGCTGACCGACGCCGAGCTGGAGCGGATCGCGCCCCGCGTGGCGGGGTGGGGGTTCGACACGATCGAGCTCCCCGTGGAGGACACCGGTGACTGGGATCCCCGGCGCGCCCGGGACCTGCTGGACGGGCTGGGGCTGACGGCCAGCGTCGTGCTGGTCATGGGGCCGGGCCGGGAGCTGGTCGCGACCGACCGCGCCACCCGTTCGGCCACGCGGGACTACCTCAGGAGGGTCGTGGACGCGGCGGCGACGGTCGGCTCCTCCGTCGTCGCCGGTCCGGCCTACGCCTCGGTCGGCCGTACCTGGCGCATGTCCCCGCGAGAGCGGGCGGGGATCGGCGCCGAGCTGACCGAGGCGCTGGCCCCCGTGGTCGGGCACTGCTCGGCCGCGGGGGTCCGCCTCGCGGTGGAACCGCTCAACCGGTACGAGACGAGCGTGATCAACACGGTGGACCAGGGGCTGGAGATGCTGGCCGACCTGCCCGCCGAGCACTGCGGGCTGGCCCTGGACGTGTACCACATGAACATCGAGGAGCGGGACGTGGCGGCGGCCGTCCGGCGCGCCGCCGGGAGGGTGGCGCACGTGCAGGTGTGCGCCAACGACCGCGGCGCCCCCGGCGCCGACCACCTGGACTGGAAGGGGATCATCGGCGCGCTCGACGCGGCGGATTACGCGGGGCCTCTGGTGATCGAGTCGTTCACGGCGGACAATGCCAGCATCGCCACGGCGGCCTCCGTCTGGCGACCGTTGGCGGTGACCCAGGACGCGATCGCCGTCGACGGCCTGGCCTTCCTTCGCTCCCTGACCCGACGAGAGGAGACGCCGTGCGGCTAGGCCACCGTGTTCGCACCACGGCCGACGGCGCCTTTGGGCCGGGACACGTTCACCTCCCCGCTCGGTGCCGCGCTCACCGGAAAGCGCTACCAGTTGGGCGGCTCCACCCCCGACAGGAGACGTCACCATGCCCACACGCCACCATTCCCCCTCCGCTCCGAACACCGACGGGACACCGGACCCGGTGGAGACGACCCCGGCCACCTGGTGGCTGACCGGGGTGTCGTTCTCGTTGGCGAGCGCCGCCGTGGCCGCCTCCGTCGTGTTCCTCGGCGGTGACGGTCAGGCCGGAGGCGGCACCGCGCAGGTCGGGGAGCTCGTCGAGCACACCCGCCTGGCCCACGAGGGGCTCGTTCCCGTGGTGGAGGCCATGGAGGAGTTCCTGCCCACCGACGGGTCGCACCCGCCCCTGGACATGACCGACGCCTCGATGGTCAACACCTGGCGCGTCGGCGTGCGGGAGGCCGCGGGCCACGTCGGTGAACCGGCCGGGGGCGGCACCTCCCACGAGGTCGCCCGCGCCGGTCTGGCCTCCTCCGTCCGCCTGCTGACCATGACGGTCGACACCTACGCCAAGGCCGCCCTGATCGAGGACGAGGAGATGCGCATGGACGTCCTCCACATCGCCATGGACCTGCGCGACCAGGCGGTCACCTCCTGGTCGGTGGCCGCCACGCACCTGGACACGATCAGTGTGGACGCCGGACACGGCCACGTCCACCTGTACCTTCCCGCCGCCCCCGACAGCGGGGCCCTCCAACCCGACGGCGCCGGGACCGAGGGTTCCGGCACCGGCGGGGAGGGCACCGGCGGGGGACACGACCACTGAGCCGACCCGACCCGAGCACGCAGGAGACGAACATGCCGCGACCAGTCACCCTCTTCACCGGACAGTGGGCCGACCTGCCCTTCGAGGAGGTGTGTTCCCTGGCCTCCTCGTGGGGCTACGACGGCCTGGAGGTCGCCTGTTGGGGCGACCACCTCGACGTCACCCGGGCCGCCGTGGACGACGACTACGCGCGCGACCGGCTGGACACGCTCGAACGCCACGGACTGGGCCTGTGGGCGATCTCCAACCACCTGCTCGGCCAGGCCGTCTGCGACGACCCGATCGACCACCGCCACCGGGACATCCTTCCCGCGCGGGTGTGGGGCGACGGCGACCCCGAGGGCGTGCGCCAGCGGGCGGCCGAGGAGATGCGCACGACCGCGCGCGCCGCCGCGAGGCTCGGCGTGTCCACGGTGGTGGGCTTCACGGGTTCGGCCATCTGGAAGTACGTGGCGATGTTCCCGCCGGTGGGCGAGGACGTCATCGAGGCCGGGTACCGGGACTTCGCCGACCGGTGGAATCCGATCCTGGACGTGTTCGACGAGGTGGGGGTGCGCTTCGCGCACGAGGTGCACCCCTCCGAGATCGCCTACGACCACTGGTCCACGGAGAGGGCGCTGGAGGCGGTGGGGCACCGTCCCGCGTTCGGCCTGAACTGGGATCCCAGCCACATGGTGTGGCAGGACATCGACCCGGTGGGGTTCCTGTGGGACTTCCGCGACCGGATCTACCACGTGGACTGCAAGGACACCCGCAAGCGGGTGGGCAACGGCCGCAACGGGCGGTTGGGCTCCCATCTGCCGTGGGGTGACCCGCGCCGCGGCTGGGACTTCGTGTCGACGGGGCACGGCGACGTGCCCTGGGAGGACTGCTTCCGCACGCTGAACGCGATCGGCTACCGGGGGCCGATCTCGGTGGAGTGGGAGGACGCGGGGATGGACCGGCTGGTCGGTGCGGCCGAGGCGGTGAACTTCGTCCGGGCCAACGCCTACGACCCGCCGGAGTCGTCGTTCGACTCCGTCTTCGGGTCGGACTGACGGACCGGCGGACTGTCCCGTGCGGTGAACGGAAAGGTTCGCCAGCCCGCCCCGTTCGCCACGATCTTGTGCTTACAGCGCGTCTCGACGCTCCGACCTCGCTATGAGCACAGGATCACCCGGGGGTGGGGGGTGGAGCACTCCCGTCGCACCGGCAACATATCCGGTCAGCCGCCAGCCGGCGGGCGCGCCGGGGTCAGATCATCGGGGCGATGACCACCCGGTAGTGCCCGCCGTCCGCGTCGGATACGTCGCACCGGAAGTCGTTGACCCGGTTGACGGAACTCTGCACCGCGTCGCCGCCGAAGGCCCCGGTGTCCACGCCGGGCAGATGCCTCCTGATGAAGGACACCGCCTCGCTGACGGACATGGCGGTGTCCTTCCGTTCGGGAGTGACACGCAGTCCGTCGTCGGTGAGACGACTGATAACGACCCGGAACATGTGCTGTCTCCCTGCGGCGTCGGGGGGCGGACACCGGCATTCTTCCCCATCCTTCCGGGACTGGGAACCGCTCGGGGGGAGGGCGGTCGGGGCGCCGGCGTCCCGGTCAGACCTCCAGGTCCGCCTCGATGCCCTTGAGGCGGTGCCGGGCCAGGGCGAGGTTGCCCCGGGCTCGGTCCAGGGCCAGGTAGAGGAAGAGCCCCTGCCCCTTGCGGCTGGTGAGGGGCCGGATGATGTGGTACTGGCCGGACAGGGTGATGAGGATGTCCTCGATCACGTCGTTGAGGCCCAGCTGGTCCATGGTGCGCATCTTCGCGCGGACCACCTCGGTGTTCCCGGCGGCGGCCACGGTGAGGTCCAGGGAGTTGGTCGAGGCGAGGGTGCCCAGCGCCATTCCGCTGCTGTAGTCGACGACGGCGGAGCCCACCGCCCCCTCGATCTCCATCATGTCCTTGAGCCCGGCTTCGATGTTCGGCATGTCCTTCTCTCTTCTGGTGGTGAGTCGGCGCAGCATCCCCCGGTCGGCGATCCAACGGCGCAGACCCGGGGCCCTGCGGCGGGGCGGGACACCGGTCACGCCGCCGCCGACCGGAAACGGCCGACGGCCAGCGTGCGCAGCGCGGTGAGCACGCGCTCCAGGACCCCGCGGTCCACGGGCGCGGCCACGCGGGCCACCGGCCGGGGACGGCCGCGCCGGGGCGGACCGTCGGCGTCGTCGCCGGGCGGCGGTACCCGTACCGTGCACACCAGGACGCGCAGCCGCCGCAGGGTGAAGCCGAGGCTGCCCTCCGCGCGGCCCATCCGCACCCGTACGCACAGGTCGGAGCCCTCGACCGGAGCGAACAGCAGGTGGTGGTCCGCGTCGGTGACGACCACGTCCTCCAACCGCTGGGAGGCGCACAGGGGGCCGCCGTGGATGGCCCCGAGGATCGCCGCGGCGTCGAGGGGCCGGTCGTCGGCGCCGACGTGGGCCAGGGTGCGGCCGTCACGCCAGTCCACGAGACAGACACTGACCACCCCGGGTGTCTGGAGCATCTCCCGCAACTGCTGGTCGAAGCGCACGGCGTTCCTTTGCGAGGGCTGGGGCCGGTACTTCCGTCGGCCCACGACGAATCAGGCGAACCGTCCTCTGCGGACACGCACGAGAATAGGTGTTCGACGTTCACACCGCAGCATTTTCCGCAATTTACTACGTCATGCCTGACCGGAGATGCAAAAAGCACGGCCACAAGGGCGCGGGAGAGGAAATGGGAATTTCGCCCCCAGGAAAAAGGTATTCGACCCGGTGTTCCGTGCGGACACCTTTCCGGTTATGCGGGCGCTTCGGGCCCGAGGACCCGAGCCGGACCCGTGCGGGTCGGGTCGGTCGGAGGCGGCGGGCCGACCCGGGCGGAGAGGCGCGGGCCCGTGGCGGAGCGACGGTGACCGGGGCTAGACTGTTTTACCAACCGACCGTTCGTTAAGAAACCCTGCGAGGGGCCCGTGAGACGGGACGCGCCTTCCGGCCGTCCCCGCCCACGGGGTCGCCTCCACCAGGTAGATTCGACAACCGTGTCCAGAACTTCCCCAGTCGAACCAGCGCCCTCCCGTCGCGGTACGGCGGGCCGGCGGCGCTCCGGCCGTCCCGGCCACGACGCCGACTCCGTCCTGCGCGTGGCCGCGCGCGTGTTCAACGAACGCGGGTACGACGGCACGAGCATGGAGGACCTGGCGCGCGCCCTGGGCGTGACCAAGTCGGCCATCTACCACCACGTCACCGGCAAGACCGAACTGCTGCGGCGCTCCCTCGACCTGGCCATGGACGCCCTGTTCGCGGTCACCCGCGAGGAGGCCTCGACCACCGGCCCGGCCATCGACCGCCTGGAGCACGTGCTGCGCGGCAGCGTGCGCGTACTGGTGGACGAACTGCCGCACGTGACGCTGCTGCTGCGGGTGCGCGGCAACACGGAGGTGGAGAAGCACGCGTTGGAGCGGCGCCGGGAGTTCGACCACCTGATCGCCGACCTGGTGCGCGAGGGCGCCGCCGACGGGGACATCCGCCCGGACGTGGACCCCGCGGTCGCCGCGCGCCTGCTGTTCGGCATGGTCAACTCGATCTCGGAGTGGTACAAGCCGGACCGCGGACTCGACTCCTCGGAGATCGCCGACACCCTGGCCGGGATCGCCTTCGCGGGGCTCCGGGCCTGATTCGCGACCCTTTCCGCACCGAGGGTCGCGCCTTCACATCCCTGCGTCGCCATTGGCCACATCAGGCCATACACGTTCGACAACAGCTCTGGCGTCTCAGCATTTTCGCTGCCTACTATCCATAGGCCCCCACAAACGTGACCTGGGTCATGGAAAGTAGTGCGCTGTGCTCGACCACCTCTCCCAGAACTGGCTGATCCCCGCCATAGCCTTCACGGTCTCGGTGATCGGGTCGTTCCTCGGCCTCTCCTTCGCCTCCCGGGCACGCCGCGCGACGGGCCTGGTCCGGTGGCAGTGGCTGACCCTGGCCTCCCTCTCGCTCGGCGGCATGGCCGTGTGGTCGATGCACTTCATCGCCATGATGGGCTTCTCCCCGCCCGGCGTGGCCATCCGCTACGACGCCGTACTCACCATGGTCAGCGGTGTCATCGCGATCGCGGCCATGGCCGTCGCCCTCACACTGACCATCCTCAGGAGGAGGGCCTCCTGGCTCCTGCTCAGCGGGTTCATCTCCGGTACCGGCATCGTCGTCATGCACTACACCGGCATGTACTCGATGAACATGCACGGGGAGACGCACCACGATCCGCTGTACGTCGCCCTGGCCTGCGCCATCGGGCTGGTGGCCGCCACCGTCGCCCTGTGGTTCGCGTCCCGGCTGCGCGGGTTCGTGGCCATCACCACGGCCTCCGTGGCGATGGGGGTCGCGGTGACCAGCATGCACTACACCGCCATGATGGGCATGCACGTCACGGCGCCCGCCTTCTCCCGCGGCACACCGGACGGCTCCAGCGCGCCGGACCTGCTGCTGCCCCTGATCGTGGGCCTGTTCGTCTTCCTGCTGATCTGTAGCCTCTTCCTCCTGCTTGGGGTGGAGGAGGAGCGCCCGAGCCACTCGCGGCGCCCGGTCCGCGCCGACCCGCCCGAGGCGGAGGGCGAGCGGGAGACGGCCTCCGCCGGATACGTGCCCCGGCACGCCACCGGCGCGCGACCGGCCCTGCCCGCCGACGACGTGTGGACCCGGCGCCGCTGATCCCCTTCCGCACGGAAAACCCGTGGTGCGCTCCGGCCCGGTGGTCCTAGACTCGCCGGGCCGGAGCGCGCCGTGCTCCCGGCGGCCGACGACGGAGGTGGAGGAAATGACCGTTCCCGCGCATGGTGCGAACCCGACCTTCCCGACCGTTCGCGAGCCCTGAAGGGGTCAGTCCCCTCCGGACGGCTCGCCCTCCAGAGAGTCCGCCGTGAGTACGTACGACAACACAGACACCTTCTCCCATCCTCTGACCGCGCTGGGATGGAACCCCCGCGTCGAGCGGGCCTTCGAGGCCGCCGCCGCGTCCAGCGCCCACGCCCTCGTCCCCGCACGCGNGCCCCCCCCCCGCCGTGGCGGGGCGGTGGTCCACCTCCCCGGGGAGAGGACCGCCGACTACGCCCCGGCCGTCACCAGGGCGGCGCGGGCCGACCCGTCTGCCGCTCCGTGCGGCGGTGACTGGGTCGCCGTACGGCGTTCCGGCGACACCTGGCTCGTCGAGGCCGTCCTCGAACGCGCCGGCAGCCTCGTCCGCCAGGGCGTGGCCAGGGACTCCCACGACCAGGTGCTCGCCGCCAACGTCGACGCGGTCCTGATCTGCGAGGCCGCCGACCAGGGGCCCAACGTGGGACGCCTGGAGCGTTTCCTCAGCCTGGCCTGGTCGAGCGGCGCGACCCCGGTCGTGGCGGTCACCAAGGCCGAGCTGGCCGGGGAGCGCCTTCCCGAGGCGGTCGAACTCGTCGAGTCGGTGGCCGCGGGCGCCGACGTGTACACCGTCAGCGCGCACACCGGCCTCGGGCTGGAGAAGCTGGCCGCCAGGTTCCTGCCCGCCACCACCTGGGTGCTGCTGGGCACCTCCGGTGCGGGCAAGTCCAGCCTGGTCAACGCGGTGGCCGGACGCACGCTGATGGGCACCGGCCAGATCCGCGACGACGGGAGGGGGCGGCACACCACCACCTCCCGGCAGCTCCTCCGGCTGCCCGGCGGTGCGCTGGTCCTGGACATCCCGGGGGTGCGGCGCATCGACGTGCCCGGCGACGGGGAGGGTGTGGACCGGACCTTCGCCGACGTGACCGAGCTGGCCGAGCGGTGCCGGTTCCGCGACTGCCAGCACGGCGCGGAACCGGGCTGCGCGGTCAACGCCGCCGTGGACGAGGGAGAGCTGGACGCGAGTCGCCTGGAGCGCTGGAACAGGCTCCGGCGCGAGTCCGAGTGGAACCGGTCCCGCGGCGACGCGCGCCTGCGTGCCGAGCGCAGGAAGCGGTGGAAGGCCGCCGACCGGCGGGCCCGTGAGAACGCCTGGCGGAAGCGCGGTTGACGGTGCCCGCGCGGTCCCCGTGCCCCGTCGGGGCGCGGGGCCGCCGCGCGGCCTCACGGCGCAGCACGGCGTCGGATGACCCGGCCGTCCACGAGCGCACGGCCGCCAGCGCTGGAGGCGCGCCGGGCGTCCCTCTCCCCTCGTGGTGACCGGAGCGCGGGACGGTGGCGGAACCCCGACGGACGAAACCACCGAAATCCCGAGAAAACTTCGTGGAAGGGCAAACCTTTCCGGCCGCCGCGGGTCCTAGTACGTGTGAAGCACGCACAGGACAGCAGGAGGTTCGGCAGGATGGTCAGGTCCCCCGGCAAGGCGATCCGCCGGTACGGCATCGGACTCGCGGCGCTCGCACTGGTCGCCACGGCGTGCAGCCCCACCGAGGCCGAGCCGCAGTCCGGGGGCGGTGACGTCTCCCTCAGCATCACGCCCGAGGCGGGCGCCTCCGAGGTCGTCCCCAACACCCCGGTGCGGGTGGCGGCCGAGGGCGGCACCATCACCGAGGTGCGCGTGGACCAGGCCGTCACCGAGGAGATCGAGGGCGACGACCCCGCGTTGTACGAGATGACCGGCACCCTCAGCGAGGACGGCGCCGCCTGGGTCAGCGACTGGAACCTGCGCCCCGGTGCGGAGGTCACGGTCACCGCGGTCGCCGAGGGCTCCGACGGCACCGAGACCGAGGCGGTCTCGGAGTTCACCACCCTGGCCGCCACACCCGGCCAGGGCCTGGACCTGGCCTCCAACTTCCCCCACGGCGGCCAGACCGTGGGCGTGGGCATGCCCGTCATCGTCAACTTCGACCTGCCGGTGACCAACCGGGCCCAGGTCGAGAACTCCATGGAGGTCGTCTCCGAGCACCCGGTCCGGGGCTCGTGGCGGTGGCTGAGCGACACCAGGGCGGTCTTCCGGCCCGAGGAGTACTGGGAGCCGCACCAGACCGTCACCGTCGACATGCGCCTGGCGGGCGTGGAGGCGTCCGAGGGCGTCTACGGGCTGCGCAACTACCGGCTGGAGTTCGAGGTCGGCCGTGAGCTGATCGCCACCATGCACGTGCCCGACCACGAGATGGTCATCAGCGTCGACGGCGAGCAGCAGCGCACCATCCCGGTGAGCAACGGCGCCGCGACCACCCACTTCAACACCACCACCAGCGGCACCCACGTCCTCATGACGCGCAGCGAGCGCGAGGAGATGGACTCCAGCTCCACCAACATCCCCGACAGCCTTCCGGACTACAACACCGTGGTCTCCTACGCGGTGCGCACCACCAACAGCGGCGAGTACGTGCACGAGGCGTCCTACAACCCCGACATCGGCACGGCCAACACCTCCAACGGCTGCACCAACCTGCGCATGGACGACGCCCTGTGGTTCTACGAGAACACGCTGATGGGTGACGTCCTGGAGACCACCGGCACCGACCGCCAGGTCGAGTGGGACAACGGTTGGGGCTACNCGAGAGCGCCACCGGCGAGCCGCAGACGACCGACGGGAACGGCACCCCCGGTCCCGTCCACGGCGAGGGCCTGTAGGACCGGTATCCGCGTTCCGGGCCCGCCGCGGTGGCGGGCCCGGAGCGGAGCCGCACCGAGCGCGGGAAG
>NZ_ANAX01000174.1 GCF_000341065.1 Nocardiopsis halotolerans DSM 44410 | reverse complement strand
CCCCCCCCCCCGACGGCCGCGCTTCACGCGCGGCCTCCTCGCAAGCGGTGGCGGTAGCGGTGGCGCCCATGCGGTCCCCCGTGCACCGGACCGGGTGCAGAGGCGGTGGGCCCCTTCCGTGCTCCCACACGGACGACGAGGAGACAGGCGGTCCCCTTCATTCGTGTGGGACCCCCGAGGGCTCCCGGCGCGGCGTGGACTCCTTCGGCGGGAGGACCCCGCCCCGTTCACGTCACCGAGGGATCAGAAGCCGAAGGCGCGCCCCGCGTTGCCCGCGATGACCCCCGCGAGCTCGTCCTCGTCCATCCCCTTGACCTCCGCCAGCGTCCGCAGCGTGTGCGGGATCAGGTACGGGGCGTTGGGGCGGCCCCGGTAGGGCTTCGGGGTGAGGAAGGGCGCGTCGGTCTCCACCAGTATCAACTCCGGGGGCGCCACCGCCGCGGCCTCCCTCAGCGACTCCGCGCTGGCGAAGGTCACGTTGCCCGCGAAGCTCATGAAGTAGCCGTGCTCGGCGCACACCTTGGCCATGGCCGCGTCACCGGAGAAGCAGTGGAAGACGACCCGGTCCGGCGCGCCCTCCTCCGCCAGGATCCGCAGCACGTCCTCGTGCGCCTCCCGGTCGTGGATCATCACGGCCTTGCCGCGGCGCTTGGCGACGTCGATGTGGCGGCGGAACGACTCCTCCTGCGCCCGCGCGCCCTCGGGACCCGTACGGAAGGTGTCCATGCCGGTCTCACCGACCGCCACCACGTGGGGCAGGGCGGCCAGCGCGTCGATCTCGGCCAGCTGCGCCTCCAGCTCCGCCGTCCCGCCTGGCTCACGGAGCTTGCCCGCCCAGTCGGTGTCGTCCACCTCCACGCCACGCGCGCCGTCACCGTGCACGACGCGCGGCGCCTCGTTGGGGTGCAGGGCCACCGCCGCCCACACCCGGCCGGGGTGCGCCGCGGCGACCTCGGCCGCCCAACGCGAGGACGGCAGGTCCACGCCCACCTGGACGAGCGGGGTCACCCCGACGCCCTCGGCGGTGGCGATGATCTCCTCGATCTCGGGGGTCTGCATGTCCATGTGGGTGTGGCTGTCGGCCACCGGGACACGCAGGGGCTCGGGTACCGGCGGGGGCGTCTGGTCGTTGCGCTCCCGGACCGCTTTCCCGCTGCGCTTGCCCATGTTCACGTTCCTCCACGAAAGCGCGCCGACGGGCGGGTGCCCGTCGGCGCGGTAGTTCCCTGACCTCGGCCGGAGGGGCTACTCGGCCGCGCCCTCCAGGCGGGCCAGCTCCTCGTCCACCACCGACTGGTCGAGCTTGGCGAAGAGCGGCTCCGGACGGCTCAGCGGCGTGCCCGGCACGATCGGCCTTGACTCCCAACGCGCCTCGTCGTCGGCGTAGTCCCCGGTGATGACCGGATAGTCCACCTCCTCCGCCGAGCCGCCGATGGTGTCGTGACCGGTGTCGACGCGGGGCATGCCCGTCCAGGTGCCGGTACCGCCGAGCATCGCGTGCACCCTGTTCGCCGACGCGGGCAGGTACGGGGTGAGCAGCGTGTTGGCGTCCTGGACCAGCTGGAGGGCCACGTGCAGCACGGTGGCCATCCGTTCCGGGTCGGTCTTCTTCAGCGCCCACGGGGCCTGGTCGGAGATGTACTTGTTGGCCTCGGCCACGGTGCGCATGGCCTCCTGGAGTCCCGCCTTGAACTGGGACCGCTCCAGGCGCTCGCCGACCCGGTCGAACGCGGCCCGGGAGTCCTCCAGCACCCGGCGGTCCTCGTCGGTCAGCTCGCCCGCGGCGGGGATCTCGCCCAGGTTCTTGGCCGCCATCGAGATCGAGCGGTTGACCAGGTTGCCCCAGGCCGCCACCAGCTCGTCGTTGTTGCGGCGCACGAACTCGGCCCAGGTGAAGTCGGTGTCCTGGGTCTCGGGACCGGCGGCCATGATGTAGTAGCGCAGCGCGTCGGCGGAGTAGCGCTCCAGGAAGTCGCGCACGTAGATCACCACGCGGCGCGAGGAGGAGAACTTGCGCCCCTCCATCGTGAGGAACTCGCTGGAGACCACCTCGGTGGGCACGTCGAGCCGGCCCAGTGGGCCGGGGTCGCCGCCCCGGTCGCCCTCGCCGTTGTGGCCCAGCAGGATGGCGGGCCAGACCACCGAGTGGAAGACGATGTTGTCCTTGCCCATGAAGTAGTAGGACCGGGCGTCGTCACCCTGCCACCATCGGCGCCAGGCCTCGGGCTCGCCGATGCGCCTGGCCCACTCCACCGACGCGGACAGGTAGCCGATGACCGCGTCGAACCACACGTACAGGCGCTTGTTGGCGTTGTCGTTCCACCCCTCCAACGGGATGGGCACGCCCCAGTTGAGGTCGCGGGTGACCGCGCGCGGCTGGAGGTCCTCCACCAGGTTCAGGGAGAACTTGAGGACGTTGGGCCGCCACTCGCCCTCCTTGCCCCCGAGCCAGGTCGTGAGGACCTCGGCGAAGGCGGGCAGGTCGAGCATGAAGTGCTCGGTGTCCACGAACTCGGGCTTCTCCCCGTTGATCCGCGAACGGGGCGAGATGAGGTCGATGGGATCGAGCTGGTTACCGCAGTTGTCGCACTGGTCACCGCGCGCACCGTCGTAACCGCAGATGGGGCAGATACCCTCGATGTAACGGTCGGGCAACGTGCGGCCGGTGGACGGAGAGACCGCGCCCTTGGTGGTGTGGGTGAACACGTACCCGTTCTCGTACAGCGCCGTGAACAGCTGCTGCGCGACGGAGTAGTGGTTCCCGGTGGTGGTGCGGGTGAACAGGTCGTAGGACAGGCCGAGGCCGACGAGGTCCTCGGCGATGATCCGGTTGTAGCGGTCGGCCAGCTCACGGGGGGTCACGCCCTCCTGGTCGGCCAGGACCTGGACCGGGGTGCCGTGTTCGTCGGTCCCGCTGACCATCAGCACGTGGTTGCCCGACATTCGCTGGAAGCGGGAGAAGACGTCGGAGGGGACTCCGAAGCCGGACACGTGACCGATGTGGCGCGGTCCGTTGGCGTAGGGCCAGGCGACCGCGGTCAGGATGTGACGATTCGACGACATGCCCCAAGCCTAAAGGGGGCGGCGCCCTGCCGCGCACCCCACGTCCCACGTGCGCGGTTCCGGGGCCACCGCGCACCGGTGGTACACCGGGACCGAAGGGACATTCCCCGGGGCTTGCCCCTACCCGTATGCTCTGCTGGACGAGCCGTGTGCCACCGGGACGCGCGGTGTTGGACGACCCTCTCCCGGACCCTTTCTCAGAGGCGGTGGTCACCATGGTTACCGGTGCCCTACCCCGCCCTGCCCGGCACACGACCGCGCTGCTCACCAGCGTGGTCCTGCTCGTCATCCTGTCCTTCCCCGTCGCTTCCGGCGGCGGGCAGTCGACCACCCCCCACCTGCCGCCGAACGGCCTGCTCAGCTCCTCCGAGGGCTCCGCGGGCCAGACCGCCGGACAGGACCGGGAATCCCCGCGTGAGCGCGCGGACCTGGCCGAGAACCCGATGCTGACCGTCGGGCCGCCCGCCTCCACCTGCGACCAACGCTCGGTGCCGCGCGACCTCCCGGACGCCGTGCCCAGCTGCGCACTGCGTCTGGCGATCTGGGAGCAGCCCTGGTGGCCGCTGCCGCTCCCCGCCCCCGACCCCGTTCCCGAACAGGCCGACCACGGGGAGCTGCCGCCCACACGGGCTCCCCCTCTCACCGCGAACACCGCCGTCTGACCATCCCCGGACGCACCACCCCCTTCGGCGTGCGCCCGGATCACCCGTATTCGCAGTGAGAGGTACCAGGTCCTTGTCCAGTCAAACGGGAGCGGGAGCGCGCTGGACACGTGCGCTCATCTCCCTTCTCGTCATCCTCGTCGCGTTCGGCGCGGCGTGGTTCATCCCGCCGCGTCTGGGGCTCGACCTCAGCGGCGGCACGCAGATCGTCCTGGAGACCCAGGACGGACCCGACGGCACGGAGGCCAACTCCGAGAACACCGACCAGGTCGTCGAGGTGCTGCGCCAGCGCATCGACCGCCTCGGTGTGTCGGAGACGACCATGTCGCGCTCCGGTGAGAACCGGATCATCGTCGAGCTGCCCGGTGTGCAGGACCCGGCGGAGGCCGCGCAGATCATCGGCCAGACCGCCCAGCTGTCCTTCCACCCGGTGCTGGGCGTCGGCCAGGCGGGCGGCCAGGGCGTGCAGGCGCCTCCCACCGGCGACTCCGCCAACGCCCCGCAGGCCACCGCCGACGAGGCCCGCGCCCCGGCCGACGCCGAGGGCGGCGACGGGGAGTCCTCCGGCGGTGGTGAGGGCGGCTCCGGTGGCGGCAGCGGTCAGGAGATGACACAGGAGCAGCTGGAAGAGCTCATGAGCGGCATGGGCGGCCAGCAGGGCCAGGGCCAGGGCGGTCCCAGCGCGGAGAACCCCGAGGACGTCGTGATGACGCTCCCGGACTCCAGCGGAACCCAGCTCCAGCTCGGTGAGAGGGTCATCCAGGGCGACCAGGTGGACAGCGCCGAGGCCGGTCTGGACAACGCCAACCGCACCCAGTGGGTCGTCAACGTCAACTTCGAGGGCGAGGGCGGCGACCAGTGGACCCAGCTGACCGCCGACGCCGCCTGCTACGAACCGGGCGACCCGCGCCGCCGGGTGGCGATCGTGCTGGACGGGCAGATCATCTCCGCCCCGGAGGTGAACCCGGAGTTCGCCTGTGACGTGGGTATGCCGGGCAGCTCCACCACCATCACCAGCCCCGACTTCACCAGTGAGACGGCGAACGACCTGGCCGTGCTGATCGAGGGCGGCTCCCTGCCGCTGCCGGTCACCGAGGTCCAGCGCCAGACGGTCGGACCGACCCTCGGCGCCGAGGCCATCCAGGCCAGCGCCATCGCCGCCGTCCTGGGCCTGGCGTTCACCGCGCTGTACATCACGCTGGTCTACCGCCTGGTCGGCCTCCTGGCCTCCTTCGCGCTGGCGTTCTACACGCTCATCGCCTACGGGGCCCTGGTCGCCATCAACGCCACACTGACACTGCCGGGTCTGGCCGGTTTCGTGCTGGCGATCGGTATGGCCATCGACGCCAACGTGCTGATCTTCGAGCGCGCACGCGAGGAACACGAGCGCCAGACGAGGATCTACGAGGCGAACAAGTCCGCGGGGCTCCGGGACGCCAACGAGGAGGAGACCGCCAAGGCCGACGCCGGGGTGCTCACCCGGAGGCGCCGCAGGGCGGTCCCGCCGAGCCTGGAGAAGGCGTTCGTCGCGGGCTCCCGCAAGGCGTGGAGCGCCGTCCTGGACACCAACATCACCACGCTCATCGCCGCGGCCCTGCTGTTCTTCTTCGCCTCCGGCACCGTCCAGGGCTTCGGTGTGACCCTGAGCATCGGAACCCTCGTCTCGATGTTCTCCGCGCTGGTCATCGCCCGCGTGTTCGTCGAGTGGGCGGTGCGCCGGGCGGTCGTCCGCAAGAACCCGGCGGTCAGCGGTCTGGCCAGGATCGGCCGGATCCGCACCTGGCTGGTCGAGAAGAACCCCGACATCATGAAGCGGCGCGGCAAGGGCCTGCTCGTGGCGGGTCTGATCGTGGCCGCCGCCGTCGCCGCGCCGCTGATCCGCGACACCAACCTCGGTGTGGAGTTCACCGGCGGGCGCGTGCTGGAGTACCAGGTCACCGGGGAGGAGGACGTCTCGGTCGCCGAGGCGCGCTCGGCCATCTCCGCGCTGGACTTCCCGGGGTCGGACACCGCCGTGGTGCAGGAGTCCGGTAACGGCGACATCTCGGTGCGCACCGGCGACCTCTCCGACCAGGACGCGGAGCGGATCGCCGAGGCCCTGGACGAGCAGACCGGCGGCGTGGAACTGCTCAGCGACGAGCTGATCGGTCCGAGCATGGGTGACGAACTGCGCAACCGTGCGCTGATCGCCCTGGGCGCGGCCCTCGCGCTCCAGATGGTCTACCTGGCCTGGCGTTTCCGCTGGTCGTTCGGTGTGTCCACCATGCTGTCCCTGGCCTTCAACCTGATCCTGGTGATCGGGCTGTTCATCTGGCTGGGCAAGCCGATCGACGGCGTGTTCCTCGCCGCGCTCCTGAGCGTCATCGGTTTCTCCGTGAACGACACGGTGGTGGTGTTCGACCGGGTGCGCGACGAGTGGGCGCGGGACGAGAAGTCGAAGTTCTCCGAGATCGCGAACCGCGCGGTGCTCAACACCCTGCCGCGTACCGTCAACACCTCGGTCGGCGCGCTGATCATCCTGGGCTTCCTGACCTTCCTCGGAGGGTCCTCGCTCCAGGACTTCTCCATCGCCATGCTGGTGGGTCTGACCACGGGTGTCCTGTCGACGATCTTCGTCGCCGTCCCGCTGGCCATCTGGCTCCAGCGGTGGGACAGGACGGCTCCGCCGCACGTGGTGAAGGAGCGCAAGGCCAAGCAGAGGGTGGCCGCCAAGGCCGCCCGCGAGGCCGACGACGGCGCCGTCGTGTAGCGGGCGCAGCGCTCCGACAGGAGTCGGACGCACGGAGAGGGCCCCGGGGACGTGTCCCCGGGGCCCTCGTCGTTCGTACGGGTGCGTCCCGGTCAGGCCGTCTGGGTGGGCGTCGGAGCGCCCTCGGAGGCCTGCACCAGGACGAAGCCCTGGCCCTCGAAGGAGAGCTGGAGCGCCTCACCGCTGCCCCGGCCGATGAGCGCGCCCGCCTTCATCGTGCGGCGCACACCCGTGCGCAGCGAACTGGACCAGGCGACCGCGGCGTCGGTGTCCGCGAAGGTCGGCTGGTCGACGTTGATCAGCACCGGGGCGCCGTGGCAGGCGATGGCCACCCTGCCGCGCCCGCCGAAGACGGTGTTGAAGAGCCCGCCGGCGGTCATGCCCGCGCCCTCCACCCGACGGATGTCCCAGCTCAGGCCGGACTCGAAGGCGAGCACGTTGTCGCCGTTGACCGTGAGCTGGTCGTCCTCCAGGTCGATGAGGTGCACGTCCCAGGCGTCCCTGGCCAGGAAGACGTCACCGCGCCCGGTCACCTTCATCAAGGGCATCCCCTCGCCGGTGAAGGCCTTCTTGAAGAACTTGCCGACACTGCCGGAACCCTCGTAGGAGAAGTCGATCTGTCCCTGGTAGGCGACCATGGCGCCCTGCCGGGCGAAGAACTCGCCGTTGAGGCCCACCCGGAGCATCTTGGAGTTCTGGAGGTGCATACCCGGCTCGTTGGTCTCCTGGGCCTGCTGGAAGAGATGACTTCTCATGGAACGCTCCTCATCGACGAACCGGCTTGTTCACCTGGTCAGACGCGCGGGACCGGGAAAGGTTCCGCCCGGGCCCCCGGTTTCCTCAGCTGGCGGTCACGACCCCGTGCGCCAGATCGTAGACCCGGCGCTTGGGAACCCCGTTCTCCTTGGCCACGCGGGTGATCGCCTCCTTGCGGCGCACGCCCTCCTCCTCCAGGGCGGAGACCGCGGCGAGCAGGTCGGTGTCGCTGACCGCGTCCGGGCGCCTGCGGACGCCCTCCACCACGATGGAGATCTCGCCCCGCACCCCCTCGGCCGCCCATGCGGCCAGCTCCCCGAGACCGCCCCGGCGCACCTCCTCGTAGGTCTTGGTCAACTCGCGGCACACGGCGGCGCGCCGGTCGGCTCCGAAGGCGGCGGCCATCGCCTCCAGGGTGGCGGCGACGCGGTGGGGGCTCTCGAAGAACACCATCGTGCGGCGCTCGGACGCCAGGTCGGCCAGGTGGCCGGACAGTCCCTTGCGGGGCGGGAACCCCTCGAAACAGAAGCGGTCGGTGGGCAGGCCCGAGACGACGAGCGCGGTGGTCACGGCGGACGGACCGGGGATTGCGGTCACCGGGATGCCCTCCGCCGCGCAGGCTGCGGCCAGCCGGTATCCGGGGTCGGACACGCCGGGCATCCCGGCGTCGGTGACGACGAGGACGTCGCGACCGCCCCGCAGGTCGCCGAGCAGCTCGTCGGTGCGGCGGTTCTCGTTGGCGTCGTAGTAGGACACCACGCGGGCTCCCTCGCCCCCGCCCAGGCGCACGTCCGCGCGGGAGGCGAACTGACGTAGCCTGCGGGTGTCCTCGGCCGCGATGACGCGAGCGCCCTCCAGAGCGCGCAGCAGCCTGGGCGGCGCGTCCTCCACGTTTCCGATGGGTACACCGGCGAGCGTCAGGGTTCCCGTCCCACTCGCACCAGCTCCACCCTCAACCACTGTGATCCCCGTCCTGTCACGCTACGGTTGGCCTGTCACGCCACCCGAAACCTGGTTTCGTGGTCCGTCCGCAAAGGACAACCATCTCCGTCCCCAACGCTACGAGCCCGAGATGACCACCACCGCACCTTCCTCCGAGGCGACGTCCTCGTCCCCGCCGCGGTCGGCCTCGATCCGCGCCCGCTTCCTGCCCGTCAATCCCACGCCCCTCTGGCTGAACTGGCTGGGCGCCGCCCTCGTCGCGCTGTTCGCCGGGACGCTGAGGTTCTTCAACATCGGTCAGCCCGACCGGATCTACTTCGACGAGACCTACTACGCCAAGGACGCCTACGGGCTTCAGAAGTTCGGCTACGAGCACGAGACCGTCGAGGAACCCGTCGAGGCGGACGACCTGCTCGCCCAGGGCCAGCAGGACATCTTCACCGGCGCGGGCGACTTCATCGTGCACCCGCCGGTCGGCAAGTGGATGATCGCCGCGGGCGACTGGCTCTGGTCGCTCCTGCCGTTCGGTACGACCATGACCCCCGAGGCGTGGCGGTTCGCCTCCGCCCTGGCCGGTCTGGTCTCGGTCCTCATCCTGGTCCGGCTGGCCACCCGGATGACCCGTTCGGTGCTGCTGGGCTGCACCGCGGGCCTGATCATGGCGCTGGACGGCCTGCACTTCACGCTGAGCCGCATCGCCATGGTGGACGTCTTCCTCACCCTGTGGATCCTGGCCGGGTTCGCCTGTCTGGTGATCGACCGGGACAGGACCCGGGAACGGTTGGCCCGTCTGGCGGAGGCGGGGGCCGACCTGACCTCGGTGGGGTGGCTCGGGATGCGCTGGTGGCGGCTGGCGGCCGGCCTGTGCTTCGGCCTGGCGGTCGGCACCAAGTGGTCGGCCCTGTTCTTCGTCGCGGCGTTCGGCCTGCTCACGGTGGCGTGGGACTACGGGGCACGCACCAGTGTCGGCCAGCAGCGCCCGGTCTGGCGGTGGCTGGGCATCGACGCCGTCCCGGCGTTCGCGCAGACCGTGGTGGTCGCGGCGGTCGTCTACCTGGTCTCGTGGTCGGGGTGGCTGTTCACGCGGGGAGGCTACAACCGCGACTACGCGGACGGACTGCTGCCCGACTGGGTACCGGGGTTCCTGAGCTCACCGTTGGAGGCCCTGGTGAGTCTGGCGGACTACCACAAGCGGATGATGGACTTCCACACCGGGCTGACCAGCGATCACGCCTACATCTCCGCGCCGTGGGAGTGGCTGGTCATGCGCACCCCGGTGATGTTCCACTACGACGGCGAGGCCATCGGGTGCGGTACGGGCAACTGCGTCACCTCGGTGGTCTCCATCGGCACGCCGGTCATCTGGTGGCTGAGCCTGCTCGCCCTGACGGTGATGTTCGGCTGGTGGGTGACCTTCCGCGACTGGCGCGCCGGTGCCGTGCTGCTGGCCGTGGCCGCGGGGTGGTTGCCGTGGTTCGCCTACCCCGACCGTCCCATGTTCCTGTTCTACGCGGCCCCCCTGCTGCCGTTCCTCGTCCTGGCGATCGTGCTGGCGCTGGGCCTGGCGATGGGGGCGGGGGAGGACAGTCCGCGTTTCGCCCCGTACCTGCGAGCGGTGGGCGGCATCGTCTACGGCGTGGTCCTGCTGTTGATCGTGGCCAACTTCGCGTACTTCTATCCGGTGTTGTCGGCGTATCCGATCGACGAGGGGATGTGGCGCGAACGCCTGTGGTTCGACGTGTGGATCTACGGCAACGGGGGTTCCTGAACACCGGCGGCCCCGCATTCCACCGATCTCCATTAGTGGTCCGGCTGCCGGAAATCAACAGTTCCGCGTAGCCGAAACAGGACACGGGAAGAAGGCGATTCCCGCGTGGAAAGCCTCGGCAGGGCCGTACCCTCCCTGGTACTGTCAGCAACTGGTTGCTGTTGTAGTTTCCATGGATGCCCGAGGCGCCTCGCGGAACTTCACGTGGGCGCTCGTCGGTTGCGGGATTACCCGCCGGTCAGGCGCCCGGCGGCCCGGGGCCAGCAGGGTGCGGCCCCGCAGTAGTCCCCAAGGGAGAGCACATGGCTCAGGGCACCGTGAAGTGGTTCAACTCTGAGAAGGGTTTCGGGTTCATCGCCGTCGAGGGCGGCCAGCCCGACGTGTTCGTCCACTACTCGGCGATCGCGGGCACCGGCTTCCGGAACCTGGAAGAGGACCAGAAGGTGGAGTTCGACATCATCCAGGGTCCGAAGGGCCCGCAGGCCGCTGACGTCAAAACGGTCTAGAGTCCCCGGTCCCACGCGGTCGACGGGTTTCCACAGCCCGGCGCCACCGCCCGCGTTCCTTTTCTTACCGGTACACCCGAGCGGCCGGGCTCGGGGCTCCTACGGCGTCATCCAGCCCTCCACTCGGTGAGTGGGGGGCTGGTCCCGTGTCCGGTCGGAGGGGGACAGGGTTACTCAAGCCCACCGATACCGGTTAACCTGCTTGGAGCCGGTTGGTACGCCGAGGGACGAGGATCGCGCATGTTGAACATCGGAGGAATGGAGTTCGTTCTCCTGCTCCTGCTCGCACTGCTGATCTTCGGCCCCGACCAGCTGCCCAAGGCCGCCCAGCAGATCGGCAGGGTGCTGCGCCAGCTGCGGACCATGGCCAACTCCGCCTCCAACGACATCCGGGAGGGGCTGGGCCCGGAGTTCAAGGACTTCGACGTGCAGGACCTCAACCCCAAGCGCTTCGTGCAGAAGCACTTCTGGGAGGACGAGGAGCCGGAGGGCAAGCCCGCGGCCAGGCTGAACGGCAAGCGTCCGCCCTTCGACGACGAGGCCACCTGACCCCCTCCCCCGCGGCCGCCGGTTCCGGGCCCCTCATCCCACGAGCATGAGGACGAACAGGGCGAGGCCCACCAGGATCAGCGAGCCGACGATGATCGTCGGGGAACCGACGGCCAGGATCAGGCCCTCCACCGCCAGCGCGCCGCCGAAGGCGCCGGCCAACCAGGGCCAGCGCGGTCCGGGCGCCCAGTCGTGGCGTCGCTCACGGCCGACCGAGATCAGGAACGCGACCCCGATGAGCAGCCAGAACACCAGGTGGGCGATCGCGCGGGTCTCCGGTTCGACGTAGTCGGCCATCCCGCCGACCACCATCACGTAGGTCAACGTCCCCGCGAGCAGGCGCCAGTGTCCCCTGGCCCTGCGGACGGGGATGGTCTTGCGCCGGGCCGGCGTGGTGCGCCGGAAGCGCTCAGCCGCGACCGCGGGCTCCTCCTCCACCGGTTCGACCGTCGTCTTCCGGGGCCTGCGCGGAGGGAGCGGTGGCGGTTCGGGCGGCGGCTCGTAGCCTCCCGCGGGTTCGCCCGGCGGCACGGCCTCCGGCCGGGGCACGGGGTCCTCGGGGTGCTGGTGGCCGCCGGGGTGCCTGGGGGAGTCGGACACGGGTGATCCGCCCCTTCACGGTCGCGCGGTACGGGCCCCCGACGGGGGCCGGGGTCGGTGTTCGGATCCCTACCCGGTGCCGTGCGCGGTCAAATCCCCGACACGCGGGCTTCCCGGCATCGGGGGAGGAGAAGGCGCACGGGACACAACAGGGGCCCGGCCGAACCCATGGGGACCGGCCGGGCCGACGTCGGGGTTCGGCGGAACCCGTGGGGCTGGTTACTGCCAGGACCACCCGTGCTTACGGGCGGTAATCATGTGCATGGTCATGGCATCTACCTTTCGTATGGCTTCCAGCCCATCCCACGACCACGATGGCGTAGAACACTCGCGACCCGCAAGACCTGTAGTCGAATGTTCATCGTTTTATGGCGCGGACACCACCAAAGCTCGCGAACGCATCGCCCCAATAACCGAATCCTGGCACGTTCTCGCAGCTCAGGGAGCATTACATTGCCGCCCCCAGAAGACCAGCGATCCCACCGACCTGCCAAAACAAGACATCGCGCGGGTCAAATCAACACCATGGACATAACGGAGAGCGACGGCGTTCCCATTACCGCGGAGGCGGAAATCGGATATCGCCGGGGGCGCGTGGGAGCGGCGACACGGAACGTTGCGGCCCGACACCAGGCAGGACCTGTTGACCAGAATGCCAGGAACCAGAGGTATGCCCGACTTTGCCCCCCTACATCCACTCCACCATTCCACCACCCTCCGTCACGACACCTCGCGTCGACGAACTCCTCCCCCTCGGACACAGGGGGGCGAGGAGACCATTTCGGTCATGCCGAAAAGCGAATATTCAACCCTTCCCCTACACCGCGATCTCCCCCTGGAGACACCGCGCAGGTGGCATCTCCGTGTCGGCGTTCGCACCGTTTTCCACCGAGACGGCACGAGTACCGCCGGGTGGGTTCGTCCGTTACCGCCCCGCCGACCGACCGCACATGAGAGGATGGACAAACCCGGCAGGAGGTTTCCATGCACGTCTCTTTCCCCCGGTCAGCTCTTCTCCCGCTGGCCAGCGGGTGGACACGCCCGTACCGCGACCGCCCGAACAGGTCCGGGGCGACGGTGCACGAGAGCCCGTTCCACCGTGAGGAACGGAACGGATAAGAGTCGATGAGTGCGCACCCCCTCTTCCCCGCCCGAACCCCCCATCCCGAGGAGCCCTCCGCCCCTGCCGCCCCGATCCGCGTCATGGTCGTGGACGACCACGCGCTGTTCCGCCGCGGGTTGGTGTCCGTACTGGACGAGAAGGGCATCGACGTCGTCGACGAGGCCGGGGACGGGGAGGAAGCCGTCCGGCTGGCCACGGAACTGCGGCCGGACGTCATCATCATGGACGTGATGATGCCGCGTTTCAGCGGTATCGACGCCTGCTCGCGCATCCGTGAGGCGGTACCGCACGCCAAGTTCGTCATGCTGACCATGAGCGACGAGGAGTCCGACCTCTTCGACGCGCTCAAGGCGGGGGCCACGGGTTACCTGCTCAAGCAGATCGCGGTCACCGACCTGCCGCGCGTGGTGCGCTCCATCGCCGAGGGGCAGTCCTTCGTCGATCCGTCCATGGCCACCAAGCTGATCGGTGAGTTCGCCGAGCTGGCCAAGCAGGAGAGCACCCCGCCCAGCCGCCCGAGCGTCCCCGAGCTGACCCGGCGCGAGACCGAGGTGCTCAAGCTGCTGGCGCGCTCCCTCAACAACCGGGAGATCGGCGAGCGGCTGTTCATCACCGAGAACACGGTGAAGAACCACGTGCGCAAGATCCTGGAGAAGCTCCAGGTGCACTCGCGCACCGAGGCCGCCATCTACGCCGTCCGGGCCGAGTACGTCTCCGGCCGCTGAGCGGTGTTCCGTGGGAGCTCAGC
This sequence comes from Nocardiopsis halotolerans DSM 44410, assembly GCF_000341065.1. Classification (GTDB taxonomy): domain Bacteria; phylum Actinomycetota; class Actinomycetes; order Streptosporangiales; family Streptosporangiaceae; genus Nocardiopsis; species Nocardiopsis halotolerans. Next base: position 22,810 of record NZ_ANAX01000174.1, on the reverse strand, counting down.
GCCCACCAGTCGCCCCCAACCGGTGGCCTCCGGCCGCTGAGCGGCCGTCCACAGGCGGGGACCGGGGATGGTGCCGGGAGGTTTCCTGGACAACGGGGCCTCCCAGGGCAGTCAGCGTCGTGCCGCCCCGTACCGGCGCGCACCCGATCCGCTCTCCCCCTCTCCCCGGCGCCGCGCACACGACACGCCGCTCGTTCGGCCGTCCTTCGACGGGAGATCCCCGCGGGCACCCGGACCGCCCCCACGCGACGGCCTCAGAGGGCCATGCCGCCGACGATGAGCCCCACACCCGCCCCCGCCAGGCCCACGACCAGGCTGGCCGCGCCCAGCCAGAGCAGCGCCCTGAGGCGGTTGGGGGCGGCGGGATCCCGGCCGACGACCGACAGGAAGAACCCGGCGGGCATCAGGATGGCGGCCAGCAGGACGAGATCCCCCACCGCGCGGCTCCAGTCGGGCACTGTGGGCTCGTTGAGCAACAGGCGCACCACCAGCCCCAGGATCACCAGAACCCCCGCGTGTGCGTGTCCTGCGCGGAAGAAGGAGCGCTGGAGCTCGTTGGCGGGCACCCCGCCCCCGGCCACCCGGAGCAGGAAGGTGCCGCCGTACGCGATGCCGATGACGGTCAGCAGGACCACGCCGGACGAGATGAGTTGGGCGGAGGACATGTCTACTCCTTCTGGGGAGGGGAGGAAGGGGTCCGCGGGCCGAACAGCAGTCCGGCGCTGCGTCGGGTGATGGAGAGCAGATCGGTGTCCCGGAACAGGTCCCTGAGTCCGGACCTGTCGAGGTTCCCGGTGAGGGCGAGCGTGGCGACGCCGTGCACGATCGACCACCCGGCGACCATTCCGGCCGCCGCGTCCTCGACCCCGCGGTCGTCGTCGGCCAGGGAGTCCACTCCGGCGCGGAGCTCACCGAAGGCGGCCGTCCGCGCGGCGTTCAGCTCCTCGTCGCCGTCGCCCAGCAGGCTGGGCGTGAACATCACGTCGAAGTGTGCGGGGTGGTCGGTCGCGAAGCGCACGTACTCCACGCCCGCGTCCAGGAAGTCGCCGCCCGCGTCGCGGTTGGCCCTCAGCCGGTCCCCCAGCTCACGGAACCCCTCGGTGGCCAGGGCGTTGAGCACGCCCTCCCGGCTGCCGAAGTGGTGCCGGGGAGCGGTGTGGCTCACCCCGAGTTCGAGTGCGAGCGAACGCAGGCTGAAGGAGTAGGGCCCCTCCCTGCCGATGACCTCCGCCGCCTTCTCCAGGACGGCGGCCCTGAGGTTCCCGTGGTGGTAGTCGTCTGCCATGCCTTGAACTATACGGTGGAAAGTTACCGCTGTAAAGATATTCTGGCCCGGCTTCCCCGCGAGGGGTGGGCCTCGGAGTACGCTGGAGTGGACACCGGCCGCCCCGCGACAGGGGATAGCCGCTTCGCCGGTGACACTCGGGGCTCCGGTCCGGACACGACCGCCCGCCGCAGGGAATGGCAGAACATCCTCCGGACCGGCCCCACCGGTCACGCTGGCGCCCGGACGGGAACGGGTGCGGAAGGACACACCGGGCCGCCTCCCGAAGATCTCCCCAGGGGCACCTGGGCGCCTTCCCCGCGGGCCTCCACCACCGTGCGCGTACACGACGAAGGCCCTGTCCCACCTGGTGGGACAGGGCCTTCTACCTTCGGTGGAGCTATGGGGATTTGAACCCCAGACCCCCTCGATGCGAACGAGGTGCGCTACCGGACTGCGCCATAGCCCCTGAAGACGAGAACCAGACTAGCAGGAAACCCGGAGTGGTCCGAACGCGGTCGTCCCGGCCCGGGTCGCGGGTCAGTCCCCGGCCGCCCTGAGCCGCGCGTCCGCGTACTGGTCGTACACCTGGTTGCGCCGTTCCTGGAGGGCGATCACCTCGGCCTCGCGCTCGGCCTCCTGGAGCCGCTCCTCCTCGGCGCGACGGGCACGGAGGGCCTCGCGGCGGCGGGCCCTCACGGCCGCCTGCCTGCGCTCGGCGTCGGCCTTGGCGGCCTCCCTGAGCAGGACCAGGTGGCCGGCGAGCAGCAGCACCGGCGGGACGGTCACCCACCAGGGCCCCAGGCCGAGGGCGACGGCCACGACCGTGGCGACGTTCACCAGGAGCAGCACGGTGGTGCGACGACGTCTGCGGGCGATGACGCGGGCCCGCGAGCCGGCCTCGGGGGCGGCGCGGTACGTCTCCGACGACACGTCCCCATCGGCCTCGGGGGCGCCCGCGGGGCCGGTGGCGTCCGGGTCGCCCCCACGCTCCTCGCGGACGTCGTCGAACTCCTCGGCCCCGATCTCCTCGGGCTCCTCGTCCTCACGGCGCGGGTCCTCGTGGGACGCCTCCACGGAGTCCTTCCGCAGCAACATCGGCACCAGGACTATGAGCCACACCACCACGATGGCCAGGTACAGAGGAGAGCTGCTCATCACCCCTCCTCACGATGACGGCCACTGGACGTTGATCGACACCTCGTCGACACCGCGCCGCGTGGTGTCCTCCGGAACGGAGACGTTCCGGGGCGCCCGCCCCTCCCCGGACCCGGAGAGTTTCCGGTGCGCCTTATCCACGCGTTGCCCGCATCGTCAATGCGTCTATGTTCCGCACGGTACGACCCCGTGTCCATAAATGCGCCACATTCCGACCGGAGTGTCGCAAGATTGTGGATCCCCAGTTTCGGTCTTCCTGCCTTCGTCCACGAAAGTGCAGGTCAGCACATGACTGCGGAGTGCAGTCCCAATTCAACGCAAAGTAATGAATCAATGTCACTAAAGTGAGGTTTAAGTTCCGGATGCATCCGTGATGTTGCCACGTTCAGTTCGGCCCCGGGTGCGGACTCGCCGGATCGTGCGGATCCCAACCGCCGTTCGGGCCCTGTGGCCCCAAAGCGGAACCAGGCCCGGAACCGGGCTCGACGGACGGTCCGGAAGTCAGGCCGTGACGCCACCGGTAGACCAGGCCCTGGGGCACCTCCTCGACGGTGACCGCGTAACAGATGTGGTCGCGCCAGGCCCCGTCGATGTGGAGCTGGCGTCTGCGCACGCCCTCGTCCCGGAAGCCCAGCTTGGCGACCACGCGTCTGCTCGCCCGGTTCTCGGGTCGGATGTTGGCCTCGATCCGGTGGAGTCCGACGCGGAAGAAGGAGTGGTCGACGGCCAGCGCGACCGCCGTGGGGGTGATACCGCGCCCGGCATGGGCACTGTCGATCCAGTACCCGACCTGCGCCGACCTGGCCGAACCCCACACGATGGCCCCCACCGTGAGCTGCCCGACGAGCTGGTCGTCGTAGACGACCGCCCAGGGCATGGACAGGCCCTGCCTGGCCTCCCTGCGGATCGCCTGGACCATCGAGACGTAGGGGGTGAGCCCGGTGGTGCGCAACGGCATCTCGGGATAGGTCGGCTCCCACGGACGCAGCCACTCCTCGTTCCGCGAGCGCGTGTCGCGGAGCGCGGCGGCGTCGCGGAGCCGCAGCGGCCGGAGCACCACCGGTCCCTCCTGCAAGGTGACAGGCCACCCTCGTCTGCGATTCACGACCGTCCCTTCGATGCCCTCGGCACCGTAGCCCAGCGGTGCGACACCGGACACGGAGGCGTCGGGTTCCCGTCACCGGTGACGGTGCCCAGTATTCCACTCCCGGGGTGCGCTGTGGCGGGCGTCACCCCGCCGAACAAGAATCGGATGATTCCTAACTACAATACTCCCGTACCGAAAACCGGACCCCAACCCAAGGAATTCTCAACAGACGGAATGCCCGAGATGTGATTCCGGTCATTGTTCGGTGTCATTCGGGACGGTTGTGGTCCCCGCCCCGCAGTTGGTCCACGGCGTGCCTGAGCACCGGGGCCAGCACCTCCATCCCGTCGCTGGCGCCGCCCCGGGAACCGGGCAGGTTCACCACGAGCATCCGGTGCCCGTCGCGCTCGGCGACCCCGGCCAGGCCCCGCGACAGGATCGCCGTGGGCACGCCCTTGTCCCGGCCCGCCGCCCGCAGCGCCTCGGCGATCCCGGGGACCTCGTAGGACAGCAGCGGGCGCGTCACCTCCGGCGTGTGGTCATGCGGGGTCAGCCCGGTCCCCCCGCTGGTGATGACGGCGTCGAGCCGCTCGTCCAGGGCGCGCCCGACCGCCTCCGCCACCGGGTCACCGTCGGGCACCACCCAGGGGCCGACGACCTCGCAGCCGATCGATCGCAGGCGCTCGGCGACGACCGGACCGGAGCGGTCCGGGTAGACACCCGCCGCCGCCCGGTTGGACGCCGTCACGACCGCGACACGGGGCACGTGGACCGCCGACTCACCCACCACGCCTCCAGTGGCCCTTCCTGCCGCCGGTCTTCTCCTCGACGCGCACCCGCGTGACCTCGGCCTCGGGGTCGATCGCCTTGACCATGTCGATCAGCCCGAGGGCCGCGGTCATGACGCAGGTGAGCGCCTCCATCTCCACACCGGTGCGGTCCGCGGTGCGGACCGTGGCGCTGACGTCCACGCCCTCGTCCACGACGGTGAGATCCACGTCCACCCCGTGCACGGCGACGGGGTGGCACAGGGGCACCAGGTCGGGGGTGCGCTTGGCCCCCTGGATCCCCGCGATCCGGGCCACGGCCAGGGCGTCCCCCTTGGGCACCCCGCCCCCGCGCAGCGCTGCGACGGCCTCCGGGCTGAGCAGTACCCGGCCCGTGGCCGTGGCGGTGCGCGCGCTCACCCCCTTCCCCGAGACGTCGACCATGCGTGCGGCGCCGGACTCGTCCAGGTGGGTGAATCCGGAGGGGTGGTCGGTCCCCTGCCGTGGTGGGGTGTCGCTCATCGGCCCGGAAGCTCCTCCGCTCGAACACGGGACGCCGCCGGTCGGCCGCGTCCGGGCGCGCCGGAACGCGCCACCACGACCGTACGGCACTCCGGAGGCGGCGCGACCGGCGGTGGTCGCCTCGGGGCGGTTCCTGGACGGTGACCGGAAGGTCCACAGACCCCATGCCCGTGGCATCCCGTGTGTCACACCGGCAACGGTTCCGGTCACCCCGCTCCAGACCGGCTCAGAACGACTCAGAACGGCTCGGGCAGGCGCAGCACCTCCACGCGGCTACCCGCGACCAGTTCGGTGGCCGCCTCGGGCACCACCACGAGCGCGTTGGCCCCGGCCAGCGCGGACAGCTGGTGCGACCCCTGGTGGAGCGCCGGGGACACCGTGGACTCGGCGTCGTGCCCGTACGGGGACTCCTCCAGCACCGCGCGCAGGTAGGAGCGGCGCCCCTTCGGCGAGGTCACCGGGGAGGTGAGCAGGGCCCGCATGCTCGGCAGCGGCCGGGGGTCGAGCCCGCGCAGTCTGCGCAGCGCGGGGCGGACGAAGACCTGGAAGGACACGAAGGCGCTCACCGGGTTGCCCGGCAGCGTGACGATCGGGGTCCGGTCCGGCCCGATCGTCCCGAAGCCCTGGGGCTTGCCCGGCTGCATCGCCACCTGGGTGAACTCCACGGTCCCCTGGCGGGTGAGCACCTCCTTGACCACGTCGTGGGCGCCCATGCTCACCCCGCCGGTGGTGACCACCATGTCGGCGCGGACCAGCAGGTCCTCCAGGGTGTCGAGCACCGTCTGCGGGTCGTCGCCCACGAACCCGTGGCGGTGGACCTCGCACCCGGCTTCGCGGGCGGCGGCGGCGATCATGAAGCTGTTGGACTCCCAGATCTGGCCGGGGCCGAGCGGGCGCCCGGGTTCGACCAGTTCCTCGCCGGTGGACAGCACCATCACGCGGGGGCGGGGGTACACGGGCACCGAGCGGCGTCCGACGGCCGCGAGGACGCCCATCTCCCCCGGTCCGATGGGCACGCCGGGACTCAGCACGGTGGCGCCCTCGATGACGTCGTCCCCGGCCCGGCGCACGGCGTTGCCGATCTTGACCGGACGGTCGAAGGTCACCCTGGCCGTGCCGCCGTCGGTCCACTCGACGGGGACGACCGCGTCGGCCCCCGAGGGCATGGGCGCGCCGGTCATGATGCGGGCGGACATGCCCGGCAGTACGGCGGTCGGGGAGGGGCCCCCCGCCGGGATGTCGGCGACCACCGGCAGCCGCACGGGAGCGTCGGAGGAGGCCGACGCCAGGTCGGCGGCGTGCACCGCGTACCCGTCCATGGACGAGTTGTCGAAGCCGGGCAGGGACACGGGCGAGGTGATGGCCTCGGCCAGCACGGTGCCGTGCGCCTGGAACAGGTCCAGTTCGGTCGGCTCGGGCTCGGCGGTCAGAGCCAGGACATCGGCGACGTGCTGTTCGACGCTCTTCACGGGGGTTCCTCCCGGTTAGGCAGTGTTTCTGGGGCCTCCGCTGCTCCCGCCCGTCACCCTTCCACCACCCTCAACGGACGGCCTTCGGCCGCGGTACTTTCCTTGTTCGGGCGCCGGAGAACGAGAACCCCGTGGACGCCCGGACCACCCCACCGGGGCCGGGCCCCGTCCGAGGACGGGCCCCGGTGGTGTCGTCCCCCGGTGGCGTTCCATTCTCCCCGTGCCCGACCCCGTCCACGGCGTGTCCCCGACACTCCGGGGCGCGGCCGTGCGCGCCGGGCCCCGTCAGGACCGCTGGGCCCGGTCGACGAAGCCGCGCAGCCAGGGCAGCAACTCCTCGGCGAGGTCGGGGCGGCGGCAGGCGAAGTCCACGACCGTCCTGATGTAGTCGGCCTTGTTGCCGGTGTCGTAGCGGCTGCCGCGGAAGAGGACGCCGTGCACCGTGCCGCCGTCCTCGGGGTCGCGTTTGGCCAGCTCGCGCAGGGCGTCGGTCAGCTGGATCTCCCCGCCGCGGCCGGGCGGGGTCTCGTGCAGGACCGGGAAGACCTCCGGGTCGCAGACGTAGCGGCCGATGATCGCCCAGCGGCTCGGCGCCTGCTCGGGCGCGGGCTTCTCCACCAGGTCGGTGACGGTGACGACGTCGTCCTCGTCGGTGGGCTCGATGCCCGCGCACCCGTACAGGGACACCTGCTCGGGTTCCACCTCCATGAGGGCGACGACGCTGCCCCCGTGCCTCTCCCGCACCTCGATCATGCGGCGCAGCAGGTCGGCGGACTCGATGAGGTCGTCGCCCAGCAGCACGGCGAACGGGTTGTCGCCCACGTGTGCCTCCGCGCACAGCACCGCGTGCCCCAGGCCGCGCGGCTCGCCCTGGCGGACGTAGTGCACCTGGGCGAGGTCGCTGGACTCGCGCACCGACCGCAGTCGTGCGTCATCGCCCTTGGCCTCCAGGGCCTCCTCCAGTTCGTAGGCCCGATCGAAGTGGTCCTCGATGGAGCGCTTGCTGCGGCCGGTGATCATCAGTACGTCCTGGAGGTCGGCGGCCACCGCCTCCTCCACGACGTACTGGATCGCGGGCTTGTCCACGATCGGCAGCATCTCCTTGGGCGTGGCCTTGGTCGCGGGCAGGAACCGCGTGCCGAGGCCCGCCGCGGGCACGACCGCCTTCGTGACGGCTGCGGAGCCGGAAGGTCTCTTCTGGTCGATGGAGTCGTTCATGTCCGCACTTTAGGACAGCGACCCGCCGTCTCGGCGTCTCCACACACAGCGAGGCGTCAAGAAGTCCCGGCGGTTTCGCGCGGGTGAGGGGAGGCCGCCATCGCGTGTTCACCGCGCGCGGTAGGCGCCCGGTCCGGCGGCACGGCGGCGGTGCCACACTGGGGCCATGAGCGAGAGCGAACCGCGTGAGGCCAAGGTCCGGCTGCGGAGGGGGATCCTGGAGCGGCGGCGCGCCCGGGGCCCCGAGGAGCGCGCCCGCGCGGGTTCCGCGGTCCGCGACGCGCTCATGGACGTCCCGTGGCTGGCCATGGGCGGGACGGTCGCCTGCTACTACTCCGTCGGCGGCGAGCCCGACACCCGCAAGCTGGTGACGGCGCTGTGGAAGCGCGGCGCCTACGTGCTGCTGCCCGTGTTCCTGCCCGGCGGTGACCTGGACTGGGCGGCCTTCGACGGACCGGACACCCTGGCTCCGGCCGGGCACGGGCTGCTGGAACCCGTCGGGCACCGGTACGGCCCTGAGGCGCTGGCCCGGGCGGACGCGGTGATCTGCCCGGCGCTGGCCGTGGACCGGAGCGGAACGCGCCTGGGACGCGGCGCCGGGTGCTACGACCGCGCCCTCGCACGCAGGGGCCCGCACTCCCCGGCCATCGCCCTGGTCCACGACGACGAGCTCGTGGACTCGCTGCCCGCCGAGCCGCACGACCGTCCCGTGGACGCCGTGGTGACCCCGGGCGGTGGTGTGCGGGTGTTCGACGCGGGGGTGTGGCCGGGCGAACGCCCCTGAACGGGGCGGACGGGATTAACACGACCAGCGGGGGCGTTGTCGCTGGCGGTCGCGTCGCGAGCGGCGAGCCCGATCCGGCACCGCGCTCCCCCCGCGTCCGCGTTCGGCGCGAGACCCTGTCACGGCTCCGGTCGGCGAGCGCGTACTATTTAGCAGTCAACGGGCGAGAGTGCCAGCAAGGAGGACCCCAACAGTGCCTACGTACCAGTACGCGTGCACCGAGTGCGACGCCCAGATGGAGGTCGTGCAGAGCTTCAGCGACGACTCGCTGACCGTCTGCCCCGAGTGCGAGGGCCGCCTGCGCAAGGTGTACTCCGCCGTGGGCGTCGTCTTCAAGGGCTCCGGCTTCTACCGCACCGACAGCGGGAAGTCCTCCAACAGCTCCGTCCTGACCGGCGAGGGCAAGTCGGACAACGGGTCCAAGGGCTCCGACTCCTCCTCGGACGCCAAGAGCTCCGACACCAGCAAGGCCAGCAGCGGCACCGCGAGCACGGCCAGCAGCGGCGCCAGCGCCGCGAGCGACTGAGCCCACCGGGCCGTTGACCGCCACCGCGCCGCCGAGTACTCGGCGGCGCGCGGTATGTCGGGCCCCGCTGGACCGGGTGCCCACAGGGCCGTTGGGGCGCGGGCGGTGCGTGTCCGGCCCACGGGCAGTGCCCGACGAACCTTCGACCGCGTCCCGCCCGCGCATTCCCCGAGGCGCGTTCCAGGGCCGTCAAGGCGTACCGGGCCTGTGGACAACGCCCGAACGGGCCTTCGGCGACCTAGCGTTGGGGTATGACCGACGCCGCGTCACCTCCCTACCGGCACCGCCGGGCACTCACCCGACTTCTGAACCGGTACCGGCGCGCCATCGCCGCCCTCCTGGCCGCCGTGGCGCTCGTCAGCGCCGTCCTGGCCGTGCGTCCCCCGCCCGCGCCCACCGCACGGGTCCTCGCCGCCTCCCGTGACCTCGACGCCTCGGGGCCCCTCACCGAGCACGACCTGACCGTGGTGCCCCTGCCCGCCGACGCGGTACCGGGCGGAGCGCTGGCGGCCGACACCGAGACGGCCGGGCTCTCCCTCAACGCCCCGGTACGCCGCGGCGAGGTGATCACCGACGCCCGGCTCGCCGACCCTCCCGCACGGCCCTACGGCCCCGGCATGGTCGCCGTCCCGGTACGGGTGGCCGACCCCGGAGCCGTCGGTCTGCTCTCCCCCGGCAGCCGGGTGGACGTCCTGGCCGCCAGAGGGCACGACGGCCCCCTCCCCTCCCGCGCGAGCCCGGCCGTGGAGGTGGTCAGCGACCGGCCCGTCCTCGCCGTCCCCGAGGAGGGGAGCGTGGGCGGCCCGGGCGGAGGCGGGTCCCTGATCGTCATCGCCGCCACCCCCGCCGAGGCCCGAAGCCTGGCGGGTCACGCCACCGCCTCACGGCTGTCCATCACCATCCGAGGCTGACCAGCTACGCGCAGCAGGAAAGGCTGGCGATCGCCGGGAAGCTCCCCCGAGTCGTCCCCCTCCGGCACCAACACGGACACCACGAGCACGCAGTGCTGTTCCATGCAGGGCTTCGAGGCGTTCCCGCTCCGGGGAAACCCGGTGCGACCGGCGGTCGCGGTCGTGCTCGGCGCGGTCTTCGCCGAGCCCGTCACCGCGTTCACCGAGGGTTTCTCGACCCCGTTGATCGGGATCTTCGGCGGCGTTCCCGCCTTCGCCGGCCTCTACTTCGAGATCAACGGAGGCCGCTTCCCGTACGGCGCGTTCGTCGACGCCCTGGTCCCGTTTCCGCTCACCGCGGCGGTCCCGTACTTCTTCGTGGTCGTGCCCGCCGGCAAGGCCGTGGAGCGGTTCGCCAGGGCCGAGGAGGCCACCGCCCGGGAGCGCCCCCACTGCCTCAGTCAGACCAGCGAACAGGCCGTCCGCCGCGCCCGGTGCACCAGCGTGGTGGTGCCCGGGACCGCCGTCCGAGAACGGTCGGGGGCGGCCCCGCGCGGGCCGCCCCCGTGGATCAGCGGGTGTACTCCCAGTGCCAGGGCTCGAAGGGGTTGGACTTGGCCCAGGCCGGATGGATCCATCCGAAGTCCGGACCGTGCTCCTCCATCCAGAGCCAGCGTTCCGATCGGTAGTTCTGGATGCCGCAGCCGAGGTCGATCGCCTGCCCCAGGCCGTGGTTACTCGTGCCCGGGACGGCCGCGAAACCGGGTGCCACCTGCGCGTAGACGCGGTGCTGGTTGGGCAGGTCGCGGTAGGCGCTGGTGATGCACATGTTCTCGCCGAACTCCTCCACGTACAGGGCGTTGAGCTTGAGGAAGTCCACAGCGGCGTCCGCGCGCAGCCTCTTGTCGTCGTAGAGGTCGCACAGGGCGTTTCCCGGGAGCAGCCCGTTGGGCGCGCCCTGGGCGTTCGCCGCCGCGGCGGGGTCGCAGTCGGCCGCGGCCATGTAGGCCTCGGGGTCGATACCGCGGTCCTCCAACTCCTGGACGAGTTCGTTCGTGGTCTCCTCGGACCGCTCACGCAGCCGCTCGATCTCCTCGGCCAGCTCGACCTGTTCGAGCTGGTTCGTGGTCTGGAGTTCCTGCGCCTGGCTCGCCAGGTCGATCTGCTCCTCGCGCAGGTCGGTGGCGTCCTGGATGAGCGCCTGGTTGTCCTGGGCGATCTTCGACGCGTAGGCCTGGGTCTGGAGGTTCTCGTCGAGCGTTCCCATCACCAGCACGCCGAGCATGCCGCCGTTGGGCTGCTTGTACAGGGTGCTGGCCAGCTGGGCCAGCGGCTCGCGCATCTCGCCGAGTTCGAGTTCGGTCTGCTGGAGGTCGTAGAGGGTCTGGACCAGGCTCTCCTGGGACTCCTCCAACGTCTCCTGGCGCTCGACCAGTTCCTGGTTGGCCTCCTCCAGTTCCTGGGAGGCGGCCTCGGCCCTCTCCCGGAGCTCGTCCAGGCTGGCCTCGGCCGGTTCCAGCGCGCCGGTCGGCACCGGGGCGACGAGGAACGCGGTGACGAGCACGAGCGTCAGCGCCTGTACGAGGCGGACACGGTAGGACGTCGCGGAGGTGGTGAGCACCCCGCCGACACCCGGTGCGCGGAACCCGCGCCGCGCCGGGTCAGAGGTGAACGGCACGAATGATCCTCCGGCTGCTTTCCTAGAACACCTGCCCGTGGCCGCAACGCAACGTACTACATGTCCACATGCGGCCACACGGGGTCGCTTCACCGAACCGATCGGGGCACGGACGGGGCCGCGCCCGTCCCCACTCCCCTGCTGCCGGTCGTCGGCGAAACACCTGGTCATCGCTGGGTGGGTCAACGCCACGCCCCAACTCCCGAGGTCGTCGAGGGTGCGTATGCGGCCACAACACGACACGTGCCGTGAAAAACGTCACACCGCACCAGGACAACCAATCGTAGGTCAGCGTACTCCGCCATGCAGGCAGAGTTCCCCAGTCGGGGCCCCTCGGCACGGACCGACACCCCAAGCACGCCCATCCTGGGTTAGGCTTGGTCCGGCGACGGGGTACGTCATACCTCCGCCAGACCCATGGCTCCGTAGCTCAGGGGATAGAGCACCGCTCTCCTAAAGCGGGTGTCGCAGGTTCGAATCCTGCCGGGGCCGCCCAGGGCGACCTGCGATTTTTTCGCAGCGTAGCCGACGATGGGGCCCTGTGGACAGTGATCCGAGTCGCAGTCCGCGGGGCTTCGTCCCCTCTCGCGCCCCCGGAAGCACCGGGCCCGCCGCGATCCGCTCCAGTGCGCCGTCCTCCCCGCCCAACCGGCGAACCCTGACGAGCGGACTGTCTCGATCGCCCTTTATATCCACCGATGTCGCGCCACGCCGCCGTTCGTGGAACCTCACGCCACGACCGTGCGATCCGTGAGTATGGCCGTGGACCGCACGGGTCCCGTCGTTCGTTCCCTGTCGACCTCGTGACGCCGGGGCGGCATCTCGGTATGCCCCACCACCGCCTCCCGTGGTACACCGTTCCGGCACCACAGGAGTGAAAGGTTATTTTGGTGGATAGCAACACAGGACATGACAAAACGGATGAACCAGGCGAAGTAGGCGGCCCGGCCAGCGCCGAGACCCCGGACAAGGCGGAGAACGGGAAGGCCCGACTCAAGCCGGTCGTGTTCTTCGGCTCGGCCGCCCTGATCCTCGCGCTCTCGATCTGGTCGATCATCACGCCGACGGGCGCCGCGAACGTCATCGGCTCCGTGGTCGGGTGGATCACCGAGGTGTTCGGCTGGTACTACTTCCTCGCCGCCACCCTCTACCTGGCGTTCGTGGTGTTCATCGCGCTCTCCCGCTACGGCGCGGTCAAGCTCGGACCACAGCACTCCCGACCCGACTACGGCGTGTTCGCGTGGGCCTCCATGCTGTTCGCCGCGGGTATCGGCATCGACCTGATGTTCTTCTCCGTCTCCGGGCCCGTCAGCCACTACCTGGCGCCTCCCGTGGGCGAGGGGGAGACGGTCGAGGCGGCCCGGCAGGCCGTGGTGTGGACGCTCTTCCACTACGGCATCACCGGGTGGGCGATGTACGCGCTGATGGGCATGGCCCTCGGCTACTTCTCGTTCCGCTACAACCTGCCCCTGGCCATCCGCTCCGCCCTGTACCCGCTGATCGGCAAACGCATCCACGGGCGCATCGGTGACGCGGTCGACCTGGCGGCCATCCTCGGCACCATCTTCGGCATCTCCGTGTCGCTCGGTATCGGCGTCGTACAGCTCAACTTCGGGTTGGGCTTCCTCTTCGACGTCCCCCAGGGGACGGCGGTGCAGATCGGACTGATCGTCATCGCCGTGATCATGGCCACGGTGTCGGCCGTGTCGGGTGTCGACCGGGGCATCCGGCGCCTGTCCCAGATCAACGTCATCCTCGCCATCCTCCTGATGCTGTACGTGATGGTCTTCGAGGGGCCCGTCGATCTGCTCAACAAACTCGTCCTCAACATCGGGGACTACCTCAGCCGCTTCCCCTCCATGACGCTGAACACCTTCGGCTACGACCCGCCGGTGGAGTGGCTCAACAGCTGGACGCTGTTCTTCTGGGCCTGGTGGGTGGCCTGGGCACCGTTCGTCGGCCTGTTCCTCGCCCGGATCTCGCGCGGTCGCACCATCCGTCAGTTCGTGGCGGCGACACTGGTGGTCCCCCTCCTGTACACGCTGACGTTCCTGTCGATCTTCGGAAACAGCGCGCTGAGCATCGTGAGCCAGGGCAACCTGGAGTTCGGCCAGCTCACCATGAACCAACCGGAGCAGGGTTTCTACACGCTGCTCGACCAGTACCCGGGCGTCCTGTTCAGCGCCGGACTGGCGACCGTCGTGGGCCTGCTCCTCTACGTCACCTCCGCCGACTCCGGCGCCCTGGTGATGGGCAACCTCAGCTCCCACCTGCCGACACCGCTCACCGACGCGCCCCCGTGGCTGCGCGTCTTCTGGGCGGCGGTGACCGGCCTGCTCACCCTGGCCATGCTTCTGGTCGGCGGGGTGAACGCGCTGTACGACGCGACCATCATCATGGGCCTGCCGTTCTCGTTCGTGATGTTCCTGATCATCTGGGGCCTGTACAAGGCACTGCGGGTCGAGGGTTTCCGACGGGAGGCGTTCCGGACCACCCTGACGTCGTCGCTGTCGGACCGGATCACGGACGACCGCCGGGGACCGGAGCGCAACTGGCGTCAGCGCATCGCCCGGGCGGTGTCCTTCCCCGGCAAGCGCGCGGCCAACAGGTTCGTCCGCGAGGTGTGCCGCCCCGCGTTCCGGGACGTCTCCGAGGAGCTGCGCAGGCAGGGCGCGGAGGCGTCGGTGTTGGAGGAGCCCGACGAGAGGACCGGCATCCCGCACGTGGGGCTGAGGGTGCCGATGGGCGAGGAGGAGGACTTCAAGTACTGGGTGTGGCCGATGGAGGTGCCCACCCCCGCGTTCGCCACGCGCTCGCTCGCCGAGAGTGACACCTACGTGCGCTTCGAGGTCTACCTCACCGAGGGCAGCCAGGGTTACGACGTGATGGGCTACACCAAGGAACAGCTCATCGGGAACATCCTCGACGAGTACGAGCGGCACCTGGAGTTCCTGCGTCTGCACCGGGAGGCGGTCGCCCGCTCGGCCATGCCCGACCACGGGCCCGGCACGGCCGACGCCCAGGAGGAACAGGAGCGCTGACGCTCCGGATATCCGCCCTCCGGGAGCGCGCGCCGCTCCCGGAGGCGGGTCCCCTCTCCTGGGATCGGTCCCGGTCCCCCCACCGTGTCGCCATGACACCGGGGGGCACGTCGTCCGATCATGGAACCCCAGTACAGGCCGGTCGGGGGAGGTCACACGGATGACGCACGCGGAAGACTCCCGGGACGAACAGCCCGAGGAGCACGACAGGGCACCCGCCCGACAGCGGGGCGGGTCGCCCACCGCGATCGCCGGAGCGCTCCACCGCACCCCGCACCCGGGCCCCCAGCACTGGGGCGGCCCCCGGCCCCGCAAGATGGATCCGGACCCCTTCTTCCCCAACCGGCTGGGACCTCCGCCCCAACGCCGCCGCCCCTGACGGCGGGCGGGTCCCCGGGGGGACGGCGACCCGCGCGCCCCTCACAGGAACGGCCTCCAGGGCGCCAGGACGAACTCACCGAACTTGGCGTACCAGGGTCGGTCCCGCCACTCCCGCTCGGTCAGCCGCCGGGCGTTGGTGAGGTCGTTCGCGAAGATCTCCTCCAGGTGCCCGGCCACGCCCTCGTCGAAGATCTCCACGTTGATCTCGTAGTTGCCCGTCAGGCTCAGCCGGTCCACGTTCGCGGTGCCGATCGTGGACCACTTCCCGTCCACCGTGGCCGTCTTGGCGTGCACCATGGCGTTGCGGTACAGCCACAGGCGCACGCCGCCGCGCAGCAGCACCGCGTACTGGCTGCGGGATATCCAGTCCGCGACGACGTGGTTGGAGTCCTCCGGTACGAGGACGTTGACGTCCACGCCGCGCTCCACCGCTTCGATCAGGGCGTTCTGGAGTTCCCGGTCGGGCATGAAGTAGGCCTGGGTGAACAGCACCCGCTCCTTGGCCCGGTCGATCGCCTCCAGGAACATCGCCCGGATGGGGTAGATGAGCAGCTCGGGCACGTTGCGGTGCACCCGGACGTGCGCCTCCCAGTCGGCCTCGCCGAGGTTCTCCAGCTCGGGCTGGCTGGCGGCGCGGTTCATGTTCCAGAAGTCGCAGAAGGCGTTCTCCAGCTCCCACACCGTCGACCCGGTCACCCGCAGGTGGGTGTCGCGCCAGTCGGTGGCGTACAACGACCCCACGTTGTACCCGCCGACGAACCCCACCTCGCCGTCGACCGTGAGGATCTTGCGGTGGTCGCGGCCGGACTTGCGGATGTTCATCAGCAGCACACCGGGCCGGAACGCCGGGTAGCGCAGCACGTGGACGTCGGGCGGGAAGTGGAAGAAGGACCGGGGTACCACCAGGTTCGCGAAGCCGTCGTAGATCACGTACACCTCGACGCCCCGCTCGGCCGCCTCGATGAGCGCGCTCTTGAACTCCCCGCCCACCTTGTCGTCCTTGATGATGTAGGACTCGAACAGGACGCGGTGCCGGGCCCTCCGGACCGCCGCGAGCATGTCCTCGAACAGGTCCTCACCGTAGGTGTACACGGTGGCGGTGGCCTCGGTGTCGCCGACCGGCAGCTCGACCGGCGCCGTGCGGGGGAAGTGCGCCCGGCGCGGCCGTACCTTCCGACGCCAGTGGTTGATCCCCATGAGCGTCGCCGCCACGGCGACCTGGGTGGTCACCACTCCCACGAGCCCCCACTTGGCCACCGACGTGATGGTGGAGCGTCGCACAGTCGCCTCCCGAACAAGGACGTCCGCGGTGCCGGGTCCGCCCCCGGAGGCCCCGACACAAGGTGGACGTCAACCGTATCCCCGGACACCCTCGAACGGTGTGTACGTCCGCCCGGTGTTCCCGTCACATCGGCCTGACCCCTACCCCTGTTCCCGGAGGCGGAACGCCACGAGCTCCGTGGTCGTGCTCTCCGTGCGGCCCCGGACCAGGCGCCGCTCCAGCGGATAGAGGGCCGCGCCCGCGAGCCACCCGGTCGGCGCGGTGAGGGTGGCCGCGCGCAGGGCCCCGCCCCACGCCTTGCGCCACGGCGCGGGGGCGTCCACCTGGGCGTTCATCAGCATGAGCATGGGGACGCGGCGGACCAGGTCGAACCCGGCCTTGTCGGCGGTGCCGGCGATCCACTCCAGGGTGCGGTTGACCTGGTGCTCCCCGCGCTGTTCGGGGCGCTGAAGGCAGTTCTCGGAGATCACGAGGAGGCCGCCGGGGCGCACGACCCGGGCGAACTCGCCGAACGCCCGGGTGTAGCGCTCGTCGTCGGTGATGTGGAAGAGCACGTCCATGCAGGACACCGCGTCGAAGGAGTCGTCCTCGAAGGCGTCGAGGTCGGCGGCGTCCTGGCGGACGAACCGGTGGTCGGGGAACCTGCCGCGCAGGCGCCGCACGGCCGCGCCGGTCATGTCGCACCCGGTGATGTCACCGACGTCCATCCGCTCCCACAGGCCCACGTAGAAGCCCGTGCCGCTGCCCACGTCGAGGACGCTGGCCCGGCCCGGCTCCATCCGGGAGACCTCGCGCAGGAAGACCTCCTCACGCACCCGGTACATCCACGTGTTGAAGGGGCGGCCCAGGGCCCGGTAGCCGACGCCGCTCTCGGTCCAGTCCTCCTCGAGGCGGTGTTCCCAGAATTCTCGGAGTTCGCTGTGTGTAGCCATGGGAACACTGTCACACCGCGCCCGCGGGATGTCCCGCCGCAGCGCCGGAACGGCCCCACCGAACCGCCTCCGCGCGGGTTTCGGACAACCTGGCTGTTGAGGGCTGAGCGGCCGGAACCTGGGCCCTCAGGCTCCGCGGCGGGCGACCACGCGCTCGACGAACCCCAGAGCGGTCCGGTCGTGGTGGTCGACCGTGAAACCCGCCTCGACGGCGACGCTCCTCGGCAGCCTCCGGGGGCGCTCCTTGCGCGCCTCCCACAGCCGGAAGGGCCAGCGGGTGTACTCGACGTGGTCCACGAGCAGCAGGAGTCCGCCCGGCCGGAGTACCCGGCGCATCTCGGACAGGGCCCGGTACTGGTCGGGGATCGTGCACAGGGCGAGCGCGCACACGACGGTGTCGAACTCCCCGTCGCCGAAGGCCAGGTCCTGGGCGTCGCCCTCCCGGAGGTCGACCCTCCCGCCCAGTCCGGCGGCCCGTGCCCTGGCCCGCGCCAGCATGCCGGGGCTCAGGTCCACCCCGGTGACCTCCACCCCGTCCGGGTAGTACGGCAGGTTGTGCCCGGTGCCCACGGCGACCTCCAGGACCCGCCCGCGGGCCCTCCCGCACAGCCGGGCGCGGGTGGCGCCGAGCACGAGGCGCTGCAACCGTTCACCCTGGTCGTACCCCCGTGACATGCGGTCCCAGTCCCCGCGCACCCGTTCCGTCCGCTCGTCCATGGTGATGCCCCTCACCCTAGGTCCTTGACAGGGAACCCCAGTCTGGAAGTTCATGTCCACATGAAGTCAAGCGACGCGGAACTGTCCATCGGTGAACTGGCCGAGCCGTTCGGGTTGGCCACACACGTGCTGCGGCACTGGGAGTCGGCCGGTGTCCTGGAACCCGCCCGCCGCTCCGGGGGCCAGCGCCGGTACACGCACGAGCACCGCCTCCGGGTGGCGCTGGTGCTGCGCGCGCAGGAGGCGGGGTTCAGCCTGGCGCAGATCCGGGAGATGACCGGTGCGCCGGACGGCGCCGAGCGGCGCGCGCGTCTGGCCGAGCACCTGGCCAGGCTCGACGAGCGTCTGGAGAAGCTGCGGGCCGCACGCGAACTGGTGTCGCACGCCATGGCGTGCGACGCCGATGACATCCTGGAGTGCCCGAGGATGCGGGCGGTGCTGGAGGAGTCCGGAACGTCGGAGTGCGTTGGTAGGCCTGGACGCACGTACCCTCCGTCCTCCCGGGAGCGACCATGTTCACCAACCACCTGACCGAGTTCGCCGGGCTGCCCGTCGTGAACTACCTGAACCTCCCCGGTGAGGAGGTGCGCGAGTGGTCCGGGGAGCCCGACCTGGATCCGGGTACCCTCGCCGATCCCGGCGCGGTGGCCTGGGGTCTGTCCCACTACTACGACGAGATGGGGGACCCCCGGTCCGCACGGCGCTACCTCACCGGTTTCGTCGAGTCCGTGTCCGACCCGGCCGCGGTCACCGCGGTGGTCATCGGCAGCCTGGTGGAGGCCTTCGAGGTGGAGTCCTCCGACGAGGTCCGCGACCTCCTGGTGGAACTCGCACCCCGCCTCCCGGGCCTGCGCTCCCTCTTCTACGCGGACCTCGTCGTCGAGGAGTGCGAGGCGTCGTGGATCCGGCACGGGAACCTGTCCCCGCTGGTGGCCGCCTTCCCCGGGCTGACCGGGTTCGCGGTGCGCGGCACCAGCCACCTGAGCATGGAGGCGCTGGAACACGACGGGCTGCGCGGACTCACCCTCCAGGGCGGCGGGCTGCCCCGGAAGCTCGCCCGGCAGGTCGTCGGGGCGCGGCTGCCCAGCCTGGAACACCTGGAACTGTGGCTGGGGGTGGAGGACTACGGCGGCGACACCGCCCCGGAGGACCTCGGACCGGTGCTGTCCGGCGAGGCGTTCCCCAAGCTGCGCACGCTGGGACTGCGCAACACCGAGAACCTCCGGTCCTGGTTCCCGGTCCTGGCCGAGGCGCCCGTCCTGTCCTCTCTGGAGGTCCTCGACCTGTCCCTGGGGGACCTCTCCGACGAGGGCGCACGGGCTCTGATCGACCTCGCCCCCGCCTTCCGGGGACTGAAGCGACTCGACCTGCACCACCACTACCTGTCCGAGGACATGTGCGAACGCGTCCGCGCCGCCCTGCCCGGGGTGGAGGTGGACCTCTCCGACGTCCGGGAACCGGAGATCGACGGGGACGAGGACGACGAGGACCGGGAGGTCTACTACTACACGGCGGTCGCGGAGTGATCGGCGGACGTCCCCTGGTCGTGGTGGGGGTACCCGGCAACCGGCGCCTGGACCTGTTCCGCGCGGCGGCCGAGTCCTCCGGCCTGCCCGAACCGGAAATCGTGCCGTGGCGCGACCTGGCCACCGGTCCGGTGGGGCTCCCCGAGGACGCCCTCGTCCGGGTGGACTCCCCCGGCGGCGACGTGGAGACCGAGCGCCTGCTGCGGGGATGGGAGCACGCCCCCGACCTGTACCGGGCCGAGGGCACCGCCGACCAGCACGCCGGGTTCCGGGCCGCGCTGGCCCGGCTCGCGGAGGCGGTGGCGGCCACCCCGGGCGCGCACCTGCTCCAGGAACCCGCCGATCTGGTGGACATGTGCGACAAGCGGCGCTGCCACGCGCGTCTGGACGCGGCCGGGGTGCCCGTGGCGCCCGCCCTGCCCGGGCCGGTCACCGACTACGCGACGCTGCGCGCCCTGATGGACGCGCACCGCTGGCGGCGGGTGTTCGTCAAGCCCGCGCACGGCTCCTCCGCATCCGGCGTGGTGGCGCTGGCGACCTCCCCCAGAGGCCAGGTCCGCGCGGTGACCTCGGCCGACCTGGTCAGGGGCGCCGACGGCTCCGTGGAGCTGTACAACAGCCTGCGGCTGCGCACCTACACCCGGGAGGAGCGGGTCGCGGCGGTGGTGGACGCGCTCGCCCCGGACGGCCTGCACGTGGAGCGGTGGGTGCCCAAGGCGGGGTTCGGCGGCAGGACCGTGGACCTGCGCGTGGTGGTGGTCGCGGGCCGGGCCTCCCACGTCGTGGTGCGCTCGTCCGCCTCACCCCTGACCAACCTGCACCTGGGCAACGCGCGGGGCGATCTGGAGGCGCTGCGGGCGTCGGTCGGGCCGCGCGCCTGGGCGGAGGCGATGGCCACCGCCGAGGCCGCCGCCGCGTGCTTCCCCCGCACCCTGTACGCCGGGGTGGACCTGCTGGCCTCCCCGGGCTGGCGCGAGTTCACCGTGTGCGAGGTCAACGCCTTCGGCGACCTGATCCCCGGGGTGCTGCACGAGGGCCGCGACACCTACGCCGAACAGCTGCACGCCCTGGCCACCGGCCGTTTCCCCCTTCCCGAGAGAGTATGAACAGCACCGCACCCGACATGAACGCCGTGGTGGGCACGCACGACATCCTGCTGCTCACCCTGGACACCCTCCGGTACGACGTGGCCGCCGAGCTGGCAGAGGCGGGCCGCACCCCCAACCTCGCCCGCCTGCTGCCGGGCGGACGGTGGGAGCGCAGGCACGCCCCCGCGAGCTTCACCTACGCCTCCCACCTGGCCATGCTCGCCNCGGGGCCGCCCCCGCGCCTGTTCGCCGCGGCGTTCCCCGGCAGCGTGTCCACCGCGCCCGGCACCTGGACCTTCGACACGCCCGACCTGGCCTCGGGGCTGGCCCGGGCCGGATACCACACGGCATGCGTCGGGGGCACCGGCTTCTTCAACCGGCGCTCGGCGGTGGGCTCGGTCATCCCGGACATGTTCGCCGAGAGCCACTGGGAGGAGTCCTTCGGCGTGACCGGTCCGCGCTCCTTCGAGCACCAGGTGGCGTGCGCGGCCCGGATCGCGGAGGAGCGCCCCGCGGACCAGCCGCTGTTCCTGCTGCTCAACGTGTCGGCCCTGCACCAGCCCAACTGGTTCCACCTGCCCGGGGCCGTCCGGGAGGACGGCGACACCCGGGAGAGCCACGCCGCGGCCCTGGAGTACGTGGACCGGCACCTGCCGCCGCTGTTGGCGGCGATGACGGCCCGCCGCCCCTGCTTCGCGATCGTGTGCTCGGACCACGGCACCGCCTACGGGGAGGACGGCTACACCGGCCACCGGATCGGCCACGAGACCGTGTGGACGGTCCCCTACACCCACGCGTTCCTGCCCCGGGGACGCACCGCCGACGCCGAGGAGGCGACCCCGTGACCCCGACCCCGATCCCGACCCCGCGCGCCGAGCCGGTGCACGCCGACTCCCCGTACCAGTCCTACGTGTACGCCTACCCGCACAAGAGCGCCTACCGCCCCTTCACCGAGCGCCCCGCGCTCGCCGACCTGTGGCGGGACGAGGACGTGAGCGCGCTGTCCCTGTACGCGCACATCCCGTTCTGCGAGATGCGCTGCGGGTTCTGCAACCTGTTCACCCGCTCCACTCCCCCTGCCGAGCAGGTCACCGCCTACCTGGGCGCGCTGGAACGGCAGGCGGAGGTGGTGGCCGAGTCGCTGCCCGGGGGCGCCCGGTACGCGCGGGCCGCCCTGGGCGGGGGCACCCCCACGTACCTGACCGCAGAGGAGCTCACCCGGGTCTACGACCTCACCGAGCGGGCGTTCGGGGTGGACCTGTCGGCGATCCCGGTGTCGGTGGAGACCTCCCCGGCCACGGCCACACCCGACCGGCTGGCCGTGCTCGACGCGCGCGGCGCCACCCGGATCAGCATGGGCGTGCAGAGCTTCATCGACTCCGAGGCGCACGCGGCGGGACGGCCGCAGAAACGCGCCGAGGTGGACCGGGCCCTGGCCGCGATCCGCGAGCACGCCTCGGCCGACCTCAACGTCGACCTTATCTACGGCATCGAGCGGCAGGACGCCCGCACCTGGGCGTACTCCCTGGACACGGCCCTGGAGTGGGCTCCGGAGGAGGTGTACCTGTACCCGCTGTACGTGCGACCGCTGACCGGGCTGGGGCGCCGGGCCCGCGCGTGGGACGACCACCGGCTGAGCCTGTACCGGCAGGGCCGCGACCACCTGCTCGAACGCGGCTACGAGCAGGTGTCCATGCGCATGTTCCGGCGCGCGGACGCCCCCGCCGCGGAGGGCCCGGACCACTGCTGCCAGACCGACGGCATGGTGGGCCTGGGCTGCGGCGCCCGGTCCTACACCACCACCGCGCACTACTCGTTCGACTACGCCGTGGGCGTGGGCGGGGTGCGGTCCATCATCGCCGACTACGTGGACCGCGACCGGGCCGACTTCGCCCGCGCCGAGGTGGGGTTCCGCCTGGACGACGGCGAGCGGCGCCGCCGCCACCTGCTCCAGTCGCTGCTGCGCACGGAGGGGATGGACGCCTCCGCCTACACCGACCGGTTCGGCGCCCACCCCCGGCGGGACTTCCCCGACACCCTCGCCGAACTCGACCGGCGCGGCTGGCTGGAGCGGGACGCGGAACCCCGGCTGGTACGGCTGACCCCGGAGGGGCTGGCGCACTCCGACGCGATCGGGCCGATGTTCTTCTCGGCCGGTGTCTCGGCGCTGATGGCCGACTACGAGGCCCGGTGAACACGATGGCGCCCTCCTCCCCGAACTCCCGTGCCGCGCTCCCGCCGCACCTGACCCTGCTCTACCGCGGTCCGCTGGCCAGCTGTGACTACGACTGCCCGTACTGCCCCTTCGCCAAGCGGCGCGACAACCCGGAGACGCTGCGCGCCGACCGGGCCGCGCTGGAGCGGTTCACCGACTGGGTGGCCGACCAGGAGGCGGCGCACCCGGACACGCGGATCTCGGTGCTGTTCACCCCGTGGGGCGAGGGGCTGGTGCGGTCCTGGTACCGGACCGCGATCGCCCG
>NZ_ANAX01000173.1 GCF_000341065.1 Nocardiopsis halotolerans DSM 44410 | reverse complement strand
GGTGGCCATCCAGACCAACCTGAGCGGCCGTTTGGGCTGGCTGGACGACTGCGACCCGGCCACCGCGGCACTGTGGACCACCTACCACCCCGGGCAGGTGTCCCACGAGCGCTTCCTCGCCAAGGCGCGCGAACTGGCCGGGAAGGGGGTGCGGTTCAGCGTCGGCGTGGTCGGCGAACCCGAGCACCTGACCGCGGCCCGGAGAATGCGCGCCGACCTGCCCGAGGAGGTCTACCTGTGGGTGAACGCCGCCGAGGGGCGGACCTACACCGACGCGGAGGCCGCCGAGTGGCAGGCGCTGGACCCGCACTTCCACTACAGCCGCCACCCCCACCCCAGCCGGGGGCTGCCCTGCCGTACGGGTGACAGTGTGCTGTCCGTGGACGGGGACGGGAACGTGCGCCGCTGCCACTTCGTGGACGCGCCGCTGGGCAACCTCTACGACGGTTCGTTCCTCGACCGGCTCGGCCCCCGCGCGTGCCCGCTGACCAGCTGCGACTGCCACATCGGCTACGTCCACCTGGAGTCCCTGGACCTGTACGACGTGTTCCGGGGCGGTGTGGTGGAACGGATCCCCGCCGCCTTCCGCCCCTCCCTCCCGCTCGTGTGATGCGGGCCAAAACCGCTTCACGATGCCAGTGGAAGCCGACATAATGCGCACCATGGTCTTTCCCCGGGTTATCGCGACCGACCTCGACGGCACTCTCCTTGGAGCGGAGGGTCTGGTCTCCGAACGCAACCGGCGGGCGCTGGTCGCCGCCTCGGAGGCGGGGATCAGGGTGGTCGTCTCCACCGCGCGTCCGCCGCGGACCACCCAGCACATCGCGGAGCAGTTCCCCTGCGCCGCCGTGCTCTGCGGCAACGGCGCCCTCGCCCACGCCCCCGACTCCGACCCGCTGGTGCGCGCCATCGACCTGGACACCGCCCACACCGTGGTCGAGAAGCTCAACGCGGCGCTGGCCGGGATCGGCTACGGCGTCGAGACCGGCACCGACTTCTTCCACGACGCCGCGTACCACCTGGAGCCGTGGCTGCCCCGCGACTGGGTGCGGGAGGTGTTGGAGACCACCGAGGCCCTGCTGACACGGGCCTCCCCGGTCACCAAGCTGCTCGTGCGCTCCAGTGACACCCCGGTGCACCTGCTGCACGAGGCGGCCGTGGCGGCGGTCGGATCGCTGGCGGAGATCACCTACTCGGGCGCCCACGGCCTGCTGGAGCTGAGCGCGCCGGGGGTGAACAAGGGCAGCACGCTCGCGATGGTCTGCGAGCGGTGGGGAGTGTCCGCCGAGGAGGTGGTGGCCTTCGGCGACATGCCCAACGACGTGTCCGCGCTGTCGTGGGCGGGCGCGGGGTACGCCATGGCCAGCGGACACCCGGACCTGCTCGACCCCGCGCTGGGGCTGCGGGTGGCCCCGGCCAGCAACGACGACGGCGTGGGCAGGGTGATCGAGCAGCTGCTCGCCGAGCGTTGACAAACCGCTGGCCGCGGCACCGGGACTGCGCCTAGGGTCCCGGGGGGAGGCGGCCCCGGCCCCCGGGGTCGCCTCCCCCGAGGAGCCCACGGGGCTGCGCGCGGCGCCGGGCCGCTGCGGCGGAGTCCCACCGAGAAACGAGGGAGAACCGTGCCGCACCCCACCCAGATCGTCTCGTCCCTGGCCGATCCCGACCGACTGGCGCTCTACGCCCGCGTGGTGGGCGCCGGAGCGGAGGGCGTGTCCGCCGAGGAGGTCCGGGCGGGCGGATCGCGGGCGCGTAAGGAGCTGGCGCGGCTCACGGACGCGGGGCTGGTGCGCGAGGACGGCGACCGCGTGGTGTACGTGCCGGAGGTGTTCTCCGCGGCCCTGGAGGAACACCGGCCCGTGCGCCGGGATCCCGTGGACGCGCTGTTCCACGACGGTCGGCTGACCACGCTGCCCGCCAAGCAGGAGCTGCGCCAGCGGGTGTTCGCGCGGATCACCGACCGGCTCTTCGCCCCCGGCACGACCTACACCGAGAAGCAGGTCAACGCCGCGATCCTGTCGTGCTTCGACGACCCCTCGTCCATGCGCCGCCACCTCGTGGACGAGGGTTACCTGACCCGCGACGACGAGGGCAGCGCCTACCGGGTCGCCGCGCGGTAGCGCGGCGGCTCAGGAGTCGGAGTCCGCGCCGTCCACCTGCTCGTGGTAGGTGCGTCTGGTGCGCTCGGTGTGCTCGTTCATCAGTCTCAGCGCCGCGTCCGCGTCGCGGTTCTCGATGACGTCGACGAGGGCCGCGTGCTCGTCCCAGGAGGCGGCGCCGCGGACGTGGGCGACCGGGGCGTAGTACCAGCGGACCCGCCGGTCGACCTGCGCGGCCAGTTCGGCGAGCACCCGGTTCCCCGAGGCCTCGGTGACGGTGCGGTGGAAGTCGGCGTTGGCCTGGACGACCACGTCGATGTCGGCGCGCTGGGTCGCCGTGTACCCGGCGGAGACCAGATCGCGCAGAAGCCCGATCTGCTCGTCGGAGGCGTTCTCGGCGGCCAGGCGGGCCGACTCCGTCTCCAGCAGGGCGCGTACCGCCAGGAGCTGGTCGGCCTCGCTCTCGGTGGGCGTGTGCACGAAGGCGCCGTAACCGGGCCGCAGGTCCACCCATCCCTCGTTGCTNNGCGGCCCGGCTGCCGCGAGACGCCGAGCTGTTGGGCCAGCTCGGTCTCGACCAGGTGCTGGCCGGGCGAGAGCGAGCGGTTGGTGATCAGGTCGAGGATGGCCTCGTACACGGCCTCACGCAGCGGTACCGGGCGCTGGACCCGTCCCGCGACGGCGTTCAACCCCTGTGGGGACATAGGGCGGCTCCATCCGGTTCCGTGGGCTTTGTAGACAGTGTACAAAGAGCGGGCGCGTGCGCCGTCACGGTACCTCCACGAGTTCGACCCGATCGGCCGGGCGACC
>NZ_ANAX01000172.1 GCF_000341065.1 Nocardiopsis halotolerans DSM 44410 | reverse complement strand
GGAGCCGGTGCCGGGCAGTTCCACCGCCAGGTCGCGGCTGACGCGCACCGGCACCAGGCGGGTGTCGACCGGGTGCGGCGGGGTCGGACCGGTGAACCGGGCCCCGCGGCCCAGGTGCGCGGGATCCCGCCGGTGGGCGCGTCCGCTGAGCACCGGGACGAGCAGCGTGAGCGCGGCGGCCAGGGCCGCACCGGGGTTGCCCGGCAGCCCCACGACGACGGTTCCCGAGGGCAGCACGGCCAGGATCTGCGGGTGTCCCGGGCGGCAGGCCACACCGTCGACGACCATCCGCGCGCCGAGGCCGGTGAGCACGGAACGCAGGTGGTCGGCGGGCCCGGCCGAGGAGGAACCGCAGACCGCGACGACGTCGGAGGCCGAGGCCGCGCCCAGCGCACGGACCATGTCCCGCCTCCGGTCGGCGACCGGCAGCGCGGGGACGCAGCGTCCTCCGGCCCAGGCCACCAGCCCTGGGAGCAGGGGGCCGATCGCGTCGCGCACGGTGCCCGGGCGCGGCGTCCCCTCACGCACGACCTCGTCCCCCGTGACCAGGACGTGCACCAGGGGGCGGACCACGGGCAGGGAGTCCAGGCCCAGGCTCGCGGCCAGGCCCAGGAGGGCGGGGGTGACGGGGCTCCCGCGGCGCGCGACCAGCGCCCCCGCGGGGGTGGTCTCCCCCTTGCGGCGGATGTGCCTGCCGCTCTCCGCCTCACCGTGGACGTGCCCGGAGGACACCGTCGCCCGCTCCCGGGGGAGGACGGCGGTGGTGCCCTCCGGCACGACGGCACCCGTGGCGATCTCCACCGCCTCCCCGTGGTCGAGGCGGGCGACGGGTCCCCGGCGTCCGGCGAGCGAGCGGCCGAGGACGGCCCAGGGCCCCTCCCCCGAGACCGCGTACCCGTCCATGGCCGCGCTGTCCAGCACGGGGACGTCGTTCGCCGAGACGAGGTCGGTGCCGAGGGTGGCACCGAGGGCGCCGCCGAGCGGTTCCTCGGCCATGGGCTGTCCACCCTCGGCACCGGTCACCCGCGCCAGCTCCCGTGCCTTGGTCCAGGGCAGCGGTGTGCGCGGGTGGCTTTTCACGTGAAGAAGCGGAGAAGTTTCCGAGGCGGCCGGGTCGGACATTCCTTCTCTCCCTGCGGTCGGGTGAAGAACGCTGACCTAGAGCATACTGTATACAGTATGGCAAGGAAAGGAGTCCTCATGCGAATCGCCGTACTCGGCGCCGGCGCGATCGGCGCCTACGCGGGAGCCGCGCTGCACAGGGGCGGGGCCGACGTCCACCTCATCGCGCGCGGCGAGCACCTGCGGGCCCTGCGCGAGCGGGGAGTCCGGGTCCTCAGCCCGCGCGGAGACTTCACCGCGCACCCCCACGCCACCGACGACCCGGCCGAGGTCGGGCCCGTCGACGCCGTCCTCCTCGGCCTGAAGGCCCAGCACTACGCGGGCTGCGGTCCGCTGCTGCGTCCCCTGATGGGCCCCTCCACCATGGTCGTCGCCGCCCAGAACGGCATCCCCTGGTGGTACTTCCACGGGATCGACGGCCCCCTGGCCGAGCACCGGATCGAGAGCGTGGACCCCGGCGGCGCGGTCAGCCGGACGATCCCGGTCGAGCGCGCCGTGGGCTGCGTGGTCTACGCGGCCACCGAGATCGCCGGACCCGGCGTGATCCGGCACATCGAGGGGACCCGGTTCTCCATCGGCGAGCCGGACCGCTCGGACTCCCGGCGCTGCCGCGACCTCCAGGCCGCGATGGAGGCGGGCGGACTCAAGTGCCCCATCGAACGGGACCTGCGCGAGGACATCTGGGTGAAGCTGATGGGCAACATCGTCTTCAACCCGCTGAGCGCGCTGTCCCGTTCCACCATGGCGCAGATCTGCCGGAACCGCCCCACCCGGGAGCTGGCCCGCACCATGATGCACGAGACCCTGGACGTGGCCGCGCGGCTCGGCGTGCGACCCGCAGTCTCCATCGACCGGCGCCTGGCCGGAGCCGAGCGCGCCGGCGACCACCGCACCTCGACCCTGCACGACCTGGAGCGCGGGCGCCCCATGGAGCTGGACGTCATCCTGTCCGCCGTGGTGGAGCTGGCCGACCTGACCGGAGCGCCCGCGCCCTCCCTCCGTGCGGTCGACGCCGTCGCGGGGCTGCTCAACGCCCGGATGCTCGACGCGCCCGCCCCCTCGCCCGCCCCCTCGCCCGCCCCGGCGACGCCGCCCGTCGCGGCCTAGGGAACGCTCCCCCGGAGGTGCCCGCCCCGGAGGGTCGTTCCGGCCCCCACGGGGTCCCGGAGACGACGGTGGCCCCGGAGGGCAAACCCTTGACCACCGCCCACGATCTCCCAATACTGTATGCAGTATCCCCCACCACCACGGCGTCCGGCGGCCCGGACGAATCCGGCCACGACCACCATGCGAGGCCACATGCGATCCGACGCTCTCCCCCACGAACGACTCACCCAACCCCTCGTCCGCGACGGCGACGAGCTGCTCCCGGCCTCCTGGGAGGAGGCCCTCGACCGCGCGGCCGCCGGGTTCCGGCGCGGAGTGGACGAGCACGGGCCGAACTCCTTCGGCATGCTCTCCTGCGCCAGGGCGACCAACGAGATGAACTTCATGGCGCAGAAGTTCACCCGCGTGGTCGTCGGCACCAACAACGTCGACTCGTGCAACCGCACCTGCCACGCGCCCAGCGTCGCCGGACTGGCCGCGGCCTTCGGCTCGGGCGGGGGCACCTCCTCCTACGCCGAGATCGAGGACACCGACCTCATCGTGATCTGGGGCGGCAACCCGCGTTTCGCCCACCCGATCTTCTTCCACCACGTGCTCAAGGCCGTGCGGCGCGGAGCGCGCCTGTTCGTCGTGGACCCCCGGCGCACCCCGACCGCCGAGTGGGCCGACCGCTGGCTGGGCCTGAACGTGGGCACGGACATCCCCCTCGCCCACGCCATCGGCCGTGAGATCCTGCACGCCGGCCTGGCCAACGACACCTTCGTCCAGCGCGCCACCAGCGGCCTGGACGCCTACCGCGCGCTGGTCGAGCCGTGGACGCTGGCCGCCGCGGAGGCCGAGACCGGCGTGCCCGCCGAGGCCATACGCGAACTGGCGCACGCCTACGCCCGCGCCGAACGCGCCCAGCTGTGCTGGACGCTGGGCATCACCGAACACCACAACGCCACCGACAACGTCCGCGCGCTGATCAACCTGTCGCTGCTCACCGGGCACGTGGGGCGGCACGGCTCGGGGCTCAACCCGCTGCGCGGCCAGAACAACGTGCAGGGCGGCGGCGACATGGGCGCCATCCCCGACCGGCTGGTCGGGTTCCAGGACATCCTGGACGACCGGGTGCGCACGTCCTTCGAGGCCGCATGGGGACGCGAGATCCAGCCCACCAGGGGCCTGAACCTCACCCAGATGTTCGAGGCGATGGACGAGGGCGAGCTGCGCACGCTCTACGTGATCGGGGAGAACCCCGTCCAGTCCGAGCCCGAGACGCACAAGACCACGCGCCGCCTGCGCGGCCTGGACCACCTGGTGGTGCAGGACATCTTCCTGACCCGCACCGCCGAACTGGCCGACGTGGTGCTCCCGGCGAGCGCCTCCTGGTGCGAGTCCGACGGCACCTTCACCAACAGTGAGCGCCGCGTGCAGCTGGTGCGCAGGGCGCTGGAGCCGCCCCGGGGCGCCCGGGACGACATCGAGATCATGTGCGACCTGGCCACCAGACTGGGCCACGTATGGGAGCGGCCCTCGGCGGAGGAGATCTGGGACGAGGTCCGCTCGCTCTCCCCGATCCACCGGGGCATGAGCTACGAGCGCCTGGCCGAGCTGCACGGCATCCAGTGGCCGTGCTACTCCGAGGACACCCTGGAGCCGAGCTACCTGCACGCGCGCCTGTGGGCGGAGGACCCCGCCGAGCGCGGCGCACCCGCGCCGTTCGGGATCGTGGGCCACTCGCCCCCGGTCGACCTGCTCGACGAGGACTTCCCCTTCCGGCTGACGACGGGCCGACGCCTGGACGACTACAACACGGGCGTGCAGACCAGCGGCTTCTCCTCGCCGATGCGCAGGGGAGAGACGCTGGACCTCTCCCCGGAGGACGCCGACAAGCTCGGCGTCGGCGACGGGGAGACGGTGCGGGTGACCTCCCGCCGGGGTTCGGTCCTGGTCCCCGTGTCGGTCACCGAGGCCATGCGGCCCGGTCTGGTGTTCATGACCTTCCACTTCCCCGACCAGGTGGACACCCAGCTGCTGACCATCGACGCCACGGACCCCATCGCCGGGACGGCCGAGTACAAGGCCGCCGCGGTGCGGATCGAGCGGGTGGCGAGAACCGCACGGCCGACCGCCGCCGCGGGCTGA
>NZ_ANAX01000171.1 GCF_000341065.1 Nocardiopsis halotolerans DSM 44410 | reverse complement strand
GTGCCGTCGCCCCAGCCCCCTGCGGCGACGGCACGGCCCGTCATACCTGGTCAGCACCCATCGGGCGGACCGGACACCCGGGCGCATCCTTACGCGTTCTTACCGCTTACGGGGGTTGCCACCCGAATACAACCATCATACTGTTCTCTGTATACAGAATCCTGTGATCTGGCTTACATTCGATATGAGGTGACCCAGGCGTGGACCTACGCTTCCTGGACGAGACGCCCACCGCCGTCGAACGCGAAGCCGTCGAGAGCGTACTCGGGCCGCCCGAGTCCGGCTGGGACGGCGGCGCCCGCCAGGACGTCGACCTGCGTTACGCGCGGGGCGGCCACTCCGCCCGCGACCGGCGCGACCTGCTTCTTCCCGCCCTCCACGCGGTGAACGACCGCGTGGGCTGGATCAGCCGTCCCGCACTCGACCACATCTGCCGCAGGCTGACCATCCCCCCGGCGGAGGCCTACGCCGTCGCCTCCTTCTACGCGATGTTCTCCCTGCACCAGCGCCCGCGCCGCGTCGTGCACCTGTGCACCGACATCGCGTGCGCGGCGGCGGGTTCGGGCCCGCTGCGCGACCGGCTGACCCAACGCCTCGGCCCTCCCGGCGGCCACGACGGGGAGGCCTCCTGGCACGAGAGCCCGTGCCTGGGCATGTGCGAGCGCGCGCCCGCCGCCCTCGCCGTCGAGGCGGGCGATCCGCCCCGGTACGCCGTCGCCGCCCCCGCCACGTCCGCCGAACTGGACGCGATGGCCGAGGGTGCCTCCTCCGGGACCGGTTCGGCCGCCGCGAACGGACACCGCGTCCCCACCACCTTCGGTGCCGAGCCCCTGCCCGGCGCCTCCCCCGAACCCGATCCCGCGGCGGCCGTACCCGACGCGGGCTCACCCGACCACGTGCTGCTCCGCAGGATCGGCACCGTCGACCCCCTCAGCCTGGACGACTACCGTGCCGCGGGCGGGTACGCCGCGTTGCGCCAGGCGCTGCGCCTCGGCCCGGCCGGTGTCCTCCGGGAGGTCTCCGACTCCGGCCTGGTCGGCCGGGGCGGAGCCGCNCCCCCGGCCGCAAGTGGCAGGCCACCGCCCAGCAGCCGGACGGCCCGCACTACCTGGTGTGCAACGCCGACGAGAGCGAGCCCGGCACCTTCAAGGACCGGGTCCTGATGGAGGGCGACCCGTTCTCCGTCATCGAGGCGATGACGATCGCGGGATACGCCATCGGCGCCCGGACCGGCTACCTGTACATCCGGGGCGAGTACCCCCGCGCGCTGCGGCACCTGGAGAACGCCATCACGCTGGCGCGCGGGCGCGGGCTGCTCGGTCCGGACGTCCTGGGCTCGGGCTTCGCCTTCGACATCGAGATCCGGCGCGGCGCGGGCGCCTACATCTGCGGTGAGGAGACCGCGATCTTCGGCTCCATCGAGGGCCAGCGGGGCGAGCCCCGGAGCAAACCGCCCTTCCCCGTGGAGAAGGGGCTGTTCGGCAAACCCACCGCCGTGAACAACGTCGAGACGCTGGTCAACGTGCTGCCGATCCTGCTGATGGGCGGTCCCGCCTACGCGGCCGTCGGCACCGACCAGTCCACCGGTCCCAAGCTGTTCTGCCTGTCGGGCGGTGTGCGCCGCCCCGGGCTGTACGAGCTGCCCTTCGGCGCCACCCTGCGCGACCTCGTCGAGGCCGCCGGGGGGATGCCCGAGGGGCGCACCATCCAGGCGGTCCTGCTCGGCGGGGCGGCCGGGGCCTTCGTCCGCGGGGACGAACTGGACATTCCGCTGACCTTCGAGGGGGCCCGCGCGGCGGGGACGACCCTCGGTTCGGGAGTGGTCCTGGTCCTGGACGACACCGCCGACCTGGTCGCGACCCTGGTCCGGGTGGCGGCCTTCTTCCGCGACGAGTCCTGCGGCCAGTGCGTCCCCTGCCGGGTCGGCACCGTGCGCCAGGAGGAGTCCCTGCTGCGTATCAGGGGCGGCGGCGACCCCGAGTCCGAGGTCGCCCTGCTCCGCGAGGTCGGCCGGGCGATGAAGGACGCCTCGATCTGCGGCCTGGGACAGACCGCCTGGAACGCCGTGGAGTCGGCGATCGACCGACTCGGCCTGTTTGAAGAGTCCGAAACCGAGGAGGCCCGATGACCGTCCCCGTACTCCTGGCCCCGCCCCGGCGGCTGATCGACGCGACCATCGACGGCGAGCAGGTCCGCGTCCCCGAGGGCACCACCGTCCTGGAGGCCTGCTCCGGGATGGGAACCGACATCCCCACCCTGTGCTACGGCGACACGCTCACCCCCAGGAACGCCTGCCGGGTGTGCGTGGTGGAGGTGGAGGGCGCGCGTACGCTCGTCCCCGCCTGCTCGCGCAAGCTGGAACCCGGCATGAGCGTGGCCACGGACTCCGAGCGGGTGCGGCACAGCCGCAAGATGGTCCTGGAGCTGCTCGGCTCCTCCGTGGACCTGTCCACCACCCCGCAGGTGGACGAGTGGATGGAGCGCTACGACGCGGAGCCCGACCGGTTCGGCCCTCGCGCCGAGGCGGCGGCGCTGGGCGTGCGCGACGCCCGGCACGCCGGTGACCACGAACCCGGCGACGGCTCGGTCGCGGAGACGGTCGAACAGCCCGTCAAGGTGGACAACGACCTGTACGTGCGTGACTACTCCAAGTGCATCATGTGCTACAAGTGCGTGGACGCCTGCGGCGACCAGTGGCAGAACACCTTCGCCATCGGGGTGGCCGGGCGCGGCTTCGACGCCCGCATCTCCACCGAGCACGACGTCACGCTGCCCGACTCGGCCTGCGTCTACTGCGGCAACTGCATCGAGGTGTGCCCCACCGGGGCCCTGTCCTTCCGCACCGAGTTCGACATGCGCCAGGCGGGCACCTGGGACGAGGAGAAACAGAGCGAGACGACCACGGTGTGCACCTACTGCGGAGTGGGCTGCAACGTTACGCTGCACGTGCAGGAGAACGAGATCGTCAAGGTCACCTCACCGCACGACAACCCGGTGACCCACGGAAACCTGTGCATCAAGGGTCGGTTCGGCTTCCAGCACGTACAGCGGCGCGGCGACGGGTGAACCCCCGGATCCGCGGGCGCGCCCGACGCGGGTCCGCGGCAGGGGTGAGAAACCGGGCGAAATCAGATAGAACCGGGACAGTGGACACCGGAAGGCGGTGGAGCGGATGGGACGGGTCACGGTCCGGGAGAAGGTTCTCCGGATCAGGGACGGGTCCTCGACGGAGCGCGTCGACACGCTGGTCGTGGAGGAGCCGCTGGAGATCAGGCTCGACGGAGCCCCTCTGAGCGTCACCATGCGCACCCCCGGCGGCGATTTCGACCTGGCCGCGGGGTTCCTGGTGAGCGAGGGCGTGGTGTCCCGCGAACAGGAGATCACCGCGATCCGGTACTGCGCCGGGGCCACCGAGGACGGTTCGAACACCTACAACGTGCTCGACGTGTCCCTGGCCCCGGGGGTCCCCCGCCCGGACACCTCCCTGGAACGCAACTTCTACACCACGTCCTCCTGCGGCCTGTGCGGCAAGGCGAGTCTGGACGCCGTGCGCACCCAGGCCGCCTGGCGGGTGGCGGAGGACGACCTGCGGATCGACGCGGACACCCTGACGTCCCTGCCCGACCGGCTGCGTGAGGCTCAGCGTGTGTTCGAGCGCACCGGCGCCCTGCACGCGGCCGGGCTGTTCACCGAGGACGGCGACCTGCTCGCCCTGCGCGAGGACGTGGGCCGCCACAACGCGGTGGACAAGCTGGTCGGCTGGGCCCTGCGCTCCGGGCGGCTCCCGCTGCGCGGGACGGTGCTCATGGTCTCCGGGCGCGCGTCCTTCGAGCTGGTCCAGAAGGCGTGGATGGCGGGCATCCCGATGATGGCCGCCGTCTCCGCCCCCTCGTCCCTGGCCGTCGACCTCGCCGCGGAGGCGGGCATCACCCTCGTCGGCTTCCTCCGGGGAACCTCCATGAACGTCTACGCCGGACGGCACCGGATCCTCCTGAAGAAGGCGCCCATCGCGCCCTCGGCGGCCACGGGAGGCGTCCGCGGTCCGGGTCGGTAGACGCGGGAGCGGCCGGTGCGCTCCAGCCCCCTGCACCGACCGCTCCCGACATCCCCTGTCTCGCAGAACCCAAGATAATTCCTATTCGCTTTGATAAACTTGATGCGTGACTGAAGACAGGGTTCCCGTGGGCAGCGGTCCCTCGGTTCGGGTGAGTCTCTCGCTCCCGGAGGGGACCGCTGAGGCGGTACGCGCCATCACCGGCAAACGAGAGTTCTCCGCATACATCACGGAAGCGGTCGAGCACCGGCTGCGCAGCGACCTGATCGCCCAGGATCTCGCTGACTACCAGGAGGAGTACGGTGCTTTCACGGAGGAGGAGCGCACCTGGGCCAAAGCGGAGTTGGCTGGTGAGCAGAAGGGCGCCAGGAATTCGGACGAGGCCGTGTGAAGGGCACCCTCGTCCTGGACTCGGCAGGGCTGTCCGGATTCATCGCCAGGGACCGCAGGACCATGCTCCTCATCGATGCCGCGGTCCAGGAGGACAGGGCTTTGGTCATCAGCGCGGCGACCATCATCGAGGTCCAACACCGAGGAGTCAGTACCGCAAGGTTGAACTGGGTGCTCTCCCGCCTCAAGGTTGAGGATCTTGGCAAGGATGGTGCGCGATCAGCCGCCGCGCTCCTCCAGCGAGTCGGCCTGCACGGCCACCAGCACGCCATCGACGCGATGGTGGCGGAGGTGGCCCTACGGCAACGGCCCCCTGTCACGGTACTGACGTCGGATGTCGGAGACATGTCCCAACTGTGCGGCTCAGCCGTCCGCCTGGTCGCCGTCTGAGGGAACGGTCTTCCGGGGAGCCGCCGGACCCCCGGAAGACCGGGCTCCTCTCCTAGACGCGCCCCTCGGGACGCAGCGTGTAGTGCGGGAAGTTGCCCGGCAGGCGCTCGCCCGCCGCTCCCCTGGTGACCGCGTGGACCAGCAATTCACCGCCGACGAAGGCGCCCCGCCAGGAGTCGCCCCAGCCGCCGAACAGCTCCTCGCGGTCGCCGCGTGAGCGCGGCCGGTTGACGCCGACCTTGAAGGCCCGCACCCCGGCGGCCAGGCGCGCGGCCGTGTCGGTGTCGTCGCACGAGACTGTGGCGACCAGGGCGCCGTTGCTGGCGTTCATCGCGGCCAGCAGCTCCGCCTCCGTGTCCACCAGCACGATCGAGTCGACCGGGCCGAACGGTTCGGCGTGGAAGAGCGGCGAGGAGCGCGGCGGCTCCAACAGCGCCACCGGTGCCACGTAGGCGTCGGTGTTCTGCCCCGGCAGCAGGAGGGCGTCCGACAGTCCGCCCCGGTGGAGCGGCACGGCACCGCCCGCCACGGCCTCGGCCACCCGGTCGGTCAGCTCCTTGGCCTTGGCCGCGTTGATCAGCGGCCCGAAGTCCAGTTCGGGCAGGTCGTCCTCGGGGGACGCCACGGCGAGGGGGTGCCCGAAGCGCACCGACCGGACCGCCGTGAGGTAGGCGTCGAGGAAGGCGTCGAAGCGGGAGCGCTGTACGACGAACCGGGGATAGGCGGTGCAGCGCTGCTTGGCGTAGTCGAAGGTCCTGCGGATCTGCCCCGAGAGGGTCTCCCAGTCGTCGAACTCCCACACGCCCCAGCAGTTCAGCCCCTCCTGCTCCAGGACGTGCGGCCGCCCCAGGTCGGCGAGGTCGGCCGCCACCCGGCCGCCGGTGTCCCGGCCGCCGACGAAGGACACGCAACCAATCTCGGGCCCCCGCACCAGCGCCGGGGAGAGATCGCGGCCGCCCCCGCTGACCAGCGTGAACGGCAGGCCCTCGCGGACCGCCAGGGCCACGGCCAGGGTCAGGCAGACCAGTCCGCCGTCGGTGGGGGTCTTGGCGATCACGCCGTTGCCCGCCAGCGCCTGGACGCACATCGCGTGCGCCAGCACGCTCATCGGGTAGTTCCAGCTCGCGATGTTGCTGACGGGGCCGTCCAGGGGCCGGCGGCCGTCGAGCATGGGCCCGACGCCGTCCAGGTACCACTCGACCCCGGAGATCGCCCGGTCCACGTCCTGGCGGGCCAGCCGCCAGGGCTTGCCGATCTCCCAGACCAGGGCCAGGGCCAGCGTGTCGCGGTGCCGTTCCCAGGCCCGGACCGCGGCGCGGACCCGCTCCCGGCGTTCGTCGAGGGGGACCGCGCTCCAG
Source organism: Nocardiopsis halotolerans DSM 44410 (assembly GCF_000341065.1). GTDB lineage: Bacteria > Actinomycetota > Actinomycetes > Streptosporangiales > Streptosporangiaceae > Nocardiopsis > Nocardiopsis halotolerans. The sequence goes on along the minus strand of NZ_ANAX01000171.1, from coordinate 660 downwards.
CGTTGGTGGTCGGCGGCGGCCCCGGCGACGGCCAGGGCCGCGGTCGCGCCGTCCAGCATCGGCGGACCCGCGATCTGCGACCCGTCGACGGGTGAGTACGCGGTCCGGGGGTCGCCGTCGTCGCGCCACCGGCCGCCCCAGTGGTTGTGCGTCCGGTCGGGCCCGAAGGCCTCCGGCGCCTCCTCACGGCAGCGTGTGTACAGGGTCTCCCAGTCGGTGCCGGGCTTGAGCATCGCCGTCATCGCGTCGTGGACACCGCCTCCGCGTGGGAGGGGGCGCCCGCCTCCTCTCCGTGTGGTGCGTCGGCCAGGACGGCCCGTACCATCCGCGCCGCTTCGCTGGGGGTCTTGCCGACCTTGACGCCGACGGCCTCCAGAGCCTCCTTCTTGGCCGCGGCCGTGCCCGAGGAACCCGACACGATCGCGCCCGCGTGACCCATCGTCTTGCCCTCCGGAGCCGTGAAGCCCGCCACGTACCCCACCACCGGCTTGGTCACGTGCTCCCTGATGAAGTCCGCGGCACGCTCCTCGGCGTCACCACCGATCTCACCGATCATCACGATCACGTCGGTGTCCGGATCGGCCTCGAACGCGGCCAGAGCATCGATGTGCGTGGTCCCGATGATCGGGTCCCCACCAATACCCACCGCCGAGGAGAACC
>NZ_ANAX01000170.1 GCF_000341065.1 Nocardiopsis halotolerans DSM 44410 | reverse complement strand
TGTCCCTGAACAACCAGTCCAACCGGTTGGCTGATCTGGGACGGCGTGAGGAGGCCTTGGAGGCCATCCCCGAAGCCGTCGGCCACTACCGCACGCTGGCCGATCAGCGTCCCGACGCCTTCCTACCCGACCTGGCCTTGTCCCTGAACAACCAGTCCATCCGGTTGGGGGAGGTGGGACGGCGTGAGGAGGCCTTGGAGGCCATCACCGAAGCCGTCGGCCACTACCGCACGCTGGCCGATCAGCGTCCCGACGCCTTCCTACCCAACCTGGCCACATCCCTGAACAACCAGTCCACCGATCTGGCTGCTCTAGGACGGCGTGAGGAGGCCTTGGAGGCCATCACCGAAGCGATCAGGATACGCGAGCACCTCGCGGAAATTCGACCCGCCGTACACCAGGCCAAGCTAGAACAGTCCCTCGAAGTGCGTGACTGGATCAAAGGCCTAGACGAAGACCCGGACTCTTGATCACCATTGTGATGAATTCCATGGCCACACCTGAGATTCCGTAACCAATTCCAGGAAGCCCGCCTCGAGTCACCAGCGGATTTGATCCGTGCCTCGCAGACTCGATGAAATGCTCGGGAATTGCTCGGCTGTTCTGGGACGCCGTGACACGGGGCGGTCTCCGGTGGCGCGTAGGGGGACACCGCCGCCCGGATGGATCGGAACGAACTACCACATACCGGGGCATAAAACCCGCACGCACGCGGACTTTTAATCCGTGGGTTCAGGGTTCGAGCCCCTGGGGGCCTACCCCCGAAACCCCAGGTCAGAGGCCACGTTCGAGGCACTCGACCCGGGGTTTTCGCATGTCAGGAGCCGTGCGGTTGCTCCAAGTGCGCTCTTCAGCCTCGACCGTGCCTCCACCTCGCCGGACACCCCCTCCGATGTGCTCAAACCCCAGGAATGACGCCGAACCCAGAGAAACGGCTCCGACGAATCCGGCACACACCAGAGCCCCGCCACCTCGGACACGGGCACCGCATCACGGCGCGAGCGCGGCGGACACGCGGGCCAGGCTGTCACCTGTCAACGCGGACGAGGTGCCGGGGTTACGGAAGGAGTACCTTCCGTCGTTGGTCCGGACTCCGGTACCGGTCGTCGTCCAGTGCACCGGGCCGGATTCCCCCTGTCTCCCCAGGATGGCGGCGGCGAGCGGTTCAGGGGATTCCACGCCCACGCGTGCGCTCAGCGCCGCCGCCAGACGGCGGACAGCCCCCTGCGGCACGGAGTCGTCGGCCCAGGCGGGCAGAAGAAGCAGAAGACGGGTGTGGGGGTCGCTGTGCTCCGCGCCGGGTGGGCCGTTGTCCACAGCGGCCACCAGTTCCGGCCAGGACAGGCCGGGCACCATACCGTTCCCAGCGGAGACGGCGATGACGTCGGCCTCCTCCCAGCCCGGATGATGGAGGAGGTAGACGACACCCGCATCCCCGTCGTCGATGCCGTAGACGACGTAGAGACAGTGACCGTTGGCGAGCGGAACGGCGAAGGCCGGGAGCTCGGCCCTGTCCCACACCCGGCGTTGGAAGCGCACGTAGTCGTCCCACGTACGGTCCGGGCCGAACAGCCACCTCTCACCCTCGCCCTGCGCACCGGGGTAGAGGTGCACCACCCAGAACAACCTCTCGTCCAGAAGTTCCGGACGCCAGTTGAGGGAACCATCGTGGTGGTAGCCGGGGATCCGAGCGGGATGTGGACAGGCGTCGTGGCTCATGCGGGCCATCATGCCGCGTGGCCGACCGGCGGCTGGGCCCGGCACTACCGCTGAGCGTCTCGGGGGTTCCCCGAGGTGAAAAGGGGGTTGCTCAGCGGCGTGTGTCCAGCCAGGTCCTCACCGCAGAGGCCAGCTCGTCGAACTCACCCGGCTCGGCCTCGACCCGTTCAAGGCGGCGAGGCCTCCGACTCGGATCATGGAACAGGTAGGGGCGTACTCCGCGCACTCCGTCGTCATCGACGCACCAGCCCTGCTCGGAGGGGTGGGGGTGACGAGGGTGCGGTATCCGCACCGGTCCCGGAACCGGGCGTGTGTGCCGGGCCACGACCGGAGCGCTTCCCGGCCGTGGCCTCTCCGTCTCGGACACAGCGGTCCTGGTGTGCGGCAGGGACTTCGCCTGCTCCAGTGCGTTCCTGCGAGGTGACGGCAGCGGGCGCTGGTTCTGCCGCCGGAT
>NZ_ANAX01000169.1 GCF_000341065.1 Nocardiopsis halotolerans DSM 44410 | reverse complement strand
CTAACACCGGGCCGGGGCGCCTCCACGTCTTGTGTCTTCGGTGTGTGGGGAGTGGGCGGGTGTCATTGGCCCCGGGGTCATACGCCACCCGGAACTGCGCTTCCCACCCACACCACACAAAGGGCATAAACGGCCCGAACCCCGTGAAAATGGCGCCGCTTCCGCCGGGCTGGTTGATGTTCGCTTGGTTAAGCGAGGTTCTTCAATACCGGCCGCTGGGAAACGTCACCGCGTTCGGATCACAGCGGCAGACGGGTCCGCCCGGAACGGTCGAAAGCGGCACGAACCGTCAACGGCCCGCCTTCCTTCCCGGAGAAGTCCCAGTACAGGGCCAGGGCGTCCACCAGAGCCAGGCCGTATCCGCCCTCGACCAGCACGGATTCCGGTTTCCCCACGCCGAACTTGGTGGAGGCCGTGGGCACAGTGACCTTCCTGCCCGGCCAGGGGCCGTCGTCGGTGACCCGGAGCAGGAACAGGTGCGGGCGCCGCTGGATCTCGATCCTCACCCGGCCGCCCAGAAGGCCTGAGGCGGTGTGCTTCAGCGCGTTGGCGTGCAGCTCGGCCAGGGACACCAGCAGCGGGTGGGCCGCGCCGGGTGTGGTCCTGGTGGCCTGCATCGCCCACCGGCGTGCGGCCCGCACGTGGTGGAGGTCGGCCCCGCACACCAGGCCGCTGGTGTCGGGGTCGGTGTGGCGGATACGCCTGGGCAAGTCGAGGGAGGTCTGAGCCGGGGTCATGGATTTCCACCGGGTCCTTTCGCCGTGGTCGTGATCGCTGTGCGTGAGCCCACAACGAAAGGATGCGGCCCCGCGAAAAGGATCCGTAAGCACGTCCGGATAACCCATGAATCTTCCAGGGGCTTCTGGAATCTTCTGGAATTCCTCCATGGCGCATGCCGTGGTGTGGTCATATGAACGCATGACCCCTGACGAACGCACCTTGAAGGTTTTCGGGCGCGAGCTACGCAGGCTCCGAAACGAGGCCGAGCTGACCCAAGAAGCCGTCGCACGCCGTATCAGCCAGCGCGGCACGACGATCAGCAACTCCCACCTCTCCGACATCGAAATCGGCAAGGCGATGGCCCGACCCTGGCTGCGTCGTGCCCTTGACGAGACCCTGCACGGCGGTGGCCGCCTGGAGCGGCTGTGGGAGGAATTGACGGGCTCGGGACGGCGCGCGTGGCTGCACGAGGTCGCCGAGCGCACCCATGCCGCCGATGCCCTGTACGAGTACCAGGCGCTGGTGTTCCCGGTGTATCTCCAGACCGAGGCCTACTCGCGAGCCGTGATCCGCTACGGTGCTCCTTGGTTGTCGGCGAACGAACTCGCCGAGCGCGCCCAGCAGAGGGCTCGCAGGGCGCAGCAGATGGCCAGGGCGCTCTCGCCCGTCATCTGGCTCGTGGTCGATCAGTCCCTGCTCATGCGCCGCTACGGTTCATCCCAGGTGCAGCTGGAACAGCTCGAATACGTGATGGACCTGGTGGAGAAGGAACGCGTCAACCTGCTGGTCGTCCCGGTGGACGAGCCGCGCCACGCGGGCAACAACGGCCCCTTCCGGGTCATCACATCGGCTGACCAGCCCGAGGTGGTCTACGTGGAGTCCGCTCACCAGGGTCAGATCATCACCGCGACCAACGAGGTGGGGCGCTACCGGATGTGGTTCGCGGCCTTGCAGGGCGTGGCCTGGGGACCAGATGAGACGCTCATTGCCATCCGTAACGAGATGAAGAGGATCAATGGTGACTGAGTGGCACAAGTCGTCCTACAGCGGCGGCAACAACGAGTGCGTCGAGGTCCGCGAGCACAGCACCGGCGCGGACGTGCGCGACACCCAGAACCGCTCGCGCGGCCAGCTCGCCTTCACCCCGTCCGCGTGGGGCGCATTCCTCGTCTCCCTTGCCCAGGCGGACAGGAACGGATAGCGACCCCGTAACCGATATTCGGGGGTACGGGCTCGGGAGGTCATACCAGGGTGAGTGCCCGGTACAGCGCGACGACGGTGGAGGCGCCGACGACCTCTCCCCGGTCGATCATCTCCACCGCCTCCTCCAACGGCCACCAGCGGACCTCCTGGGCCTCGTTGACGTCCGGAGGGGTGTCGGTGAGGTCGGCGCCCCGGGCCAGGTAGATGATCTGGGGCTGGTCCAACGATCCGATGGCGGGCTGGAAGGTCACCATGTGCTCCATCGAGCGGGGCCGCCACCCGGTCTCCTCCTCGACCTCGCGTGCCGCAGCGGCCCCGATGTCCTCGGCACCGTCGACGTAACCACCGGGCAGCTCCCACACCCACCGGTCGATGATGAACCGGTGCCGCCGCATCAGCAGGACTTCGCGCTGGTCGTCGACCACGAGCGTCATCGCCGCCGGGGGCATGGTCACGACGTACTGGGTGAAGGACACACCGTCCGGAAGGGTCACGTCGACGGTGGAGAGGCGGATGTGCCGGTTCTGGTCCACGAGCTTCTCGCCGTGGACCGTCCATCGGGTGCTCACACCGGCACCCTAGGCCAGCACCGCGCCACCCTCACCTGGTCGTTCAATCTCTGTAGTGGATGGCCAGGTCCGTACGTCCGGGATGGACATCCTTGCGCAGGGCTCGGCTCTCCCGGTCATAGTCCCCGTCCAGGAGCCGACGGTAGGGGCGGCCGCTCTCGCCGGACAGACCGGCAAGCCGCTCGGCCAGGCGATCAGCCTGCTGTTCCCGGCCCGCGAGGTCGATGCCGTCCGCGTCATACACCACGTGGAGGTCCAGAGCTTCGATGCCCACGTACCACAGGGCGCCGTGGGTAAGCGGGAACAGCAGTGATTCGAGATCGCCGCTGACGCCGCGCGGCCCCAGAGTGCGCTGGTCATCGCCGGCGGTGACGATGACGAGTGCCTTCCGTCCCATCAGCCGTCCGTCCCCATACCGGCGCGGCAGGCCTGTGGCCTCGTCGAACTCACCCTGGGCGAACCCGGTCTGCAGCACGCGGTCGAGCCACCCCTTCAGCATCGCCGGTGGTCCGTACCACCAGAGCGGGAACTGGAGCACCAGCAGCTCGGCAGCGGCGAGCCTCTCCTGCTCACGCCTCACCTCGGGTTCCACCTCTCCCCGCGCGTAGGCGTCGCCCGTCAGCTCAGCGAGGTTTCCCGGGGCTGCGGACAGGCTTCCCAGGTCGCGCTCGCTGAGTGCCGGGTCGAACCCGTCGGCGTAGAGGTCGGAGACCGTCACCTCATACTGTTCGGACAGTGCGGCACTCCCAGCACGGAGCAGGTGCCGGTTCAGCGAATCGGGCCGGGGGTGGGTGTAGACCCAGTGGGCACGGCCTGGCGTTGGTTCGTGAAAGGAGTTCATGCCCCCATCACACCCGACTCTGGCGAGACGGAGAATCGCCAGAAGTCTCATATCGATAATCCATCGTCTAAGGTGGCACGGTGGACACTCTGACTGATGTGCTCAACCACATCCGATCGTCCGGAGCACTGCTGGGCCGGACCCTGGCGAACCCGCCCTGGTCCGCCACGTTCGCGGAACGGGCCTCCCTGTCCCTGGTCACGATGCTCCACGGCCAGGCATGGATCGTGGACGGCGGCGAGTCCCATCGGCTGGGGTCCCAGGACATAGCCGTCGTCGTGGGACCGGCCCCCTTCGCTGTGACCAGCGACCCTGAAGCAAGCCCCGCGCCCATGTACGTCCAGACCGAGGCCGGGGTCTGTCTTGATGGTGCGGGCAACACCGCTGACAGCATCGCGTTGGGCATCCGCACCTGCGGAACGCAGCTGGATGCCGACGACACCATGCTGACTGGGTCCTTCACCGTGACGGGACGCGTAGCCGACCGGTTGTTGGGCGCCCTGCCGCGAGTGTTCGTGGTGCCGCGCGCGGCCCAGCGCACCGCGGCCCTGCAGCTGCTGGAGGCCGAGATCCTTCGCGAGGAGCCCGGTCAGCAGGCCATTCTGGACCGGCTGCTGGATCTGGTGCTGGTCGGTGCGTTGCGGGACTGGTTCGCGCTCCCCGGGACGAAGGCCCCCGGCTGGTACCGGGCAAGCTCGGATCCGGTGGTGGGGACCGCACTCGCAGCCATCCACGATGCTCCTCACCATCCATGGACCATCGAACTGCTGGCCCGTCGGGCTCATGTCTCGCGCGCCACGCTGGCACGGCGGTTCACCGCTCTGCTGGGAGAGCCCCCGATGTCCTATCTGACCAGCTGGCGGCTGTGCGTGGCCGCCGATCTCCTCGAACGCGATGACGCCACGGTGGAGTCCGTCGCGCGCGAGGTCGGCTATTCCGGAGCCTACGCTCTGAGCACGGCGTTCCACCGCGAATACGGCATCCGTCCCAGCCAGTACCGTCGCGCGCCAGTTCGGCCCTGAACAGCGAGCGGAACACAACAGCGCACACGAGGACGTTCCGCCCGCACAAGGGCAGCGGGGATCGCCGTGGTC
>NZ_ANAX01000168.1 GCF_000341065.1 Nocardiopsis halotolerans DSM 44410 | reverse complement strand
CTACGACCCCTGCCGGTACGGCTCGACCATCCTGGTCACCGGCCGGCCACGGGAGCACACGGACGCTACGGTGCCCCGGTCGCGGCCGGCACGGCAGGCCGACCGCGCGCCACCAGACCTGCGGGTACCGCGGCGAGGACGAAGAGCACCCCGGCCATCAGGACGTGGAGGTACACGCCGGTCGCCGTACTCACCGGGGCGCCGTCGGCGAGGGCCCCAAGAACGCGCGTGGCCGCCATGCGGCGGCGGGTGGGCACCGCCGTCGAGCGGGGCGAACCGCGCTCCGGGGACCGGGACATCGCGGACCTCGTCGCGTGGGGGCGCGCCGCCGAGGGCGGTCGACCGGACTGACCGGGGCCCGGGCTTTTCCCGTGTGCGGGCGTCGCTGGTCGTCACCCTCGTCCCCGTGGTGCCGCCCCCGCGTGGCCTCCTCCCCCGCCGGAACGATCCGCCGCCCCTCCCCCACGGCCGACGAAGGCACGCGGCAGGCGCCCCTGTTACCCTTTGGCATCGATGCCAGTAATTTGGCATGGAAGCCAAAGCATCGGAGTGGACGGGAGGCGGACGGTGACATTGACGCGGGAAGTGCGTCGCCGACGGATCATCGACGCGGCGATCGACTGCCTCGCGCGGGACGGATGGCACAACACGACGCTGGCCGCGATCGCCGCGGAGGCGGGGATCAGTCGCGGGCTGATCTCCTACCACTTCGAGGGCCGGGACGACCTGTACGAGGCCGTGGTGGAGTCCGTGGTCGAGACGGTCTTCGGCTCGGGTTCCGCCGCTATACAGCAGGAGATCGACGCGGCCACCACGGCTCGGGGCAAGCTCCGGGCCTACATCGAGGGCAACCTCCGGTTCATCGGCGCGCACCGTCGGGAGATGGCCGCCCTGGGGCAGGCGATGCCGAATCTGCGCCGCAAGGACGGGACACCACGCTTCGACACCGACGCCGAGGAACCGATCATCGCCGGCACGGCGCTCCTGTTCGAGTACGGACTGTCCACGGGCGAGTTCCGCGCGGTCGACGCGCGCCTGACCGCCTACACCCTGCGGCGCTGCGTCGACGGGGCGGCGGTGAGGATCGTCGCCGACCCCGACTTCGACGTCGACGCCTACGCCCGGGAGTTGACCGCGCTGTTCCTCCAAGGAGTGGGAGCATGAGTACCACGGTCACGCCCGCCGTCCGACTGTCCGGGCTCACCAAGCGCTTCGGTGACCATCTCGTCGTGGACTCGATCGACCTGGCGGTTCCCGCTGGCATGTTCTACGGCGTCGTCGGCCCCAACGGGGCCGGGAAGTCGACCACGTTGGCGATGATCGCCGGCCTGCTCGCCCCGGACTCGGGCACCGTCACGGTCGCCGGGTTCGACGCCGCGAACGATCGGGAACGGGTGCTCGACACGCTCGGGATCATGATGGAGGGCCTCTCCCTTCCCGAACGACTGACCGGTCGCGAACTGCTCGAATACACCGCACGGCTGCGCGGGATGGGTGATGAGTGGTCTCAGCGCGCATCCGACCTGCTGGAGATCCTGGAGCTGGACCACGCACCTTCGACGCTGATCGTGGACTACTCGACGGGGATGCGGAAGAAGATCGGCCTCGCCGTGGCGCTGCTGCACCGCCCCCGGCTGCTGGTGCTCGACGAACCCTTCGAGGCCATCGACCCGGTGTCGGCGCGAGCGATCGAGGGACTGCTGGAGCAGTACGTGGGCGGTGGCGGAACGGTGCTGCTGTCCAGCCACATCATGGACGTCGTCGAGCGCACCTGCGAACGGGTGGCCCTGGTCAAGGACGGCCGCGTCATGACCGAGGGCACGGTCGACGAGGTCAGGGCCGGAAGCACCCTCAACGACACGTTCGTCGACCTCGTCGGCGCCGCCCCGCGTCGTGAGATCGGGTGGTTGGCGTGAGGATGAGTACGGCGTTCGCCTCTCTGCGGTGGAGGATCATCCGGCACGGCCCGAATGACGAGCGCGGCTTCGGGCTCGTCGTCGGCCTCGTCGCGGCGGCGGGGGTCGTCGCCCTCGCGGTGCTCGGACGGGCGGGGACGGTCCACCCGAGCTGGCTGACCGTGGGGATCTCGCTGTTCGGGCTGACCTGGCTGTTCGGCCCGGTTCTGCTCCCCGGATCGTCCCCGGTCCTGCACCCGGGATGGTTCCGTACCCTGCCCCGGCACCCGGTCAGGATCGCGCGGGAGATGGCGGCGAGTGAGGTGCTCAGTGTGGGCACCGTCGTCACGACCCTCGCTCTGAGCGGCATGGTCGTCGTCGCCGCACCCCACGGTCCGGCCACCGTGGCCGTCGCGGTCGTGGCCGCCGCCGCGCAGATGTTCTTCCTGCTCTGGCTCGGCAGGTGCACCACGGCCCTGGTCTCCCACCTCCTGCGCTCGACGCTGGGGACGTGGATCGCGGCGTTCCAGATGTCCGTGCTCCTGGCGGTCTCCTTCGCGGGCTGGGTACCCCTCATGGCCCTGGTGCTGCCCGACCTCGGGGAGGGCGGGGCCGAGATCGTCACGCCGCCGGTGCCCGGTGCGGTGCCCACGGGGATCGAGGACGCGCTGCTGGCCCTGCCGACGGGCTGGGGCCTCGCCGCCCTCGACGCGGCGACGTCATCGGCCCCGTTCGCCACCGTGATGATGCCGGTCGTCGGACTCGTCGCGGGTGGGGCGGTGCTCCACGGCGGCTGGATCGCGCTCACCGCGTACACGCTCCGTCAGCCGCCGGCCAGGGCGCGGAGCACCGTCACCGCCACACGCTCCGCGTCCTCGGTTCGTTCGCGGGGCGGCGGCGCGGTCCGGGCGGTGACCACCCGCGAGATGAGGACGTGGTTCCGCGACCCGCACCGCAAACTCGGGCTGGGCCACGCATGGATCACGCCGCTGCTCATGATCCCCCTGGTCGCACCCACCAACTGGTCCTGGGCACTGCCGTTCGTCGGCGTCATGGCGGCGGTGCTCGGCGCGATGGTCGCGGTGAACACCTACGCCCTCGACGGCACCGCGTTGTGGCAGCTCATCACCACCCCGGGAGCGATCCGCGCCGACGTGCGCGGACGGCAGCTCGCGTGGATGATCCTCTTCGGCGTCCCCGTCCTCGTCGGAACGGCCCTGTTGGGTCTGGTCAGCCAGTCGCCCCTCTGGGCCGTCGCGCTCGGGATGGCGCTCGCCGCCACCGGCGCCGCGTGCGCGGGCGCACCGCTGTTCAGCGCGCTCATGCCCGCCATCGGCTCGGACGCGCGTGAGCGGGTGTCCACGGCGGACCACGCGGGCAACCCCGCGGGCGGGCAGTGGACGGTCCTCGTCCTCGTCGTCGCCGTCGCGGCC
>NZ_ANAX01000167.1 GCF_000341065.1 Nocardiopsis halotolerans DSM 44410 | reverse complement strand
GCCGGCGTCGCCACCGGCACGGCAGCGATCGTCGGCCTGTCGCCTCTGACGGAAAAGCGACTTCAACGCTCGGGCCCGGGACTGGTGTCGGCGATGGCATCGGGCGACCTCACCCGGCTCAGGACCGGATCCACCGCGAGGTCTCCGGTCCCACGCGGTGCCTGAACGCCTCGGCACCGCACGACTGAGCACCTGCCGCGCCGACCGGCGGGGAGGGCGGCCCACGCTGGCGCCGCGAAGGAACGCCGGGAACGCCGGTGGCGGACCAGGGCCGCGCCCAAGGCCGTCGTCCCGGGGTTTTCGCGTGTCCGCGGCTTCTCGTGTACGGGCCGCGACTCCGACTCGCTCCCGACGTCTCCGACCACCCCGGCTCATGGCGGCGTGAGAGACGNCGCGGCGCCCACGGCCGGACGACACGGCTCAGGCGTGGGCGTGCTCGGCGCGCCGCTCGCGTACGAGCACCGCGGCGAGCACCACCGTCCAGACCCAGACCAGCACGGTGAAGGGCACGATGACGGCGAACTCGACGACGAGCGCGCCCGCCAGCCACCCGGCGCCCGCGACCGCGCCCGACCAGCCCACCCATGCGGGCAGGCGTCCGCTGAGGGCGATCGCCGTCCCGTACAGCACGAACACCAGCCCGAGCATGGCCTGGGCCGTGAACGCGGTCGCGCCCAGGACCAGCAGCAGGGCCTCGGTGCGCTCCAGCAGGGCGGTC
>NZ_ANAX01000166.1 GCF_000341065.1 Nocardiopsis halotolerans DSM 44410 | reverse complement strand
GCCGTGAACACGTGGGTGGCGTAGCGGGCGAGGGCCTCGCCGCGGCCTCCCAGGTGACGGGCCAGCACGCCGAAGGCCGCGAGCCACACCAGCACGGCGCCGATGTTGACCAGGTGCACCACCCGCCACGACGGGCGCTCGGCGACGTAGGCCAGGGTGTCGGCGGCCGAGTCGACGGGCGGGTTCCCGTGCAGGGCCGAAGGCAGGACGTACAGGACGGTTCCGGCGACGAGCAGTCCGGGGACCAGGACCGCAGGGGCCGTGTCCCGCGTGATCGAGGACATGGTGACTCCTGGGATGTCGGTCGACACTGTCTAGCCATATTATATCTAGTCATACTATGTCGTCCAGAGCGGGCGGAGACATCCCTCCGCCGCGGCACTCCTAAGGTGGTGACCATGTCGCGCCGTCCCTCACCGCTCGCGCTCGTCGTGCTCGTCCTGCTCCACGAGCAGCCCCTGCACACCTACCGCCTGCACAAGCTCATCGTGGAGCGCGGCAAGGACCGCGTCGTGAACGTGGCCTCGCGCAACAGCGTCCAGCAGACCGTCCACCGCCTGGAGCGGGAGGGCCTCATCGAGGCCGCCCTGACCGAACGCGCCGAGGGGTTCCCCGAGCGCACCGTCTACCGGATCACCGAGGCCGGGACCGACGCGATGCGTTCGACCCTGCGCGAGGCCCTCTCCCGCCCCGCGTCCGAGTACCCGGTCTTCGTCGCCGCCCTCGCCTCGGCCGCGGTCGAACAACCCGGGGTCGTGGCCGAACTGCTGGAGGAGCGCAGGCGGGCGGTCGCCGCCGCGATCGCGGACCAGGAACCCGCTCCGCCGGACATGCCGCGCGTACTGACCATCGAGGAGGAGTACCGCGAGCACATGGCGCGCGCCGAACTCGCCTGGCTCGACCGCACCCTGGGCGAACTGCGCTCCGGGAACCTGGACTGGGACATCGCGGACCTCGTCGCGTGGGGACGCGCCGTCGAGAGCGGTCGACCGGACTGACCGGAGCCCGGGTGCCCTCCCGTGCGCGGGCAGTGGAAGGTCCTCGCCCTCGACGGCGCGGTCACGGCCTTCCCCGCCGCCGTCGTCCACATCGGCGGTGCTGGCTCCATGTGGCCTGCTCACGTCGCCACCGGCACGGCGACGGCGGTCGGCCTGCCGCCTCTGACGCGCAAGCGCCTTCAACGCTCGGGCCCGGGGCCGGTGTCGGCGGCGCGCCCTTCTGGGGGCCGGGGTGGTGGACGGCACCCTCCCGGAAGTCCAGCGAAGTGCGAAAATACACCCATGTTCGCGCAGATTCTTGTGGCGGCCGGGATGCTGGCCGTGCTCACGATGGCTCCGGGACCCGACATGGCCGTGGTCGCGCGCCAGGCCGTATCGGGCGGCCGGAGCGACGGGCTGCGCACGGTCGTCGGCGTGGCCGCGGGCCTGCTCCTGTGGGGCCTGCTGGCCGTCATCGGTCTGGCGGCGCTCCTGGCCGCCTCGGCCACGGCCTTCACCGTCGTCAAGTTCGCCGGTGCGGGTTACCTGGTCTACCTGGGCGTCAGGGCGCTGCTCAACAGCCGCCGCCCGGAACCGACGGTGGTCCACGGCCCCGCGGAACGCGGAGGCAACCCCTGGATGACCGGGGCGGTCACCAACGCCCTCAACCCCAAGATCGCGGTCTTCTACGTCAGCCTGCTCCCCACGCTGTCCCCGCCCCAGCTGTCCCCGCAGGTGGGGATGGCCCTGTTGGTCCTGACGCACGTGGTGCTGACGGTGGCCTGGCTGGGCGGCTTCGTGTTCCTGCTGAACGTCGCCAGGGCCTTCTTCGCCCGCCCGGTGGTGCGCCGGTGGATGGAGCGGATCACCGGAGGCGTGCTGATCGCCTTCGGCGTCCGCGTCGCCACCGCCCGCCCCTGACCGGGCCGCGGGTCGGAATCCCCCACCGCCGTCCCGTGGGTGCCGCCTCCGGCCGGTGGGATGTTGACCGCCGTTTGGTCCTACGGCGGTCCGGCCGGGGGTAGGAGCCGGCCCGGAGCTTCCATGGCCGCGGGTGCCCACCCGGGCCGCACACACGCCGGGAGGGGTTCATGGCACGTGGCACCGGTACGGGGCACAGGGCCGCCGGAGTCCCGCGACCGACCAGGTCCGGGGACGACCGCACACCGACGGGGGGACCCTCCTTCGACGACACCGCCGACTTCGACGACGCCCGCCGCGGACACATCGCCACGGCTCCTCCCGAGGTCACCGACGACGAGGGGCGCCCGGTCTGGGACCTGCGCGCGTTCTCCTTCCTCCAGGAGGGCACCGACACCGCCCCGCGGACCGTCCACCCGCACCTGTGGCGTCAGGGGCGGCTGACCGCCGTCAACGGCCTGTTCGAGGTCGTCGAGGGCGTCTACCAGGTGCGCGGCATGGACCTGTCCAACATGACCCTCGTCGAGGGCCGCGAGGGCGTCGTCGTCGTGGACCCGCTGGTGTCGGAGGAGGTCGCCGCCGCGGCCCTGGCGCTGTACCGCGAACACCGGTCCGAGCGCCCGGTCACCGCCGTGGTCTACACGCACCCCCACCTGGACCACTTCGGCGGTGTGCTCGGCGTCGTCGACGCGGCCGACGTCGGGGCCGGCCGGGTCCCGGTCGTTGCGCCGAAGGACTTCATGGAACACGCCGTGTCCGAGAACGTCTACGCCGGTACGGCGATGATCCGACGCGGCATGTACTTCGGGGCCTTCGACCTCGAACCCGGACCCGAGGGACGGGTCGGCATGGGGTTGGGCATCGGCACCTCCAGCGGCCGGGTCGGTCTGGTCCCCCCGACCCTGGAGGTCACCCGCACCGGACAGGAGGAGGTGCTCGACGGGGTCAGGTTCGTCTTCCAGATGACGCCGGGGACCGAGGCGCCCGCGGAGATGAACTTCTTCCTGCCCGACCATCGGGCCCTGTGCACCGCCGAGAACGCCTGCCACACGCTCCACAACCTGCTCACCCTGCGTGGCGCCCAGGTCCGTGACGCGCGTATGTGGTCGCGCTACCTGAACGAGACCATCGAACTGTTCGCCGACGACTCCGACGTCGTCCTCGCCTCGCACCACTGGCCGATCTGGGGCACGGAGAGGATCCGCGGGTTCCTCACCGAGCAGCGCGACGTCTACGCCTACCTCCACGACCAGACGCTGAGGCTGATGAACCGGGGCGCGACCGGAGCCGAGATCGCCGAGGAACTGCCGCTACCGCCCGGGCTGGAACGGGCGTGGAGCACCCGGGGCTACTACGGCTCGATCTCGCACAACGTCAAGGCCGTGTACCAGCGCTACATGGGCTGGTTCGACGGCAACCCCGCCCACCTGTGGCAGCACCCGCCCCAGGCGCAGGCACGGAGGTACGCCCGCGCCATGGGCGGGACCGACGCCCTCCTGGGCCAGGCCCGGTCCTTCGCCGACGAGGGGGACCTCCGGTTCGCCGCCGAACTGGCCTCGCACGCCGTCTTCGCCGATCCCGAGCGGTCCGACGCCAAGGAGCTGCTCGCGAACGTCCTCACCCGGCTCGGCCACGGATCCGAATGCGCCATCTGGCGGAACTTCTTCCTGGTGGGGGCCCTGGAACTGCGGGAGGGCGTCCCGCCTACGGCCATCGCGCTGGCCGAGAGCCTCGTTCCGGCGCTGAACGTCACCCAGATCCTCGACTCGGTCGCCATCCGCGTCGACGGGCCCCGCGCCTGGGAGGAGGCGCTGTCCCTGGACCTGCACATGACCGACACCGGTGAGCGCTACCGGGCCATGCTCTCCAACGGCGTCCTCATCCACCACCCCGATCCCCGGGGCGACGCGGCGGAGCTGACGCTGACCCTGTCCAAGGAGCAGCTGGTCCGGGTGCTCTCCGAGGGGACGCTGGACGGCGTGGAGCACCGGGGCGATCCGGACGTGCTCCGCCGGTTGGTGTCCGTCCTGGACGAGCCCCGTACCGACTTCCCGATCGTCACGCCCTGAGCACCGACGCGGGGCCGCCACGGCGTGGAGCGCTCAGTCCCCGACCGGACCGGTGTCGACGCGTTCGCCGCGGGTCGTCTCCACCACCAGGACGAGCTGGTCGGGTACACGCCCCCGCAGGTCCGTGACGAGGACGTCCACCGGGGGCGGCGACTCCGGGACCCGGACCTCCACGTGCATCGCCCGCGCGGCCACGTACACGCGTGTCACCGAGGCGTTCGGCTGTGCGGAGATCCACCGCCGGGCCGCCTCCTCGGTCCGGTCGGTCCACACCTTGAGCAGGGCGGTGAGCGCGGTGTTGGCCACCAGCGGTACGAGTACGGCCACGAACAGCGAGCCGAGCACGAGGCGTGCCCCGCGCGGGGACCGCCCGCCCCCGTCCTTCGGGGGCGTGCCGTGGCCGGAGGCGGCGAAGACCACCATGCCCGCGAAGACCAGGGCGAGGAGGTTGGACAGGAAGAGCACCAGCGCCCCGGCCGCCAGCCACACCGCCGCCTGCCCCAGGCACACACCCGCCACCACGAGGGGAGGGACCAGGGAGATGGCGATGGCCACCCCCGGCAGGACGGCGGCGACGTCGCGTCGGGACAGGGCCACCGCCCCGGCCATACCGGTCGCCAGGGCGGAGACGAGGTCCATGACCCCGGGTGAGGTGCGTCCCGCGATCTGGCCGTTCTCCAGCAGGACGTAGTTGCTGGGGACCACCACGGAGAACACCACTCCGACGGCGATCACCAGAAGGCATCCGAGGACGACCGTCCTGACCGCTCCGGTCCCGCGCCGGCCGACGACGCCCAGCGCGATCCCCATGATCGGCGTGGACAGGGGTGCGATGATCATCGCGCCGATCACCGTGGCCGCCGAGTCCGTCAGCACGCCGCCGGCGGCGATGACCGCCGACAGCGTCAGCATCGTCCAGAACGCCGACCTCTTGCTCCTGCTGTCGCCCGACGACGGGTCGAGGTCCTGGATGATCTCGGCCGACGTGCGCAGTTGCGCGGCCGGCAGGACGCGTTCAAGGGTTCCGCTGAGCATGGACCGAGTATTTCCCCGACCTCCCCGAAACCGTCGAAGGCACGGCGCCGGCGGAGCGGGTTCTCGGCGGACTCACGAAGCCCGCGGGAGTCCGCCCGGAGACCGGGAGGCACCGGGGTTCACGCGGGGCGGACCGCCAGGGCCACCTCCACCTCCTGCCGGGTGCCCCAGCGGGCGATCCTGCGGCAGGTGAGCATCGCGTAGAGGTACAGGGGCCGCAGGAGGAGGAACCGCCAGACCGCGGCCAGCGGGGAGAGCAGGTACAGCAGGAACAGGTACGCTCCGGACTCGTCGCTCCTGCGGACGGTGAAGACGCGCAGGGCCATGACGTAGTTGATCGCCAGTCCGATCTGGAGCATCGCCAGGGCGAGGGACTCCCACTGCTGGCGGAGACCGTCGTCCAGGAGGACGATCAGGGGAAGCGCGTAGGCCAGGAACATGTGGAGGTACTCGGTCACCGTCCCCCAGAACACCACGCCGCCCATCGGCATGTACCGCAGCCACCACAGGTGGCGGACCGTCGTCCCCCTCATCCAGCGCAGCTGCTGGCCGAGGTAGTGGCGCAGCCGTTCGGGGACGAGGGTGAAGACGATCGCGGACGGCTGGTGCACCGTGTCGCCCCTGAGGAGCGCGTAGAACGTGAGCATGGAGTCGTCGTTCATCTGCATGGGACGGCCCCAGAAGTGCTCGTTCTCGTACGCTCCCGCGCACGCGCGCACCGTCTCCGCCCGGTAGAAGGCCAGCGTGCCGGAGTTGATCGTCACCCGGCGCAGGACCGACTGGGCGCTGCGCATGCCGCGGGTGAACGGCAGGTAGAGCACGCACGTGAGCCTGGTGAGCAGGTTGGCCTCGTGGTTGAGCACGATGACGTGGCCCGCCACCGACTGCGTCTNAGGGCCCCCAGCCCCTCCCGCACGGCGTGGCGGTCGAGCACCGAGTCGCTGTCCAGGGTGACGAAGACGTCCGCGTCGTCCTCGGCGAGCACGTGCATCTGCGCGAACCGCTTGCCGCGGTTCCCGGTGCGGTCCCAGGTGGCCTCGACGCCCAGTTCGACCGCCCGTGCGAGGAACGCGTCGCGGATGTCGTCGTAGTCCACGGGGAGGCCGGTGGACGCGTCGACGGACCCGTCGTCGACGACCCGTACACGGTCCACCCGGCGGCTCTGCGCGAGGACCGAGCGCAGGCACGAGCGCAGGACCAGCGGGTCCTCGTTGTAGACGGGGATCTGGACGGTCACGGTCAGGGCGTCCAGCTCCGCGTGCTCCTCGGCCGTGGCCCGGACCGGCCGCTCGAACCACGCGAAGGGGGCCCACCACAGGAGCAGGAACGAGGCGAGCCACACCATGGCCAGACTCGCGTCGTGGCCTCCGACCACGCCGAGGAGGTGCAGCAGCCCCCAGACGGCGAACCCGGCGAGCGCGATCGTGCCCAGGAACGCCATCGCCCCGGGGCGGGCGCACCTCGCCTCGGGCAGCGGCGGATCCTCCGGTGCCTTCGTCCCGTGTCCGTCGTCACCGGTCGTGGAGGGGCTCATCGTTCCATCGGTCCCCGGTCGCGGCGGAAGGAGACGCGGACGAGGAGGGCTCCGGCGACCACCAGGACCAGTCCGACGGCGATCAGCCAGAGGTAACCGGTGGCCAGACCGGTCACCGCGAGCGTTCCACCGGAACTGGCGGTGTATCCGTAGGGCATCGACTTTTCCTCCGTGTCGCGTGAGGTGGCGTCACCTGTCTCCCACGGAACGGCCTCGCCGGCAAAAAGACACCGACCTTTCCGGGTAAAGATCCGGTCATGTTTCCCAGCCGGGCACCAAGGGCTCGACATGTCCGCCACCAACCCTTTTTCGTGACGAAAGCACACTTATCGGACTCTTCATCGACCAGGGGGCATGTCCTCTAACGTTATGTTCGACTACTTTTCCGGAATACCGCTCATGAGAACGCATACGAAGGATGAGGAGAGGTCCGGCACACGCTCCCACCAGGCACGGACGGAAAGGGCGGCCACCGCGGCCCTTCCCCGCACCACCGCGATGACGCGCCGACCGCGAGTTCTCAGTAAGCTTCGTGAACCATCCCCTTTTCCCCAGCGCGCCCCACCGTGCCCTGTCCACCGTCGTCGCGTCCCACCCCAGGGCGGCGACCGAAGCAGCCTGGAGCAGACTCTGCCGTGTCCTTCCTCGAAGCAGTCATCCTTGGCCTGGTCCAGGGACTGACCGAATTCCTCCCGATCTCCTCCAGCGGACACCTGCGCGTGGTGTCGGCGTTCTTCGGGTGGCCCGACCCCGGCGCCGCCTTCACGGCCGTCAGCCAGATCGGCACGGAACTGGCCGTGGTGATCTACTTCCGCAAACGGATCTGGGCGATCCTGTCCACGTGGACCAGGTCCCTGTTCAACCGGGAACTGCGCAGCGACGTCAACGCGCGCATGGGCTGGTACGTCATCCTCGGCTCCATCCCCATCGTGGTCCTCGGCCTGCTCCTGGAGGAGCAGATCGAGAGCGTCTTCCGGGACCTGCGCCTGATCGCGCTGAACCTCATCGTCTTCGGCGTCATCCTGGGCGTCGTGGACCGGTACACGCGCAAGCACCGGACCCTGGAGGACCTCAACGTCCCCCGGGGCGTGACCTTCGGCCTCTTCCAGTCGCTCGCCCTGATCCCGGGCGTCTCCCGCTCGGGCGGCACCCTCACCGGCGGGATGCTGCTGGGATTCCAGCGCAAGGACGCCGCCGAGTACGCCTTCCTGCTGGCGCTGCCCGCGGTCTTCGGCGCGGGCGTGTACCAGCTGACCGACATCGGCGGCAACGAGTACGCCGGATGGGGCGCCACCATCGTGGGGACGGTCATCGCGGGCGTCGTCGGTTTCGTGGTGATCGCCTGGCTGATGCGCTTCATCTCCACGCACAGCTTCATGCCGTTCGTCTACTACCGCGTCGGCCTGGGCATCCTCGTCCTGGCCCTGGTGAGCTGGGGAGTGATCGACCCGCAGGGCGGCGCGGGCTCGGAGACCGCGCGCAGCGAGATCGTCAGCGTGGAGGAGACGCCCGGGGAGGAGTCCGAACCCGGCGCCGAACCCGCCTCCGGGACCGCCCCCGGGGCCGAGCCCGCCTCCGGGAACGACCCCTCCGCCGAGCCGTCCGGGACGCCCTCCGAGTCGCCCTCCCCGGCCGTCGACCCGGTCACCGGCTGGGCGATCGACCCCGAGGTGGGTCTGCCGCGCAACCCCGAGACCGGCCTGTACCACGACCCGGACCTGGGGATGGACGTCGACTACGACGTCACCACCGGTCTGGCCACCAACCCGGTCACCGGCCAGACCTACGACCCCAAGGCGGACGACTGATTCCGCAGGCCGGCCGCCCCCTCGGGGGGTGACCGCCGGGCCCCGCGGTCACCCCCCGAGGTTGCGGACCGCGGTGTCCAACCGCCGTGCCAGGGCTTCGAGCTCCTCCCCGGTGGGATCGCCCCCGCTCCGTTCCGGGGCGAGGTCGGAGCGGTCGGCCAGGCGCAGTGCGCCCTCGTAACGCGGGTCGTCGAGGTCCGCCGCCTCGACGACGTCGGCCCGGCCCCGGTGGACGATCAGCACCGGGTCGCCGTCCTCCGTACACAGCAGCCGAGCCACGTGCTCGGCGCGGATGGTCGCCATCACCGCCTCCTCACTGGGACACCTGCTCTCTCGCCTGCCCTGAGTGGTCCCCCGGGGAACATGTCCACGGGCGCCCGTCCACCTCCACGAACGCAATGGTCACGGCGGCGCCGGATCAGCACGGCGGCGCCGGGAGCGGCCGAACGGCGCGAACGCGCTGACGCCTCCCTGGTGAACAGCGGATGACATCCTCCCAAGAGGTCGGCACACACGTGCTGAACTGGTGTTTTCCTCCCGGCGAAGCGGAGGTGAATTGCGCGCTTTTCCCTTCGGCCTCCGATTCCACCAGCAAGCACGCCGGGATCCGCGCCCCACACGGACCGTGCACGGGTGCGGCCCGATCCGGGAGCGCCCGCCAGAACGGGGTCCTGACCACGACCGCACCCCGGAAGCAATGGATGTGAGGCGCACCACGGGAGCTTCGACAAAAACCCCAGGTGGGCGAGGCGAAGACTCCGCCCCTCTCGCGCACGGACAGATAACCGCGATGCCCCTGGGACCCATGTGCACTAAAGTTTCCTTGTTATGGGGCATTCAGCAAGAAGTCCGTCTTCGGGGGACATAATCCGACCAACCCGGCAGGGCAATCCCGAGCTCGCCCGGGCGCTTTCCGCGCACCTGGGGATCGAGCTCGCCCCCCGGGAGTTCACGCTCACCGACGGCACCCGGGTCGGGGTCGACTGCGCCGACGGGAGCCACCCGACCATCCTGGCCCAGTTCTCCCCGCTGCACGGCCCGATGAAGTCGGCGCAGCGCAACAAGGTCATCGCGGACGCCTTCAAGCTCGTCTGGCTGCGGGACCGCCACTTCCCGGACGCACGCGCCATCGTGGTCCTCGGCGAACCCCTGGCCAGGCTCTTCGGGCGCGGCGCCTGGCTTCCCGTGGCGTTCGCCTCCCACCGGATCACGATCGCCCTCGTCGACGATCATCTCAGGATTCGGACACTCGATATCAGTATGTGATCAAGGCTTCATAACGCGTTAATGAGCAATCTCTAACGTTCCACACGTCAGGATTCCCGCGGGCCGTCGACATGCTTGCTTCCACCCGCTCTCCATCGAAGGTCCTCGGGCACCCATGCCCGGTGACGGCTATCTGGAGGGTGTCCCATGGGTTCTCCCCATGCGGTCGTACTCACAGGCGCTTCCGGTCCGCGTACCGCCACGGTCTCCCCCGGCTCCACCATGCGCCCCGCGCCGCCCGTCGGCACCGCGTGCCCCGCTCCGGCTCCGTACCGCCCGACCCCCTTTCCGGTCGATGAAGCCGCACCTTCGTGACCTGCGCGTCCGTTTTCGTCCGGCACACACCTGTTCACCACCGAGGACACGGTGTGCAATCATCCGACCACGCACGAAGAGGAGCAGTATGGCATCCCCACAACGGCCGGAACCTGACCGGAGCACCGCAGACCCGGTCCACCGCACCCACGACCGCGCGCACCGATGGTGGAGTGCCACGTGAGCGACGACCGTATCGAGGTGCGCGGGCTCACCAAGACGTACGAGGGCGGTGACCCGCTCCGCCCCGCGCTCGACGGCATCGACCTGGAGATCCCGCGCCGCCACTTCGTCAGCCTCATCGGCCCCAGCGGCTGCGGCAAGTCCACCCTGCTGCGGGTGATCGCCGGGCTGGAGGGCCACGACAGCGGCGACGTCACCGTCTTCGGCTCCACCCCCAAGCACATGTGCGAGGCCAAGGCGGTGGGCCTGGTCCCCCAGACCCCCGCCCTGCTGCCGTGGCTCAACGTCCGGCGCAACGTGTCCCTGCCCTCACGGGTCAACCGCCGGGCCGGAAGGGGCAGCGAGGACCCCGACCAGCTGCTGCGCATGGTGGGCCTGGACGACGCCGCACGCAAGTACCCGCACGAACTGTCCGGCGGGATGAAGCAGCGCGTCGCGATCGCCCGTGCCTTCGGCCTGCGGCCCGACCTCCTGCTGATGGACGAGCCCTTCTCCGCCCTGGACGAGTTCACCCGCGAGGCGCTCCAGCTCCAGCTCCTCAACATGTGGGAGCACATGTCCACGACGGTCGTGTTCGTCACCCACTCCGTACGTGAGGCGGTCACGCTCTCCGACCGGATCGTCGTGATGTCCGCCCGGCCCGGCCGGGTGCACGAGGTGCTGCCCGTCGACCTGCCCCGGCCCCGGGACAGGGACGTGGTGAGCGGACCGCACATGCACGCCCTGGAGGACCGCGTCCGCGCGTCCCTCCAGTCCGCCTGGGAGGCCGGAGCCGCCCCCGACGACCTCGTTCCGCTGTGAGAGGAGGAGAGACCGTGGCCACCAGCACGCCCGCCCGGCCCCGCCCGGGCCACGAGGCGCACCCGCACCGCCGTGCCCCCCGCCGACGTCGACTCGGACTGGGGATCGGCCTGTGGCTGCCCACCGCCGTCGCGGTGGTGCTCTTCGGCTTCGCCTGGTCGGCGATCGCGGAGGACCAGCCCTACCTCCTGCCTCCGCTGGCTGAGGTCGGAGCGGTCCTCGTCGAGGACCCCGCGCTGTTCCTGGACAACGCCTGGTCCACCCTGAGCATCGCGCTGTCGGGTGTGGCCTGCGGCGCGGGCACGGCGTTCGTGCTCTCCCTGCTGATGTCGGAGATCCCGTTGCTGCGGCGCGCGATCATGCCGATGGCCGTGGTCCTGAACGTGACCCCGGTCGTCGCGCTCGCCCCCGCGCTGGTGGTGGCGTTCGGGTTCGGCATGACCCCCAAGGTCATCGTCACCGCGATCATCACGTTCTTCCCCGTGCTCATCAACGTGACCACGGGACTGCGGTCGGTGTCCGTCCCCGTCCTGCACGTCTTCTCCACCCTGCACGCCTCCCGCATGGAGGTGCTGTTCCGGCTGCGCATCCCCAGCAGCCTCCCCTACACCCTCGCCGCGCTGCGAGTGGTGTTCCCCCTGTCCATCGTGGGCGCCGTGGTCGCGGAGTTCGTCGCGGCCGGGTCCTCAAGCGGGCTCGGCACGATGATCCGCAACTCGGCCGCGACCGCCCGGTTGGAGTACGTCTACGCGGCCGTCGCCTGTCTGGCCGCCATGGGCGTGCTGATGCTCGCACTCATCACCGTCCTCGAACGCAGGCTGCTGTTCTGGCACGAGTCCCAGCAGCGCCCCACCTCCTAAGGAACACATCCCCATGACCACTCCGCCTCACCGCCCCCGTCGTCGACGCCAACGCTCACTCGCAGCGGCGGCAGCGGCGTCGGTCCTCCTCCTCACCGCCGCGTGCGCCGGGGAGGAGGCCACCGAGGACACCCCCGAGGTCGCCACCGTGATCGGCGAGGAGCGCTGCGAGACCAACCGCGCCGCCGGGACGATCACCTACATCACCGGTTACCAGTACCAGTCCTCGGTCAGCATCCTGGAGGCCATCGCCGCCGACGCCCTCGGCTACTTCGAGGCCGTGTGCCTGGACGTGGAGATCAAGCCGGGCAGCGGTGACACCATCGGCAACTCCCAACTGGTGTCGGCGGGCACCGCCCACTTCACGTCCCTGGGCAACGAGGCCGAGGTCGTCCAGGCCAACAACGCCGGACACAACGTCATCGGCATCTCCACCTACGGGCACGTCCCCATCGCCAGCCTGCTGACCGGCACGGACATCGAGGAGCTCAAGGACCTGGAGGGTACCACCCTGGGCCACAAGGGCATGGTGCCCGCGCCCCTGGCGGCCATGCTCACCGAAGCCGGGGTCGACATGGACAGCCTGGAGATCGTGGAGGTCGGCTACGACCCCAGCGTGCTGCCCCGCGACCAGGTGCAGGCACTGACCGCGTTCCGCTCCAACGAGCCCTTCCTCCTCACCAACATGGGCGAGGAGTTCAACGAGTGGCTCCCCGAGGAGTACGGGGTCGTGGGTTCATTCGGGGTGATGGCCACCAACCCGGAGTGGGCCGAGGAGAACCGGACGGTGGTGGAGGACTACCTGCGGGCGCTCGCCCGCGCCTTCGACCACTGCCAGGAGAACGGTGAGGAGTGCGTCGGGTACGCCGCCGATCTGGCCGAGGCGGGATACGACTCCGAGCACAACCTGCGCATCTGGAACGCCGAGCAGGAGCTGGTGAAGGCCTCCACCCCCGACGACTCCACGAGGGGCTACATCGACCTGAGCCTGACCGAGGCCGAGGTCCGGACGCTCATCGACAACGACCAGCTCGACGAGATGCCCGAACTGGAGCCCCTGTTCGACCCCCGCTACCTGGAGGCCGTCCACATCGCCGGACAGGTGGACTGGCCCGGCGGAGAGTAGCCGCCGGCCGGACACGGCGGTGGACGGGACACGGACCGTCCACCCGGTGAAGGCCGCACGGCCCCGGCGCCGCGCGACACCGCGCGGCGCGGGGCGCACCCCGAAAACCGCGCCTGGCGCGCGAAGGACGTCCCGGGGCGTACACGGCCCGGGACGTGAGAGCAAGAAACGAGGAACCAGGGATGTCAGAACCAGGCGGGTCTTCGGCCGCCGAGACCGAGTACGGCATCTTCCTGCCCATCGGCAACGGGGGGTGGATCGTCTCGGAGACCGCACCGCACCCCGAGGCGACCTACGAGTACAACAAGAAGGCCGCGGTCCTGGCCGACGCCTACGGACTCGACTTCGTCATGTCCATGGGCAAGTGGCGCGGCTACGACGGCGCGACCGACCACTGGGGTCGCACCCTCGAGTCGATGACGATGATGTCGGGGCTCGCGGAGGCCACCGAGCACGTCAAGGTGTGGGCGACCGTGCACACGAACCTGTTCCACCCGGCCCTCGCGGCCAAGATGTACACCACCCTCCAGGACGTCAGTGGTGGCCGGGCCGGGATGAACATCGTGGTGGGCTCCTACGTGGACGAGTTCGCCCAGATGGGTCTGTGGCGCGAGGACATCGGCCACGGCGACCGGTACCGCTACACCGAGGAGTGGACCAGCGTCCTCAAGCGGCTGTGGACCGAGGACTCGGTGACCCACGACGGCGAGTTCTTCCACCTCGACGACTGCCGCTCGCGGCCGCACCCCTCCCCCGCGCCGACCCTGATCAGCGCGGGCCGCTCCGACACCGGCCTGAACTTCCAGGCCCGGCACTGCGACGGCTCGTTCCTGACCGCGGAGGACCTGCCCGGTCTGCGCACCGCCAGCCGTGACGTCAAGGAGCGCGCCGCGAAGGAGGGGCGGAGCATCCGGACGTACTCGATGCTCACCGTCGTCATGGACGAGACCGACGCCGCCGCCGAGGAGCGGAGGCTGGAGTACGGCCGCGGCGCGGACATCGACGCCCTCGTCAACATGAAGCGGTCGTGGGGCCTGCCCCTGGACAAGGCCCTGTCGCTGACCTCCGAGCGCCCCGAGGACGAGGCGTTCCAGACGCCGTTCGTCACGGGGTCCCCGGAGACGGTGGCCGGGCGTATCCGCGAGATCGTGGAGTACGCCGAGCTCGACGGTCTGATGCTGATCTTCCCGGACTACCACGCCGACCTGGCGGAGTTCGGTGAGAGGGTCATGCCGCTGCTGCGCCCCGAGCGGGAGAAGGACGCGTAGCGGGGCGGTGCGCCCCGTCCGCCGCCCCGGTCCCCTGACGGGGCCGGGGCGGCGGACGGTTGGGGCTCTCCTCGACCGGGTAGTCAGTCTCCGTGTCACCGCAGGTCAGGCCGCCCACCGCTGTTGACCGGCGCGAGCGGCCCGACCCCCGCACGAGTCGGAGGGACTGACATGAGCGTCAAGCGTGGCATCGAGGGGCTACAGGACATCCTGGGAGAGCTGGACTTTCCCGTGGACAAGGACCGGATCGTGGCCCGCGCCCGGGACGCGGGCGCCGACGAGGAACTGCTCAGCGCCCTGCGGTCCATCCCGCCCGCCCAGTACAACCAGCGTGAAGAGGTGCTGCGTTCGGTGCCCCTGCCCCGCTCCGAGACGGACTCGCACACGGAGTCCGCGCGTGCGCAGCTGCGCAGGGAGCACACCAAGCCCGGTATGTCCGAGTCGACGAAGGAGAGCCGACCGGTCAACCCCATCGAGGAGGAGCTGGGCGAGAACCGCAAGGCCTGACGGGGTCCGCCCCGCGCGTCCGCCCCCGGAACCGGTCATCCGGCTCCGGGGGCGGACGTGTGTCCGGTCCGATCGCCGCCCCGAGCACGGCGGCGGAAGGAGGAGGCCGCGGGCCGACGACCGTCCTCCGACTCCACCGCGCGAGGGGGGCGGTCCCGGCCGTCCCCTCACCGCTGGGAGGGGACGCGGCGGTCCACCGGGCGTGTCAGTCCACCGAGCGGATCAGCTCGGCGATCCGCTCGGGCCGCTCGTCCAGTGCCAGGTGGCCCGCCCCCTCCAGGACGGCCACGTCCGCGTCCAGGAAGCGGTGGGCCGGGCCGTGCAGGCGCGCGGGGGAGTAGAACACGTCGTGGGAGCCGGTGGCCACGATGACGGGGGTGTCCCCCCAGGGGCGCAGGCACTCCAGCGGCAGGGCCCCCGGGGCCAGGCTGGTCCGGCAGTGGCGGCCGACCAGCGTCATCCACTCGGCGTGGGGGTGCGTGCCCGTGGCGGCGTACCCGGGGCCGCTCATGAAGTTGAGCAGGCGGGTGCTCTTGTCCTCGCGCGGGCCGATCATCCACGGAAGGGCGACCCGCATCAGCTGGGAGCTCACGGCCGCCGAGGTCAGGCCCGCCGGACCGACCAGGACCAGGGCGTGGACGAGCGGGGAGGGTTTGGACGCCAGTGCCACGACCGCTCCGAGCGAGTGGGCGAGCACCGTGACGGGACGGTCGGTGAGCCTGGGGAGCACCTCGTCGAACCAGGAGCCGTAGGCCGCCGCCCTCTCCGTCCGCGGCCGGACACCGGCGCTGAGCCCCGGCTGTCCGGGCAGGTCGACCAGGACGACCTCCCGGTCGCGGGCGATGACCCGGGCGCAGTCCACCGACGTCGCCGAGTTGAAGTTGGTCCCGCTCAGGACGAGCACCGGGGGCGTCTCCCGGTCAGTGGTACGCGTGGTGCGGAAGGCGCGTGTGGGGCCGAGTGCGGTGTCGGTCACGGGTAGCGCGGTGAGTTCGGACCACGCGGCGATCCGCTGTTCGCACCAGGCGCGGATCTGGCGCTCCCCGGCCTCGGAGCGGTAGACGCACCCGCCTCGCGGGCCCCCGACGCGCGGCCTGCCGTCGTGGGGGCCGCCGTCCCGCGGACTGGTCTCGGGCATGGGACACCTGTGGTTTCAGCGTAGGCGACAACGACCACCGACCAGTCTTCCCGGCACACCTCCGGAAGACTGTACTTCACCCGTGTTGGCGTGCCGCTCGGAACGGGCACACCACCCCTGGACTGGACATTCATCCCATCTTCGGCGAGCATGGGCGAGGCGCGCGAGTGCCTAGGTGTGCCGGGAAGACTGGTCGGCGAGTCCTGATCGTCGTACACCCGGAAAGTTGCACATGAGTATTGATCCGATCCTGCGCGCTGAGAGGCCGGGACCGCTCTCCCGGCTCGCCGATGTGCTCCGCAACGACAGCGTCGGCGGCTTCCTGCTGATCGGCGCCGCAGCCCTCGCGCTCGTCTGGATCAACTCGCCCCTCGGCGAGGTCTACGAGAACCTGCGCTCGATCACCTTCGGCCCCGAGGCCCTGCACCTGAACCTGTCCCTGGAGACCTGGGCGGCCGACGGACTCCTCGCGATCTTCTTCTTCGTCGTCGGCAACGAGCTCAAACAGGAGTTCGTCCACGGCGAGCTGCGCAACCCCAGGCGCGCCATGCTGCCGATCGTCGCCGCCGTCTGCGGCATGATCGTGCCCGCCGTCATCTACGCCGCCATCAACTTCACCTCGCCCGACACCATCCACGGGTGGGGCATCCCGATGGCGACCGACATCGCGTTCGCCGTCGCGATCCTCGCGGTGGTCGGCCGGGGGCTGCCGACCGCGCTGCGGACCTTCCTCCTGACGCTGGCGATCGTGGACGACCTCGGCGCGATCATCGTCATCGCGGTCTTCTACACCTCGGGTATCCACTTCCTGTCCCTGCTGGCCGCCGTCGTGGGTCTGGCGGTCTTCTGGTACCTCCAGCGGGGCAGGGGGCTGGCCGCCAGGTTCAACGCGTCGGTGGTCCCCAACTGGCTGGTCTACGTCCCCCTGGCCCTCGTGATCTGGTTCCTGGTCCACGAGAGCGGCGTACACGCCACCATCGCGGGCGTGGCCATGGGTCTGCTCATGCGCACCAACAAGCTGCCCGGTGAGAAGCACGACCCCAGCCACGGCGTGGAGCAGCTGCTGCGGCCCTGGTCCGCGGGTCTGGCCCTGCCGATCTTCGCGTTCTTCTCCGCCGGGGTGGTCTTCGACGGCTTCGGCCAGGTCCTCACCGACAGCGCCGCGCTGGGCATCATCGCGGGCCTCGTCCTCGGAAAGATGGTCGGTATCGCGGGCGGCGCGTGGCTGACCACGAAGGTGACCAGCGCCGAGCTCAACCCGGACCTGAGGTGGATCGACATCGTCGGCATGTCGCAGCTGGCCGGTATCGGCTTCACCGTGTCCCTGCTGATCACCGAGCTGACGTTCGCGGACGCGCCCGAGCACCTGGCGCACGCCAAGACGGGTGTGCTGGTCGCCTCCCTGGTCGCGACCCTTCTCGCCACGTTCATCCTGGGCGCCCGGTCCCGGCACTACCGGAAGCTGGAACGCCGGGCCGACACCACCGGCGATCCGTCCGAGTAGGCGGACACGGACGACCGCGCGCGACGGCCCGCCTCCCGTTCTTGAGTTCGGGGAGGCGGGCCGTTTCTCCGTCGCAGGGGGAGTTGGACGGGGTGGCCGCCGAGCTCAACGGTCGTCCCCGTCAGGCTCCGGGTTGGGCCGCCCCGGCCGAGGATCTCGACAAGTCCCCTTCTCCTGTCGCGACAGTCGCTTGGCGGCAGGCCGCCGAACCTCGCTCCGAGCGCGGGATCGCGGCGAACAGGACGGTCCGGTAACCCGTCTCGACCACCGCACCGAAGGGCGCGGAGACGACGAAAGGCTCCCCCGCCCCCGACCCTTGGGGCCGGGGGCGGGGGAGCGGACGGCCGCGTTCCTAGAGGCTGACGCCCAGGACCCAACTGACCACGGTGTACATCGCGACCAGGATCATGAGGATCGCGATGATGTTGAGCCAGACGCCGCCCTTCATCATCTGGGCGATCCGCACGTGGCCGGAGCCGAAGACGATCGCGTTCGGCGGGGTGGCCACCGGGAGCATGAAGGCCATCGTGGCGGCGAGGGCCACCGGGACCACCAGGGACAGGACGCTGATGTCCATGCCGACCGCGACACCGCCGAGGATCGGCAGGAAGGTGGCGGCGGTGGCGGTGTTGCTGGTGAGCTCGGTCAGGAACAGGACCAGCCCGGCCGCGACCAGGATCAGCACCCATGCGGGCACGCCCTGGAGGACGGAGACCTGGTTACCGATCCAGTTGCTCAGTCCGGAGTCGGTGAACTGCCCGGAGATGGCCAGGCCGCCGCCGAAGAGCAGCAGGACGCCCCACGGGAGCTGGACGGCGGTGTCCCAGTCCAGCAGACGGTTCCCGCGGTTGACCGGGACGAGGAAGAGCAGGACCGCGACGGTCATCGCGACACCGGCGTCGCTGATGTTGCCCAGCCACGGCAGGGCGCCGCCGATGGTCTCGGTGTCGGCCAGGATCGGGACGAAGATCCAGGAGAGCGCCGCGAAGGCGAAGATCGCGAGCACGAACTTCTCGCCGCGCGACATCGGGCCCATCTCGTCGAGCTCCCCGCGGATGAGCTCCTGCGCGCCCTCGACCTTCTTGACCTGCGGCGGGAAGACCTTCACCAGGACGAACCAGGCGATGAGCATGAAGATCGCGGCCAGCGGCAGACCGACCAGCATCCACTCGCCGAAGCCGATGTCGATGCCGTGGACGTCGGAGAGGTAGCCGACCATCAGGACGTTGGGCGGCGTGCCGATGATGGTGGCCACCGAACCGATGGAGGACGAGTAGGCGATACCGAGCATGAGCGCGGTGGCGAAGTTCGCGTCGGTCCTCCCGTCACGGAACTGGGTGATCAGCGCGACGACCGAGAGGCCGACGGGAAGCATCATCACGCTGGTGGCCGTGTTCGACACCCACATGGTGATGAACCCGGTGGCGATCATGAAGCCGCCGACGAGGCCCGCCGTGTTGGAGCCGACCTTGGAGACGATGAAGAGCGCGATCCGCTTGTGCAGGTTCCACTTCTGCATCGCCAGGGCGAGCATGAAGCCGCCCATGAACAGGAAGATCGTGTCCGAGCCGTAGGACGAGGCGACGTCGTCGACGGAGGTGCCCTCCAGCAGGACGGGGAAGAGCACCAGCGGCAGCAGTGAGGCGACCGGGATCGGGATGGCCTCGGTGGCCCACCAGATGGCGATGAACGCCGTCACCGCGGCCACCGCGCGCCCGTTGGCCGACAGGGTCGGCTCGCCCTGCTCGCCCTCGGCGAGGGGCAGCGGCATGTCCGGCATGAGGAAGTAGACCAGCAGGCCGACCAGGGGGCCCGCGACCAGCCCGATGACACGTGAGGGCGGAGTGCCCTTCGTGGGCCTGCCGTCCTGTGTGGGGGATGTGGTGTCGGGCGCGTCGACACCCTGCTTGGACGTCATGTCTCCTCCGATGTGTCGTGGGCCTTACCGTCCGGTTAATCCGACTTGACATAGTGATGGTGGTGATCTCCCCATTCCGTGGCCAAGCTCTCACCCGAGATTTGAGGTTCCTCTGACATTGGGCCACCGAGCGCCAGTGACCTGGGACACTCAGTGATCCGTTCCGTGGCGCCTAAGCTGCACGTATGCATCCAAGAGGACCTCACCGGCGCGCTGCCCTGCGGGGAGCCGCGGGTGCCGTCGTCGCGGTCGCGTTGGGCGGGTGCGCGTGGCGCGGCCCCTCTCCCTCGCCGCCGTCGCTCGTGGTGGCCACGGGCCCGCCCGGGGCCGTGTACCGGGAGATCGGCGCGGAGATCGCGGAGCTGCTGGACGCCCGCCTGCCCGACACCCGGGTGCGGTCCGTCGAGACCGGCGCCTCGCACGACAACCTGCGCCTCATCGAGGCGGGCGAGGCCGACCTGGGCCTGGCCAACCTCGACTCCATCCTCGCCGAGGAGGTGGCGGAGTCCGGTCCCCTCCGCGCGATCGGCCGCCTCTACGACAGCTTCGTGCACCTCGTGGTCCTGGACGGGTCGCCCGTGCGCGGCCTGGACGACCTGGAGGGCCGGCGCGTCTCGGTCGGCGCGTCCGGCTCCGGCACCGGGTTCACCGTGGACCAGATCGTCGAGGAGACCGGGCTGGAGATGGAGGAGGTACGCCTGGACCAGGCGTCCTCCGCCGAGGCGCTCTCGCGCGGGGAGATCGACGCGATGTTCTCGCTGACCGGGCTGCCCACACCGGCCATCGCCGAACTGGCCCGCGAGCACGCGACGCGCCTGATCGACCTCTCCGACACGGCGGCGGTGATGGCCGAGTCCCACCCCGTGACGTACTTCCCCGCCACCATCCCGGGAACGACCTACGAGGGCGTACCCGCCTGTCCCACCATGTCCGTGCCGAACCTGCTGCTGTGTCCGGCCGACCTGCCCGACGACCTCGCCCACGTGGTCGCCGACACCGTCTACACCGGCGCGCGGCGGATCGCCGCCACCCGGCCCGAGGCGGCCCAGATCAACGTGCGCACCGGCATCTCGACCGGCGTGGTACCCCTCCACCCGGGGGCCGCGCGCTGGTACCGGGACAACAAACCCTCCTGACCGCCGGGCGGTCCGGGCGGCGGGCGCGCACGGCGGTCTCCGCGAACGCTTCGCCGAACCCGGGTCAGTCCGCGCGCGGCAGGGTGAGCACCACGCCGAACCCGGTCCGGTCCAGGCCCTCGCCCAGCGTCAGCCCGCCTCCGGCGTCGCGGACCAGGTCGGCGACGATCGCCAGCCCCATACCGGTCCCCTCGGTGTTCTGGTGTCGGGACGAACGCCAGAAACGGTCCAGGGCGGCCTCGCGCTCCTCCTCCGGAAGCCCCTCCCCGTCGTCGAGGACGCTGATCCGCGCGGGATCGCCCTCCTCGGCGCGCACCTCCACCCGGGTTCCGCCGGACAGGCGCAGGGCGTTGCTCACCAGCTCGTCGAGGATGCTGCCCAGGCCTCCGGCCGGCGCGAGGACCCGCATCCCCTCGGGAACGTCGACGGACACCGCCATTCCGCGTGCCCCGCCCAGGGCGCGCCAGCGCTCCACACGGCTCTCCAGCACCTCGGACACCTCCACCGCCTCGGTGCCGGTGACGCTCTCCAGGCGGGTCGCGGCCAGCAGGGAGTTGAGCATCCGGTGCATGGCCGTGGTCTCGTCCACGGCCACGGCGTGGGCCTCCCGGGCCTCCTCCGTGGTGAGGTGCGGCGCGAGGTTCTCGACCGCCAGGCGCAGGCTGGCCAGGGGGTTGCGCAACTGGTGGGAGGCCTCGGAGACGAAGGCACGCTGGCGTTCGAGCGCCCCGCTCACCACACCGACCATCGTGTTGAAGGACTCGGTGAGACGGCGCAGCTCCGGCGGACCGCGCTCGGCGTCCACCCGCACGTCCAGGTCCCCCGAGGCGACCGCGGTGGTGGCGGCGTCCAACCGTCCGATGGGCCGCAGGACCCAGCGCGACAGCGGCAGCGATGCGGTCACCAACAGCCCCAGGGGCACCAGGCTGAACAGGGCGAGCCAGCCCCAGGAGCCGAGGATGTCGGTGCCGAGGCGGTCGGTGGGGGCTGCCAGGATGACCGCCCCGGCCACCTCGCTGTCCCGACCGATGGGCTCGGCGATCACCAGGGGCGAGGAGTCCCAGGGCCGGACGGTGGTGGGCGGGGCCGGGCGCTCCCCGGCCAGGGCGACGGTGAGGGTCTCGGGCGAACCCAGTTCCGCGAGTACCGCGCGCTGGTGTGCCAGGCTTCCGGACCCGGCGATGATGTCCCTGTTGGGGGCGACCACGACCACCGGGATGCCGTAGAGCGCCTCGTACCGGTCCAGTTCCTGGACGAGCGCCTCCGGGCGATCGGTCTCCAGGGCGGTACGCGCCAGGGAGGCGAAGCGGCCCGCGTCCCCCAGGCGGTCGACGTAGACCTCCTGGGTCCGCTGTTGGGCGATGACCGTTCCCAGGGGGATGACCGCCGCGGCGACCAGGACGAACGCGGCGGGCAGCAGGATGGCGAGCAGTCTGCGGAGCAAGGCTCAGGCCCGGTCGAGGAGGTAGCCGACACCGCGCACGGTCCGGATCCGCACGGCGTGGCCGAGTTTGGCCCGCAGCGAGCCGATGTGGGTGTCCAGGGTCCTGGAGGAGGCCTCCCAGGCCGTGCCCCACACCTGGTCGAGGATCTGGTCGCGGGCGACGACCGACGGAGAGCGCGAGACCAGGAGGGAGAGCAGGTCGAACTCCTTGCGGGTCAGCTGGAGTTCCGTGTCGCCGACGCTGGCCGCTCGGGAGCCCGGGTCGACGGTGAGTTCACCGATCCGCAGGGGAGGTTCCTCGTCGGCGGCCTCGGCCCGCGCGGCCCGGGTGCGGCGCAGGACGGCGTCGATGCGGGCGAGGAGCTCGGCGACACCGAACGGTTTGACGACGTAGTCGTCGGCCCCGGCCCTGAGGCCGCGTACCCGGTCGCGTTCCTCACCCCGTGCGGTCACGGCGATGATGGCGGTCTGCGGGCGGTCGCGGAGCCTGCGGAGCAGGTCGATGCCGTCGGTGTCGGGAAGGCCGAGGTCGAGGAGGACGACGTCGGCGGACGGGGCGCTCAGGGCGCGTTCGGCGGTGGCGACCCTCTGGACCTCGAAGGACGCCGACCGGAGGGCGGTCACCAGACCGCGGGCGACACGGTCGTCGTCCTCGACCACGAGAATGCGCATGTCCAGCATGGTAGGCAGTGTTCGCCCCGGTCACGGCACACCGCCGGGGTGCGCCCCGCCTCCCGCCCGGGCCCCGACCCGCCGGCGGAACGGAGAATTCGGCCAGCTCCGGGCCTTGTCGGCCATTCCGGAGGCGCAATTGTATGCTCCGCGGTCGGGTGGCAGCGGCCGACACCTCCCCGACAATGGAAGGAAACTCCCCGGCCCCGGGGAGTTTCCGGGTAAAGCGGATTCTCCCTGGTGGGGAGTGGGGGAATTACCTCGCCCGCCCCGCGCCACCCGCACACGTGTGGCCGTGGTGCCCACAGGTACGGGCACTGCGGAACAGAAACCGGTGTGAGTGGTGTGGGGACGCCGATCACCCCGCCCCGGCACCGCCGAGGGGCGCATCATGCGCGCCACTTTATGCCCTGGTCCCGGAACGGAGGAGTCCGGACAACATGATCATCATCCCAGTGGGCATGTACAAGTCGGCCCCTGAAATCATCGGAATACATAAGCGAACCGGAGCCGACCGTCCTTTCGGGGCGGCTCGGGAAACGGAAGCAACCAATGGTGGAACTGGGAGAATCGAGGCCGCCGCGTGTGTAGGAACGACCAGCGAGGACAGAACGTGCGGGAGCGTCCGTGAAAGGGTTGGGACGGGAGCCCGGCCGGTGGCGCACGTCGAGCCACAGCAGCGGAGAAAGTGCGAGCTGCGTCGAGGTCATGCTGAGGCCGCCCCGGTGCGTCGGACTCCGGGACTCCACACACCGGGACCACGCGACTCTGGCCCTGCCCGCGCACCAGTGGGTCGCGCTGCTCCGGATCGCCGTGGACGCCTGACCGCGCGGTCCGGGGAGCGGGCAGCGCCTCCCCGGACCCCGGCGGTCACATCTGGGAGAGGTAGATGTCGGCGTCGCCGCGCACGGTCTTGCGGATGCTGAGCGTGGCGGGGTGATCCGGCCCCATGACCTCGCGGTAGCGGTCCTCCACGGCGACGAACTCGGCGTCGACGTCCTCGCCCTGGGCCCTGCGGTCCACGAGCAGGTTGCGCCGCGCCAGCAGGGTCATCGGATGCGACTCCCCCAGTTCCCTCGCGCAGCCGCGCAGCGCCTCCTCGTCCCTCTCCCTGGCACCGACCGCGTCCCCCGTGAGGAAGTGGTCGTTGGCCAGGTTCACCATGCAGGCGAGGCTGCTGGGATGGTGCGCGCCGACCCGGTCCAGGAACAGCTCCAGGGAACGCTCGTCCAGCTCGCGTGCCTCCCCCACCCGGCCGAGGTGACGCAGGACGATCGCCCTGTTGACGTCGGCCGCCCCGACGTAGGGGTGCCGCTCCCCCAGGAGCTTGACGTAGCGCTCGCCGGTGGTCTGGGCCAGCTCCAGCGCCTCGTCGTACTGGTGGACCGCGCTCAGCGACATGGAGTGCACGAGCGCCGCGTACATGGTCTCGTTGTCGTCCACGCCGTACTTGACCCGGAAGCGCTGCCAGACCCTCTCGGAGAGGGCGAGGGCCTCCCTGTGGTGGCCCACGCGTCGGCGCATGACGGCCAGGGTGCGTTGGTTGATGAGGACGTTGTTGTCGTCCTCGTCCCCGAGGAGTTCGATGACCCGGTCGACCTGGTTGGCCTGGACCTCCTCCGCCTCCCGGTACCGGCCCCTCTCCATCAGCGCCTCGGCGTAGCCGTTGTTGGTGCCCAGGGTGCGCGGGTGGTCGGGGCCGAAGACGGCCTCCAGCCGGGTCAGGGTGTCGCGGTACTGCTCGGTCGCGGCCTGGGGGTCACCGCTGAGCAGGAGGTTGAAGGCGCGGAAGTGCGCGGTGAGCAGGGTGTGCGGATCGTCCTCGCCGAAGAGGCGCACCCGGCGGTGGTAGGCGTCGGCGGCGGCGGTCAGCGAGTCCCGGAACCGGCCCACGAAACGCAGGGTGCGGATGTACTGGATCTCCGCCTCCAGGGTCTCGGGGTCCTCGGGGCTCTGCTCCTCCCGCAGGATCTCCAGCGTGGACCCGCACAGGTCGAGGGCCTGCTCCAGGTAGCCCTGTCCGCGCATGGCCGTGGAGACCTTCACGGCCATGCCCAGGGTCGCGGGGTGCCTCTCCCCCAGCTGCCGCCGCCACAACGTGTGGGCGATGTCGCCCAGCTGACGGGCCTCGTCGTACTCCTGGCGGGCCACCGCGATCCGGCACACCTGTCCCACCAGGTTGCGTGCCCAGGGGTCGGTGCAGTTCCACAGTTCGGAGGCCCACACGTGCGGCAACAGCTCCGTGTACCGGGCGAGGGAGTCCGCCCCCAGCACCTGGAGGTCGTTGCGGCCCAGCAGCTGGTGGGCACAGTGGCGCAGCTCCTCGCGCTCCTCCTCGCTCATCGGCGCCTGGACCGCGCGCTGCACCAGCCGGTGCAGGGAGAGGGTGTTGCGCTGGTGGTCGATGTGGGCGAGGCTGTTGCGCCCGATGTCGCGGATGGCCATGCCGAGCCGGGCGGGGTCCTCCAGGGCGCCGCGCAGCTCCGCCGGGCCCTCGATGCCCCGGGCGAAGTTGAACAGGGACCGCGGGATGGGCGCCGTCGCCATGAAGGAGCAGAGCTGGAGCAGCTGGAGCGCCGCGGGGTTGGTCGTGGCCAGGCGGTCCAGGGACACGTTCCACGCGGCGGCGACGGCCACCGGGTAGGAGCTGTCCACCGGACGCAGCAGTGCGAGCATCTCCTCGCTCTTCTCCGCGAACTGCCGCAGGTACTCCCGGGTGGCCATACCGCTCTCGTGCAGCCACACGGCGGCCTGGTTGAGCGCGAGCGGCAGATCGCCCAGCTCGCGCGCCAGCTCGTTGGCCTCCTCGCTGGTCAGCGACGCGGGACCGCGCCGCTTCAGCAGCTCGATGCTCTCGGACCGGTCGAACTCGCGGACGGAGAGGTAGGCGTCGCCGCCCCGCACCGTCCAGCTGGAGTCCCGAGAAGTGATGATCACGTGGCCCTCGCCCCCGACAGGAAGATACTGATCCAGTTCGGACCGGGCCTGCGCGTTGTCGAAGACGAGGAGCCAGCGCGGGTAGTCGGTGCCCTGACGCAGGGCCTCCAGCACGTTCTCCAACACGTGCCCGCTGCCCGCGCCCGCGCTGTCCAGCCTGAGCCGGGAGGCCAGTACCGAGAAGCTCTCGCGCAGCTGGTTGCCGTGGGCGGCGGGGATCCAGCAGATCAGGTCGTAGTCGGACGCGTACCGGTACAGGTACTCCTTCGCGAGTTCGGTCTTGCCGACCCCCGACATCCCGTTCAACGCGGTGATGACCTGCCGTCGTCCCATGACCAGCTGTGCCCTCAGCGCGGAGAGCAGTTCCTCGCGGCCCGTGAAGGCGTTGTTCCTGCGCGGAACCTGAACCCAGACCGCGTTGAGCGGTCGGCCACCCGCGGACGACCGGGCCGTACGATCGCTGTACACGTCACCAGAGTCCTGCATTCTATCCTCGATTGACGGTTTCGTGGCCATATGAGTTTCTTTCCCCGGCCGTTCGGAAAAGGGTGTTCTGTTCCGCGCCTTCCCGCCGTTGTTCTCGTCCACAAGCGCAGGTCCGGAAACCTGCGGCAATACTAGACCAGTGGAGGGCGGCCGTCTGATCTCCGGCGTTTCCTTCGCACCGCGAGTCCCCCGTGTCCCACCGATATCCGCGTACTCGCTGATGGGGTTCGCGTAATGCCGGGTGAGGGCCGCGCTCTCCACCGCGGGGAGCATGGAATTCGCCCAGTGGCGGGAGGCCCGCGTCCTTTTCGGCGCGTCGACGTTCTTGCCCCGCAGCATGAGGAGGAGGTCGTCGAACCAGGGATCCACCCGCCGCAGGCGCTCCGCCGCCAGGCCCAGCATCCGGCGGATGTCGGAGACCCGGCCGCCCAGCGACAGCAGTGCCCGCCTGACCCCCGGCTGGAAGTCCCACCGGACCGGACCGTCCGCGTCCCCCGCGCCGCCGTCCATCCGCACCAGGCCGCTGAAGAAGACCTCCGTCAGCTCCGAGGGCGTGGCGCGTCCCAGCACGTCCTCACAGACCGCCCCGACCAGGCGCGGGTCGAGCGGAACGGCGGCCAGGGCCACCGCCAGGTCGAACGCCTCGGGGCTGGCCAGCTGCCGGAACCGCCGAGCCTCCCGCTCCGCGTCGAAGGCCGTCGTCTCCTGGTCCGGCGCCCCGGGGAGGACGGGGGCCTCCCGTGCGGGGAACTCCGCGGTGTGCGCCCACAGTCGCCCGCGGCCCCGCCCCATCACGAAGGCCGCCCAGTCGTGGACCGTGCGCGGGTGCGGCGGCAGCACGGGGACGAGCACCCCCGGGACCCGTCCGTCCTCCTCCGCCACCGGGTCGGTGAGCGTCCGCTCCCGCACGTAACGGGTGTTCGCGGTACCGGGCCCGGCTCGCCAGGATGTGCCCAGCTCCATGGGAACGGTGGCGATCGCGCCGCGTCGCCACAGGCGGGGCCGGAGCAGGTGGAGGATCGCGACCGCGCCGCGGTCCGCGATCCCGGCGACCCAGTCCTGGAACCCCCGGTCGCGCCAGGCGCCGCCGAGCCCGTCGGTGAGGAACAGGACCGCGTGTACGCTCCCCCTCCCGCCGAGGCGTCCCGGCCGCCCGTGCTCGTCCCGCGGTCTCGGCCGACCGGTGCGGCCGGAGTCGAAGTACAGGGGCACGACCTCGCGGAAGATCCCGCTGGAGCGCGCGAGCCGGACGAACTCCCCGACCAGTCCGCGCTGGAAGACCATGGTGACGCCGTCGTCGACGAGGAGGGTGAGGTCGACCGCCCTCTCCCGGCCCGCGCGCAGTTCCGGCACCACCGGGACGCCGACGCTCCCGCGCTCGTCCTCGGCCCAGTGGAGGCTGTCCAGGAGCGAGCGGGCGTAGTTGCGCGCGGTGCCCTCGGGGTCGACCCGGTCCGGACGCCCCCGGACCTCCTTGAGGTTGAAGGGGCGCAGGGCGGTGACCAGCTCCTGGCGCCGGTCCAGGACCGGCTGGACGAGGCCGGGGGGTTCCACGGGCGGACGCCCCTCCGGCACGGTCTCCTCCGGCGGACCCGGGTCCGGCGGTCCCGGGTCCGGTGCCGGGGACGGCTCCGGGGCGCGTTCCCGGGGCGTGTGTCCGGCGCGGGGGGAGGCCACCTCCCGGAACCCGGACGGCGGGGGCGGGGAGGGCGCGGAATCGGGCGGTGGGCGCGATCCGTCGGGCTCCCCGGGCCCCGGAGCGTCGTTCCCCGGCACCGGGTGGTCGCGCCGCGCGGCCCCGGCGCGCTCCTGGAGGGCCGCGAGATGGACCGCGTCCGCCCACTCCATGGGCGTCAGGCCCCCGAGGGCACCGATCGTCCGGTCGCCGGAGTCCCGGGGGCGGTCGTCCCCCGGCTGCTCCCCGGAGCTCATCCCGGGGTTTCCGTGAGACGGTGCCAGAGCAGGTCGGAGAGGTGGCGGACCTGCTCCGGCCCGGGCTCCCCCCGCCCCATGGCACCGACCAGGTGCACGGCGTTGAGCAGCTGGTCCACGGCGAGACCGTCGCCGTCGGCGGTCCTCCTCAGGAACTCGGAGACCAGGGTCCGCGTACCGGCGGGCGCTTCGCCGTCGAAGTGCCCGGCCACGGCCGCCACCAGCTCCTCCTCGTCCGGCGGCCCCATCCGGACCGGGATGCACCGGCGCAGGAACGCGGGCGGCAGGTCCCTGTCGTCATTGCAGGTCACAACAGTGATCGGGAAGGACGAGCAGAGAACCTCGCCGTGCCTGACCGCCGCCGTACGGCCGGGATCGTCGGTGGCCACGCGGATCGTCCCGGCCACGTTGGCGAGCCTGCCCAGTTCGGGGATGCCGTAGCCGCCGTTCTCGAAGAGGTCGAGCAGGTCGCCGGGCAGGTCGTAGTCGCCGAGGTCGAAGTCGTCCACCAGCAGGACCCGGGGCAGCCGGGTGGGCAGGAAGGCGGTGCCCAGGGGGCCCAGGGTGAGGTAGCGGCCGATCGACTCGGCGCTGCTGCGCAGGTGCACGTCGGCCTCGGCGCCGTCGGACGCCGCGTACCGGCGGTCCCGGACGCCGAGGACCCGGTTCCGGGCGTTCTCCAGGTTGAGGTCGTGGATCTGGGTCAGGGGGTCGTAGGAGTACAGGCCGTCGCGCACGGTGCTCCGGCTGGTCACGGCCCAGCGCAGGACCCGGCCCAGACCCAGTTCACGGGCGATCTGGTGGGCGAGGCTGGACTTGCCGACCCCCGGCGGCCCGACCAGCAGCAGCGGTCGGCGCAGGCAGATGGCCGCGTTGGCCTTGTCCAGCAGGTGGCGTCGGTGCGGCCCCAGGGGGATCGGGAGGGCCCGGGGCAGGGCGGGGCCCAGGTGGCGTTCGCTCTCCGCCCCGGACTCCGCGGCGTCCCGCCCCGGGTCGTAGAGCACGGAGTCCGCGCCGGATCCGGCGGGGTCCCGTCCGCCGCCGTAGGTGCGCCACCGGGGAGGCGGGGGGAGCTGGGCGGTGAGGTCCAGGTGGGGGCGAGGCTGACCTGTGCCGTGGAAGATCCACCACTCCGGCGCGGAGTTGGTCGACCCGGGTTCGGCTGGTGTGGTCATGGCAGGCCCTTCGAGCCGCGCCCAAGGGGGGCTGTCGGATGCTGTGGGAGGGTCATCTGTCGGGGGGCGGGCAGAACCGGAAGGGAGTCGTGGTAGAAGACGGCGACCTCGAAGCTTTCTTCGATGTACCCGGTATCGTCCGGGGAAACGCATCCCGAACGGGATTGGTGGAGCGCCTTGGGGAGTGCCCGTATTCTGTCGGGCGACACCGCCACCTCTCGCCCCACCTTCCCCAGATTCAGCCACGGACTGATTCCCGGTCCATTGTTGGCGGAACGCCACACCACAACCGGAACCCCGATCGTGATCGCCGACCAGACCGGCATGTGGCAGTCGTCCAGATGCGAGGGGACGGAGAGGACGACGATCCTGTCGCTCTGGAGCCGCTCCGCCAGGGGCTCCCGGTAGGTTCGCCCGTCCCTGCGCGTCCGCTCCCCCGCGGCGTGCGCGGTGTCCAGGTGCAGGACCTCGCACGTGTCCTCGAGCCCCTCCCAGCGGCGGGCGCGGGTGCGCCGGGCCCGCTCGGTGTCCCCGCGCGCGGGGTCCACCAGCTCCTCGGCCCGGTAGACCACCTCGGCCCGGGCGCCCAGCCTCCGGCCGCCCTCCCCGGCCTCCTGCCATCGTTCGGCCTCCAGGCGGCGGAGCAGGTCCAGCCGTCCCACCAGTTCGACCCGCGTGCCCTCGTGGTGACCCGTGCGGCGGTCCACCTCCATGAGGGTGAGCAGGCCGCCGACGTGGTCGCCGATGCGCTCGGGGTCCACGTCCGCGGCGTGGCCGTGGTCGCAGAAGTCCGGCGCACGCCCCCGTCTCTCGCTGAGCAGCGTCCAGTACTCCACGTCGTAGCGGTCCCTGCTCCCCACCTGGGTGACGTGGACGACGAGCCGCGCGGGGGTCCGCGACGCCTGCGGCGCGGACGGGTCGTCGCGGCCCTCTCCGCTCCAGCGGGCGACCAGGTCGGCGCAGTCACGGAGGGGGACGGCGGCGGGGAGCAGCGCGCAGAACACCCGCAGCGGGATCTCGCCGCCCTCGGGCACGGACATCTCGGCCAGGTCCACGAGCAGGTCCCAGGCCGTGCGCGGCGGCGCCTCGGAGAGGGCGAAACGGTCGGGTCGGGCGGCCTCGAAGGCCCGGCCGACCGCGTCCGGGTGGTGTTCCCGCAGCTCCCGGCGGACGAGGCGGACGTCGTCGTCGGTGGTTCCGACGGGCAGGAGGTGGCACAGCTGCTCCCACTCCTCGGCGTGGAGCAGCGGCTCCGCGGCCCTGGCCACCTCCCGAGAGCTCCGGCCGCCCTCCTCCAGGTGGAGGATCCAGCGCACGAGGCAGCCGAGACGCACCTGATCCAGGCAGAGGCGGACCAGGTTCCGGGCGAACTCGACCGCCGAGCCCTCCATCCGCAGGTTCCGCCGTATCCGCGTCGGCAGTTGGTACACCAGCTGTTCGCGCGACCACGGGAGGAGGACGCACCGGATCTCGCACAGGGCGTCGACCAGTTCCTCCACCCCTCCGTCCGCGGAGACGGGCGGCCCGGGCCCTCCCGGCGGCGTCCTCTCCTCGACCGCGGCCGTCCCCTCCCTCACCCGGACGAGCTCCCCAGGAGCGGGGCCGCGGCCTCGCGGACCCGGATCATCCCCGCACTGCCGTCCTCCCGTTCGTCGAGGAGTCCGAGGACCTCACCGAGGAGGCCGTACTCCTCGTGCGCGAGGACGACCAGCTGTGTGGTGAAGGCCTGGAGGTCCTGGTCCGCGCGGAGTCTGCGGCGCAGACGGGGGTCGAGCGCGACGTAGAGGTCGAGGCGCAGATCGGGGAGGAGCAGGGTGCGCAGGTCCGTCATCGCCCTGGCGGTGCGTGTGAGCGCCTCCCGCCCACCGGCCGCCACCGCGTCCGCGCCGGTCCGCTCGGTCGGCCACACCCGGGGGATCGCCTCCATCGGAATCATCCAGCCAGCCCCGCCGCTCCCGGTCGCCTCGCAGAGCAGGCCGAGAAGGGCGTCCTCCCTCTCCTCTCGGACACCGCTGCCGCTGGAGCCCGGCAGGACGGTGAAACCCGCGTCGGAGTCGACGTCGATCTGGACGTAGCCGAAACGGCTGCCGCCCGTGCCCGTGATCCGGCCGGTCACCCAGAGGCCGGTCTCGGCGCGGGGAAAGCCGAGGACGCGGACGCGGTCCCCGACCCGGTGGCGTGCGGGGACGGCGGGACGCGCCGGGGCGGGGCGGTCCAGGCGCAGGACCGCCACGTCCCAGGGCGCGGAGGTCTCCCACCACCAGCCGTCGGCGGTGACCGTGGCGGTGGCCTCCCATCTCGGTCCGCCGCGCGGGGCGTCCAGGCGCAGGGTGCTCCCGGGTCCGGCCTCGTCGGCCCCGGACCCGGCCACGGCCTCACGGACGACGTGGGCGCAGGTGACCGCGTACTCGGCCGCGACCAGCACCGCTGATCCGTGGAGAGCCGTGCCGTGCCGGTCGGTGACGCGCAGTTGCCAGTCGGGGTCGAACGTACGGGGGGCCAGGTGGGACACGGTGCTCCCGTTCGGCGGGCGGGGCGCCCGGGACCGGGCCCCGGTGCGCGATCCCGCTCACTGTTTGCGGTGCACGTATTCTACCCATCATTCACAAAAGCCCCGGAGAGCGAAGGCAACGACACAAAGGTAAGCGGTGATGTTCTGTGCGAATAGTGAATAAAGATAATCAAGTAAAGGAAAGAGGTTCCTGGTGCCAGGCCGTCCGTTTCCGGCTACGGACGGCCCGACGCCCTGTTCAGGAGGCCGGTACGGGTTCAGGGGTCCGGCGTCGGGGGCGTCCCCACGGCATGAGGCGGTCCAGGGAGTAACGGCCGCCCGCGAAGCCGAGGGCCAGCGCGGTGACGCCGAGGACCATCGGGAACTCGAATCCGCCGACCAGCGGGTCGCCCATGTGGGCGAAGAAGTAGGCGCTGGTCATCATGAAGGCGAGAAGGAGTCCGGTCAGGGGCAGGGCGAGGCCGACGACGAGGGCCGCGCCCCCGCCCACCTCGATGAGGGCGCCCAGGAGGGCGGAGAACTGGGGAAAGGGGATCCCCATGGACGCGAAGCCCTGGGCGGTGCCCTCGAGGCCGGTCAGCTTCGGCCAGCCGTGGGCGATGAAGACGACGCCCACCGCCGCTCTCGCGAGCAGCGCGGTGACGTCTCCCGTCCGTGACATGAGCGGGTTCTCGGTCATAGCGGTTCCTGTTCTGTGAGCGGGTACCCCAGGAGGAGGTCGCGGCCTCGCCGCAAAGCTTGAGACTACAACCTTTTCCTGGGAAGGTACATGATAATACGCATCCGCCCAGACACATAGAGTGCCAAAACCGGAGATTTCTCCCACCAGACGTCCACCCTGGTGAGAGCGGATAACAGAATGTGGTTCAGTCCTGGCGCACGGTACCGTCCGACCCCGCGTACCGGGGTTCCCTTCCCTCCGGGTCGAGCACACCGAGCATGGTCTCCGCGACGTCGCGCAGTTGCGCGACCTGGTCGCCGGTGAGCGCGTCGAAGAGCACGCGCCGCACCTCGTGCACGTGCCCCGGAGCCGCCGCACGCAGCACGTCCATCCCCCTCGGCGTGAGCCCGGCGATCGTGGTGCGCCGGTTGTCCGGCCGCTTGAACCTGCAGATCAGCCCGTCCTCCTCCAGGCGCGCGGCGGCGTGCGAGAGGCGGCTGGCCGGGAAGTGCAGCATCCGGGCCAGCCGGGTCATCGTCAGCTCGTGCTCGGGCGCCTCGGACAGCTTCACGAGGATCTGGTAGTAGGCGTGGGGCATGCCGGAGTCCCGCCTGAGCTGCCGGTCCAG
This sequence comes from Nocardiopsis halotolerans DSM 44410, assembly GCF_000341065.1. GTDB lineage: Bacteria > Actinomycetota > Actinomycetes > Streptosporangiales > Streptosporangiaceae > Nocardiopsis > Nocardiopsis halotolerans. Next base: position 645 of record NZ_ANAX01000166.1, on the reverse strand, counting down.
CGCCCCCTCCAGCAGGTTGACCGCGGACAGGAAGGCCCGCCAGGTCTGCTGCTCCCCCTCGTCGAGCCACCTCGTCTCGGCCATCGGGCCCGTGCCCCCAGGAACAACGTGAGAGTTCGACTGTGTTTCGGTCAAATATCCCATCTCCCGGTCACCGGAGGACGTCCATGGCACGGCGGTCGACGCGCATGCCGTCCCCGCACCTCGACCACGGGGCGCCGCTGGCGGACGGCACCGAGCGGAGCCGCCGGTTGGCCGACTGGTCTGGTGGTGTGGCCCGCACGACCGCGGTCCTCGCGGTCTCCGCGCGCTGGAGGGGCGCTCCGCCCACCGTCGGCGCCACGGCGGACGGAGCCCCTCTGACCTACGACTTCCGAGGTTCCCCGCAACGCTACTACGGAGTCCGCGTATCCCGTCCCGGGCGTGTCGACACCCGCCCGGGGCGTACGCGAACCCGCCACTGGTCCGGGTGGAGCCCGCGCGGAACCCGGCCCGTGTGTCGGTGCCGTCTGGAACACTCCCCCGCATGACGGACACACGAGCTCCCGCGGACGCCCGCACCGTGGAGGAACTGATCGCCTCGACCGGGCGGGCCAGATACCTGTGCTTCTGGGGCCACCAGCCGCCCGCCTCCGGAGGGGTGTC
>NZ_ANAX01000165.1 GCF_000341065.1 Nocardiopsis halotolerans DSM 44410 | reverse complement strand
CCCGCCGACTTCACCGTGGACGGAGTCGGCTACCCCACGGCCGAGCACTACATGATGGCCGCCAAGGCGCGTCTGTTCCACGACGCCGGGGCCGAGGAACGGATCATCGCCGCGGGCCACCCCCGGGACGCCAAGGTGATCGGTCGGGAGGTGCGCGGCTTCGACCAGGAGGCGTGGGAGGCGGCCCGGTTCGGGATCGTGGTCGACGGCAGCGTCGCCAAGTTCGGCCAGAACGAGGACCTGCGGGAGTTCCTGCTCGGCACGGGAAACCGGGTGCTGGTGGAGGCCAGCCCCCGCGACCGCGTGTGGGGGATCGGACTGGGCGCCAGGAACGACCACGCGACGGTCCCCGAGCGCTGGCGCGGCCTCAACCTGCTGGGATTCGCTCTCATGGAGGCCCGGGCCCGCCTCGCCTCGGCCGGCTGACGCCACGTCCGTTCTCCGCCGGCACCGCGCCGACACAACCGGCGCCATGGCACCCACGA
>NZ_ANAX01000164.1 GCF_000341065.1 Nocardiopsis halotolerans DSM 44410 | reverse complement strand
AGCCGTGTGCCGAGGCGGCCGCCGGTGACGGGCCGTCAGATCTCGTGGGGCTCGCAGACGCGGACGTGGGCGGTGTCGCGCGTGCGGGCGCCGGGCAGCCATCCGGTGACGCCGCCGCCTGTGGTCACCAGGTACATGGTGCTGGTGCTCATCCCGCTCTCGTCCGTGACGGTGGTGCCGTTCGTGACCCGGCACGTCGCCTGGAGGGCGTCATTGTGCCAGACCGTGCCCGCACGGTTCCCACTCGCGGCGTAGGGGGCGTAGGGGTCGCGGACCAGCCGCAGGCCGCACTCCGGCGCGCGCGAGGCCTGGCAGGGCCCGTCGGCGTTGAACACGGTCAACGGCACCGTCGGCGGCGGTTGTGGGGCCTCGGTCTCGGGTTCGGCCTCGGGTTCGGGTTCGTCCGAGGGCTCCTCGGAGGGCTCCTCCGACGGCTCCTCACTGGGCTCCTCACTGGGCTCCTCACTGGGCTCCTCGGAGGGTTCCTCCGACGGCTCCTCACTGGGCTCCTCGGTGGAGACCGGTCCCGGGACGCGGTGCTCCTCCGCCGGTTGCTCCTGGGCGGGTTCCTGTGGCTCCTCCTCGGTCGTGAACCACGCGGCCATGGGCAGGCTCTCCCAGTTCTGGCCGAGGGCGACACCGCCCGCGATGAGCCCCGCCAGCAGGACCAGGGACCCCAGCGCGGCACCGGTGCGGGCCAGGACCCGTCCCGTGCCCCGGCCTCTCTCCGCCACGGGGATCTCGTACTCGCGCTCGGATCCCGTCCGTACGCCGTGCCAGTCGCGGTCCAGCACACCGGCGGTGACCGCCGCCGCCGATCCGACGTCGTGGACCGGTGCGATGGCCCGTCCCGGAGAGGCGGCCTGGACCACGCCGTGCACCAGTTCCAGCGCGGTGGGGCGGTCCGCCGCCTGCTTGCTCAGCGCGCGCAGCGCCAGGTCGGCCAGGGGGCCGGAGAAGCCCTCGACGTCCGCGGGGACGTTCAGCACCCGGTGCGCCACCGCCGCCGCGTTCCCCGCGCCGAACGGCGGGCGCCCCGTCGCCGCGTACACCACCAGCGCACCCCACGCGAACACGTCGTCGGAGGTCGAGACCGGCTCGCCGCGGTAGTGCTCGGGGCTGATCCACCCCGGCGACCCGCTCAGCATCCCGGTGCGGGTGATGGCGGTCTGGTCGATCGCCCGCGCCACCCCGAAGTCCAGGACCCGCGGACCCTCCGGCGACAGGACGATGTTCGAGGGTTTGAGGTCGCGGTGCGCGATCCCCGCCTCGTGGATCTGGGACAGCGCCTCGGCCACCCCCACCGCGAGGCCGCGCAGCAGTTCCTCTCCCAGCGGACCGTGCTTGCGCAGGTAGTCGCTCAGCGTCATGCCGCGCACGAGCGGGGTCGCCAGCCACGGGCGGGCGGCCTCGGTGTCGGCGTTGAGCAGCGGCACGGCACAGGCGCCGCCCACACGGCCCAGCAGTTCCACCTCGCGCGCGAAACGCGCACGGAAGTCGCCGGCCGACGCGTACTCGGGGTGGATCAGTTTGACGGCCACCAGCTGACCGCCCTCGTCCCGGGCCGCGTACACGAGACCCATCCCGCCCGCTCCCAGCCGTTTGAGCAGCCGGTAGGGGCCGATCCGGAGCGGGTCATCCGGAGTCAGGTCGGTGACGGTCGTGGGAAGGGTGGCGGTGAAGGTGGCTGTGGACACTTGAGGGGAACCTCGCTCATTCGGGGCGGGGCGGCGTGAAAGGGGAGCACGCAGGGAGCAGAAGGTGCACTTCGAGGGTAATCGAGTCGCCCCCTTCAGAACGCCCCGACCGCCGTCGCCGAAACCCGGTCGGTGACGGCGGCCCGGTGGACGCGCCCCTCAGCGGCCCATGTACGCGCCGCCGTTGACCTGGACGATCTGCCCGGTGACGTGCCGTGCCCCGGGAGAGGCGAGCCAGGCGATCGCGTCGGCGACGTCCTCCGGAGCTCCCGCGCGGCCGGTGACGGTCTGGCCGACCAGGCGCTCGTGGCGTTCGTCGGTCATCGTGCCGCCGAAGAACCCGGTGTCGGAGACGTAGCCGGGCGCCACGGCGTTCACGGTGCATCCGCTCGGGCCCAGTTCGCCCGCGAGGGAGAAGGTCCAGCCGTGCAGGGCGGCCTTGACCGCCGAGTAGGAAGCGCCGCCACCGCGCAGCGCGGCGATCGAGCTGACGTTGACGATCCGGCCGCCGTCGACCCGGAGGTGGGGGCGCAGCGCCTGGGTGAGCAGTACGGCGGTGAGCACGTTCGCCGACCACGCGTCCGTCCAGCCCGCCGCCGTCCCCGCCAGGTCGGAGCCGGGTGCCGGACGCAGGCCGCCGGCGTTGTTGACGAGCACGTCCACGCCGCCGAGGCGCTCGGCGAGGTCCGGGGCGGCGGCGCCCACGGCCTCGGGGTCGGTCAGGTCGAGTGCCGCGTGGTGGGCCGCGTCCGGCCCGTGCGCGGCGCGGATCTCCCCCGCCACCGCGGCGAGGAGTTCCCCGCGTCGGCCCACCAGGCCGACGCGGTGTCCTCGGGCGGCCAACGCCAGGGCGGTGGCCCTGCCGATGCCGGTACCGCCGCCGGAGACGACGGCGGTACGGGGGCGGGTGGCACGGGGGTGGGTGATTGCCACGTCGACTCGCTATCTCTCATGGAAACACGAACGGCGATCACACTGCGGTGAGGAGGCGGCCGGGTGCAAGAGGTTTTCACGGCCCCCGACTTCCGCAGTGAATCAAACGAATCGTGTGCTATGTGGCGGTAACAAGCCCTTTTTCCGAATCGGAGTCCGTGATCACCGTCGGATCACCGGGATTTCATCCGCCCCATGCCTGATTCCGGCCTCGATCCGCCCCGGACAGGAGTAGAGTCCATGAACGCGGACAGCACGGTGCCCCGGCACCCGCACCCGTTCCCCGGAGCACTCCGGGTCTCGGCACTCCCGCCGCCGCCCTTCGGACACTCACGCGGCTGACCACGCACGTTCCGCCGCACGTTCCGGGAAACCGATCCCCCACGCGCACCCACCGGTGCCGAGCGCGTTCCGGGAAACGCACCGTCCTTCCCTCCAGGACGAACCACACTCCAGGGACTTCCCATGGCCTATTACCGCATCCAGTTGCGCGACGGCTCCTCCCACACCCTCCAGGCGGTGCGCATGCGTACCGACGCACGCAGCCTCTACCTGGAGGAGCGCGCCGCCGGGGCGTGGAACGAGGTGTTCTCGAACCCGCTCACGGAGGTGGAGCGCGTCCAGCGCCGCTTCACCGAGAACGACGGCACGTGGACCTGGCTGAACGAGCGCCTGCCCGCCCCCGTCGGCGGCGTCCGGGCCTGGTGACGCGTCCGGGCCGGGCGGAACGGCGGGAGGGGTCCCGTTCCCCTGGAGGAACGGGCTTCTCCGGAAGCGGCGGGACCCCCGAAGGGCTCGGACGGGGTCCCGCCGACGCGGGTCAACCCTTGACGGCGCCCGCGGTCATCCCTCCGCGCCAGTAGCGCTGGAGGACGATGATGGCGATGACCAGGGGGATGACCGACAGCATGGAGCCCGTCACCACCCGCATGTACATCTCGATGTCACGGCCCTGGTAGGACTGCCAGGTCACCAGACCCAGGGTGATCGGGTACAGGTCCTCGTCGGCGAGCATCACCAGCGGCAGGAAGTAGTTGTTCCAGATGCCGACCATCTGGAACAGGAACACCGTCACCAGCGCGGGGGCCATCATGCGCAGCCCCAGCGTGAGGAAGACGCGCCCCTCGCCCGCGCCCTCCAGCCGGGCCGACTCGACGATGGAGTCGGGCACCGAGGCGTCGGCGTAGATCCGGCACAGGTAGAGCCCGAACGGGGAGATGAGGCTGGGCAGCAGGACCGCCCAGTAGGTGTTGGCCAGGCCGATCTGGCTGAACAGCAGGTACAGCGGCAGGGCGGTGGCGGCGGCCGGAACGAGCACCCCGCCCAGGACCATGCCGAAGACCAGCTCGCGGCCCCGGAACCGGTACTTGGCCAGGGCGTACCCGGCGGCCGCCGCCAGCAGGGTGGCCAGCAGGGCGCCGAACACCGAGTACACGAGGCTGTTGAGGGTCCAGCGCCAGAAGATACCGCCGTTGTGGGTGAGGACCTCGCCGATGTTCGAGAACAGGACGAACTCCTCGCCCGGCCCGAAGCCGAACGAGTCGAACAGGTCCGAGGTGGTCTTGGTCGCGGCCACGAACACCCAGTACACGGGTACCAGGAAGTAGACGGCGGCGACGGCGAGGATCGCGGTGACCAGGATCCTGGACCGGGTGGGGGCACCGGTCGCGGTGCCCCGGCCCGTGGTGCGGCGCCGCGCGGACGCCGCGCCGCCCTTCCTGACGTCGGTCGTGGTCATCGCTGCCGGTCCTTCCTGTTGACCAACCAGAGGAACCCGAACGAGAGCACGAACGCCGTCAGGGCCACGATGACCGACTGCGCCGCCGCCACGTTGTAGTCGTTGTCGGTGAACGCGGAGTTGTACGCCGCCATGTTCGGCGTGTACGCGGAGTCGATGTTCACCGTGAACGCCGCCAGGATCTGCGGCTCGGCGAACAGCTGGAGGGTGCCGATGATCGAGAAGATGGTGGTCAGCACCAGGGCGGGGCGGATCAGCGGCAGTTGGACGTGCCAGGCGGTCTGGATCGGTCCGGCGCCGTCGATGCGCGCCGACTCGTACAGTTCGCCCGGGATCGTCTTGAGCTGCGCGACGAGGATCAGCATGTTGTAGCCGACGAACAGCCACGTGATGATGTTGGCGATGGACCACAGCACCGCGTCGGGTCCGAGCAGGTCGGGTTCCAGGCCCACCGTCCCGGCCACGTCCACGATCGGGGACAGGCCCGGGACGTAGAGGAAGCCCCACAGCAGCGAGGCCACCACGCCGGGGACGCCGTAGGGCATGAAGTACAGGGCGCGGAAGAAACCGGGCCACTTCGCCGAGGCCGACTCCAGGAGCAGGGCCAGCACCAGCGCCAGGCCGAGCATGACCGGCACCTGGACGACGCCGAACAGCAGCACGCGGCCGATGGAGTCGACGAACGTCTCCTGTCCCAGGGCGCGGGCGTAGTTGGCGAACCCGGCGAAGACGGTCTCCCGTCCCTCCTCACCGAAGAGGCCGTGCCTCCGGACCTGGATGAGGCTCTGGTAGACCGCGTACAGGATCGGGAGAACGAAGCACAGGACGAACAGGGCCAGGAACGGCCCGACGAAGCCCCAGGGGACGAGGGCTCCGCTCCGAAGACGGCGACGGGGCCGTGCGGGGGCGGTGACGGGCGCTCCGTTCCGCGGACCCGTCCCGGGTGCGCTGCGCGCGGTGGCGGTCATGACACGCTCCTCACCGACAGGCCCTTGTCGCGGATGTCGGCGACGGTGTTCTCCTGCGCGGTGGCCAGGGCGTCCACGAAGGAGGTGCCCTCGGCGACGGCGGAGCGGAACGCGTCACCGATGTGGTTCTTGGTGCTGGACAGGGTCGGTCCCCACTCCCAGTCGGCGGGGATGTACCGGGTGGTCTCGGCGATGACGTCGGTGTGGTTCTGGCCGGAGAAGTAGGGGTCGGGCCCCTGGTTGCGGACCGAGTTCGTGTTGAGCTCCTCCGAGGCCGCCCAGCCGATGCCGCACTCGGTGATCATGGCGTCCACCGCCCGCTGGTCGGTGCTGAGCCAGTTGGCGAACAGCACCGCCTCGTGGGGGTGGGGCGCCCCGGTGAGCACGGCCGAGGCCGATCCTCCCCAGGTGCCCTCGCGCCGTTCCCCGTCGCCCCACCGGGGCATGCTGGCGACCTTCCACCGGCCGGGGTTGTCGGGGTCGTTGCCCCTGATGATGGCGTCGCCCCAGCTGCCGACCGTCCAGGTGCCGATGGTGCCCTGCTGGAGGCCCTGGAACCAGCCGGTGGACCACACGGCGTGGGTGAGGTTGAGGACCCCCTCGCGGACCAGGCCCTCCCAGAACTCGGCCACCCGCACCGAGGCGTCGTCGACGAGGTTGACCGACCACTCACCGCCCTCGGTGCCGAACCAGCGGGCTCCGGCCTGCATGCACATGGCCGCGAGCCAGTCCGCGTCGCCGACGGGGAAGGACTCGATGAAGGAGCCGTCCCCGGCCGCCGCCACGCGGCGGGCCGCCTCGGCGTACTCCTCCCAGGTGGCGGGGGCGCCGTCGATGCCCCAGTCCTCGTACCTGTCGGCGCGGTAGAAGTAGGTCATCGGCCCGGAGTCCACGGGGACGCCGTACTGGCCGTCGATGTAGGAGGCCTGGAGCCACTGCCACTCGTCGTAGCGGTCGGCGTACTCCAGCGCGCCGTAGCGGCTGAGGTCCTCCAGCCCGTTCTCCAGCAGGAACGAGGGGATCTGGAAGAACTCCACCTGGGCCAGGTCGGGCTGGTTGCCCGCGATCAGGGAGTTGAACATCTTGGCGTAGCCGCCGTCGAGCCCGCCGGGGATGGTCACGGCCCGCACCTGGATGTCGGGGTGCTCGGCGTTCCAGATGTCGGCCACGGCCTGGAGGTTCGGCCACCAGGTCCAGTACGTGAGCGTGATCTTCTCGCCGGGTTCCTTGGGCGGGACGATCGGCCGGTCCCGCGCTGGTCCGACGGTGGCGGCGCATCCGCCGAGCGCCGCGACGGAGCCGAGCGCCGACGCCGTCAGCCCCGCGCGGAGCAGCCCGCGCCGGGACACTCCGGCCGGTGGGGGCAGGGGAACTTTCATGCTGCTTCCTCGTGCGACCTTCTGTGGGGGGACGGGGGGACTTTCGGACGCCCACGGGGTTCTGGATGGGCTGGAGGTGAGACGACAGATACCGCGGCCGCAGGCCGTCCGTTGGGGGTGGTGGCGGGAGACGGAGAGGAAAGACTGCGCGTAGCGTCCGTTGAGGGTGGTGGCGGGTGACAGAGAGGAAAGACTGCGCGTAGCGTCCGTTGAGGGTGGTGGCGGGTGACAGAGAGGAAAGACTGCGCGTAGCGTCCGTTGAGGGTGGTGGCGGGTGACGGGTGGGAACGAGCCGTCCCACCGGAGGCGCCGAGGGTTCCCGTTCCTCGGGCGTCCGAACAGGGAGGGAACACGGTCTAGCGCACGGGGAGGGAGAGCCGGTGCGCGATGGCGCGGCTGGAGGAGCCGACCGCGAGGCGGTAGACCCCCTCCGGCGTGTGCCACGAGTGCGTGTCGGGGTCCCAGACCGCGAGGGCGCGCGGCGGGACGTCGAGGTGGACGGTGGTCTTCGTTCCGGGGGCGGCCCTCACGGAGGCGAACGCGGCCAGGGCCCGGACCGGACGCGTGGTCCCCGCGCCGTCGGCGGGGGGTTCCACGTAGACCTGCACCACGTGGTGCCCCGGCCGTGCGCCGGTGTTGGTGAGTGTGGCGGTGACGCGGACGGGACCGGTGAGCAGGCCGCCGTCGCGCTCGGGAGGGGTGCCGTCGAGTGAGGCGCCGGTGATCTCCCAGTCGGTGTAGCCGAGTCCGAAGCCGAAGGGGCGGTGGGGCTCGCGGCCGTCCCGGTCGTAGGCGCGGTAACCGACGAACACGCCCTCGTCGTAGGTGATGACCCCGTCCTTGGGCCGGGTGTCCATGACGGGGACGTCGGCGTGGTCGCGGGGCAGGGTCCAGGGCAGGCGACCGGTCGGTTCGGACCTGCCGGTGAGCGTGTCCGCGAGGGCGTGGCCGTACTCGTGGCCGCCGAACCAGGACCACAGGACGGCGGGGACCTCGTCGAGCCAGGGCAGCAGCACGGGAGCGCCCGCGTTGACCACGACGGCGGTACGCGGGTTGGCGGCGGCGACGCGCCGGACGAGTTCGTCCTGCCGTCCGGGCAGGGTGAGGGTGGGCCGGTCGTAGCCCTCGGACTCGACCTCGTCGTTGGTGCCGACCACCACGACCGCGACGTCGGCCTCCTCAGCCGTGCGGACGGCCTCGGCGATCTCCTCCTCCGGGGAGGGACCGGGAGGCAGGTGGCGCAGCTGGGAGATGACGCCGCGGCCGAAACCGCCGAAGTCGGCGACCTCCAGGTCGATCCGGACGCGGACGGTGCGGGGCGTGTCGACCTCGATCTCGGTGCGGGGGCCGTCGGGGTGGCTGTGCCGGGATTCCAGGATCTCGGCGTCGGAGGCGGTCCGGCCGCCCTCGGCGAGGATCTCGCCGTCGACGCGGACGGTGTGGCGGCCGACCACACCGACCTCGACCCGGTGGGTCCCGGGTTCGGTGAGGTGGAGTTCGGCGGTGACGACGGCGCTGGCCGCGCTCGGGTCGTCGACGTCGACGTGGAAGGCGGTGCGGTCGAGCGCGCGGGTGCCGAGGGGGTCGCCGGAGGCGTCGAACAGGGTCAGGTCCAGGCTGGTGACGAGGTCGCGTGAGGCCGCGGGCAGGAGCCGCCGCGGGTCTCCCCCGCGCACGACGGTGAGCTCGACGTCGTCGGGCAGGGCCGCGCGGAGCCCTTCGGCGGGGCTGACCAGGTACTTGGAGTTGACGTGGGCGCTGCCGCCGCCCTGGGTGTAGGCGTCCACGGCGTTCGGTCCGATGAGCGCGATCCGGCGCACGCCGTCGACGGACAGGGGCAGCAGGCCGCCCTCGTTGCGGAGCAGGACGTGGCCGCGTGAGCCGATCTCGCGCAGGACCACACGCTCGTCCTCGCCGTCGACGGCGGGCGAGGTGTCGCGGTCGAGCTTGCCGACCCGGGAGGCCAGGCGCAGGAGGCGCACGACCTTGTCGTCGACGACCGACTCGGGGACCTCGCCGGAGCGGACGGCCGCCAGGAGGGCGTCGTCCTCGGCCCAGGGTCCGTGCGGGCCGGGCATGACCAGGTCGAGCCCGGCGTTGGCGGCGGGCGCGGTGCTGCGCGCGGCGGTCCAGTCGCTGACCACCACGCCGTCGAAGCCGAGTTCCTCCTTGAGCAGTCCGGTGAGCAGGCGGCGGTGGTCGGTCATGCTGCGGGACTCCACGCCGTCGTCCACGCCGTTGTAGGCGGCCATGACCGTCCAGGCCCCGGCGTCCAGGGCGGCCTCGAAGGGCGGCAGGTAGACCTCGCGCAGGGTGCGCTCGTCGATGCGGGCGTGGTAGCTGGTGCGCTCACGCTCGGTCTCGTTGCCGATGAAGTGCTTGGGACAGGTGCCCACGCCCTCGCCCTGGACGGCGCGCACGAAGGCCGCGCCGAGTGTGCCGGTGAGGACGGGGTCCTCGGAGAGGCATTCGAAGTGGCGCCCGCCGACGGGTGAGCGGTGGAGGTTGAGGACGGGGGCGAGGACGACGTCGACGTCCTTGCGGCGGGCCTCGGCGGCGAAGAAGCGGCCGGCGCGCTCCATCAGGTCGGTGTCCCATGCTGCGGCGACCGCGGTGGGACTGGGGGTGCTGGCCGAGTGCTCCAGCTGGGTGACCTCGGTGCCGCGTACCCCGGCGGGGCCGTCGGAGACGGTGACCGGTAGCAGCCCGGCCTCGGGGCTCCCGTGCAGGGTCCACCCGGTACGCCCGGTCAGCAGGCGCACCTTGTCCTCCAGTGGGAGCCGGGCGACGCGGGTGTGAAGGTCTGAAGTCATGGGCCCCTGGTCCTGTGACGTACGTCTCCTGGAGTCGAACCATACTTACTTAATATTCATTAAGCAAGAGTGGACGGGAACCTGGATACCGTGGACGGTGGGCCCCGACCCCCGCATGGGCCCGGAGTACCCGGCGGGGTACAGGAAGTGGAGAGCCAGAATGAGCGAGACGACCCCAGCGCCGGACACCCGGCCCTCCCCCGGCGCCGAGGACCCGCCTCCTCGGAAACGGGTGAACCGACGCGAACAGATCCTGCGCACGGCCGCCGACGTGTTCGCCTCGCAGGGCTTCCACAACACCTCGCTGGCCGACATCGCGGCGATGCTCGACATCACCCCGGCCGGGGTCCTGCACCATTTCGGCTCCAAGACGGACCTGCTCACCGCGGTCCTGGAGCTGCGCGACGACACCGACCCGGCGCCGGAGGGCAGCCGGATGCTGGACCACCTGGTGGCGACCGCCGAGCGCAACGCGGCGCGCCCGGGGACCACGCAGCTGTACGCGGTGCTGTCGGCGGAGAGCGCGACCGACGAGCATCCGGCGCAGGACTGGTTCCGGGACCGCTACGTGGTGCTGCGCCGGGAGATCGGGGAGGCCGTGCTGGACCGGCTCGCGCCGGAGCACCGCGAGGCGGCGGGCACGCCGGGGCCCGACGGCCGCACCCCGGCGGAGGCAGCGGCGGCGGCGATCATCGCCGTCATGGACGGCCTCCAGGTGCAGTGGCTCCTGGATTCCGGATCCGTCGACATGGCCGCGGTGACCGAACTGGTCATCGACTCCGTCGTGGCCCGGCTGTCCCGGGAGGGCTGAGGAGGACGCGGCGCCCGCGCGGTCGTGGGCGTGGGCGTGCGACACGAAGGGGGCGGCGGGAACCGTGTGGTTCCCGCCGCCCCCTTCGTCAGCGCCAGAGGCGGAGTTCCGAAAGCGCGTCCCTCACTGCTCGCCGTGGACGGCCCCCGGGGTGCCGGAGCCGTCGGTGACCTGCGGCTCACCGGTCGCGCTGTTGGACAGCCACTCGTCCCAGGAGCGCTGCCAGAAGCCCCAGCCGTTGTTCCACTCGAACTCGCGGTCGGTGCCCGTGGTCTCCAGGACGTCACCCATCAGGGTGTTCTCGAAGAACCAGCGGGCGTCGTCCATGCGCAGGTTGGTGCAGCCGTTGGAGGTGTTGGCCGAACCGATGGAGCCGTTGTAGGAGGCCTCGTGCACGAACTCGCCGCTGTTGGAGGTACGGACCGCGTACATCACGTCCACGTTGTAGGAGCCGGGCGAGCCCTCGGGGATGCCCACGGTGGAGGAGTCCATGGTGAGGTGCTCGTAGCGCTCCATCAGCACGTGGACACCGCTGCTCGTGGTGTCGAAGCGGCGGCTGGCCTGACCGTTGCTCACCGGGATGGTGCGCTCCTGCGCGCCGTCGATGGTGATGACCATCTCGTGGTCGGGCACGTGCATGGTCGCGACCAGCTCACGACCGACCTCGAACTCGAGCTGGTGGTCGCTCACGCCGTAGACGCCCTCGGAGGCCTCGACCCCCGCGAGGTGCATGTCGACGGTGACGGACTGGTGGGGCTCCCAGTACTCCTTGGGACGGAACACGGCGGTCTTGTCGCTCGTCCAGTTCCAGGCGCCCTCGATGCCCTGCTCGGAGACGACCTCCATGGAGTTCTCGACCTGAGCCTTGTTGGTCACCGGCAGGTCGAAGTTGATGACGATCGGCATGCCCACACCCACGGTCTGACCGCTGGTGGGGAAGTTGGACGCCAGCTCCAGGCGCTGGCCGGGGGTCGCCGCCAGGGTGGTGAACTCGTGGACGAGCTCGGTCGTCTCACCGGCCTCGTTCTCGGCGGTCGCGGTGACCACGATCTCCGAGCCGGGGTGCAGGGTCCAGTCGCTGGTCCACTCGGTCCCCTCCCCGTTGAGGGTGCCGGTCATGGCGAGGGGGTCGCCCTCCTCCTCGCCCTCCGCGGCGGCGGCCTCGTTGACGGAGGCCTGCTCCACCTGGACGTCGGTGATGACGCCGCCCTCGGCGGTAACGCGGACGGGGGAGTTCGGCTCGACCTCCTCGGCACCGTCGCCCGGGGTGATGGCCAGCTCCACGGGCTCCGCGTCCGCCGCGGTGCCCGTGCCGCCGCCCTGTGTCTCAGCCTCACCCGACGTGCAGGCCGTGGCTGCCAGCGCCAGTGCGGCCAGTGCGATGCCGAACCGACGCGCCATCGCCGGAGGTGTTCTGCCCGTCACGTCTGGTTACCTCCATGTCATGCCTCGAAAAGCGGTCTGTACAAGTAGGACGCGCATACACCGAAAAGGTTCTGGGGTCGCCCGTATCGGTTATAGAGCGGTTATACCGGCGCGGAACGCGGGGGACGCCGGAACCGATGACGATACACCCCGGGGGTACGCCTCGATTCCTTCCGGGTATGAGGTTACGGCCATCCATAACCCTTCCTGGACACCGGCTCACCCCTCTCCTAGAATATGGAGCAAGTGACCAGGTTTCTCCGGAGGAAAACCTGGTCAAACGCCCAGCTTTCTCCGGGAGGACACTGTGCCATGGCTCTGGCTGAGCGGAGCGATCATCGCCGAGGTCATCGGCACCACCTCGCTCAAGTTCTCCGAGGGCTTCACCCGCCTGTTCCCCTCGGCCGTCGTCGTCCTCGGCTACGTCGGGGCCTTCTACATGCTCAGTCAGGCCCTGAAGGGCATGGACCTCGGTGTGGCCTACGGCGTGTGGGCGGCCGTGGGCGTCGCCCTGGTCGCGGTGGTCGGCGTCGTGCTCTTCGGTGAGACGCTCACCTGGGTCCAGGTGGGCGGGATCGCCCTGGTCATCGCCGGGGTGGTCGCCCTGGAGATGGGCGGCCGGCACTGAGGGGGAACGGCATGCGCGACACCGACGTGGAGACGATCAGCGACGGCCGCAGGCGCAAGGGAGAACGGCGCCGCCGACGACTCCTGGACGCCACCATGCGCGTCATCGAACGCGACGGCGTGGCCGCGGTCAGCCAACGGCGCGTGGCCACCGAGGCCGGGGTCCCGCCCAGCGCGGTGACCTACTACTACGCGACCGTCGACGACCTGCTCGTGGACACCCTCACCCGGGTCAACGACACCTACGTGGCCGCCCTGGCGTCCCTGCCCGACGACCCGGACGCGGCCCTGCGCGCCTTCGCCAGGATGATCGCGGTGGGATCGGGCCCCGAACGGGCCCACGTGATGGCCGAGTGCGAACTGTTCCTGCTCGCCGCGCGCCGTCCGGCCATGCGCCCGCAGGTCGAGCGCTGGAACCGTGCCGTGGACGCCTTCCTCGTCCCCCACCTACCCCGCCCCGACGACCGCGTGGGCGCGGGTGCCGCCATCGACGGCCTGTTCATGCGATGCTGCGCCGATCCCCGGCTGACGGCCGACGACGTGTACCGGGCGCTCAGCCGCCTGGTGTCGCGCGAGCCGCGTAGCGCGCGGGCGGAGTCCCCAGCACGGCGGTGAACTCCCTCGTCAGGTGTGACTGGTCGCTGAACCCCAGTTCGGCGGCCAGACGCCCCCAGTCGGGCGGCGCACCCCTCCTGGCGCGCTCCGCGGCCTCGTAGAGCCGGTACCTGCGGATGACCGCCTTGGGGCTCAGGCCGACGTGGTCGGCGAAGCGGCGTTGGAGCAGGCGCACGCTCACCCCCTCACGCTCGGCGAGCCCCGACACGTTGACCACCGAGGGGTCGGCGGCCACCCGTTCCACGACGTCGCGGGTGTCCTCCACCGGGTGGCGGTGGGCGTACAGCAGCCCGGACAGGGCGTGGTCGACCTCCGCCATCAGCGGGCCGGGATCCCGCGGGGCCGCCTCCCCGAACACACCGGTCCCGCCGAACACCTCCGAGGCGGGGAGCCCCGTGTCCACGATCGTGTTCACCGGTCGGCCGAGGAACGGACGGAACCCGGCGGGGCGGAACATCACCCCGAGCGCCCAACCCTCGCCCTCCAGCAGGCGCGGGGTCACCTTCGTGGTGGGGCCGTGCACCGTGGCGGACCCTCCGGTGAACACGAGGTTCACCACCGGGTGGGCGAGGACCCTCTGGGTGTACGCCTCGTGGCCGGACAGGTTCCACGAGGCCACCCAGTAACGGTCCACGAAACGGGCGACACGCTCCGACGGCGCGTGGCGGTCCAGGCGGAACCGGGACAACCCGGTCCCCGGGTCCAGGATGCCGCGCGTGTCCCCCTCCAGTCCCACGGAGTACGGTCTCACGACTCCAGCCTAAAGTCTCGAACACCTGTACTGGATGTCGCGTTTCTTCAAGACGGGGGCCCGGCCACGGACGGAGGATGGCGGTGCACCGCGAGCGAACCGAGGGGACGCCCGACGGCCGCGCCGGGCCTTCCGGACGACCGGTCACCGCGGGCCGCCGGATCAGCCGACCATCGGCCCCGCCCGGCCCCGCGGAACGCCGGGACCCTGGTTCCAGACGCACACGACCCTGAGGACACCGACCATGAGTGACATCTCCGCGCGCTACGCCCGCCTGTCCGAGGACTTCGCCGGGACGGTGGCGGCCGTCCCCGCCGACCGCTGGTCGGCCGCGTCCCCCTGCGAGGGATGGGACGCCCGGGGCGTGGTCCGCCACGTGGTCGACACCCAAGGGATGTTCCTCGGGCTGGTCGGCCGCGAGCTGGGCGACGTCCCGTCCGTGGACGAGGACCCCCGCGCCGCATGGGACGCCGCACGCTCGGTGGTCCGGGCCGACCTGGACGACCCCGACCGCGCGAACACGGAGTTCGACGGTTTCTTCGGCCGCACCACCTTCGCCGAGGCCGTGGACCGGTTCCTCAGCTTCGACCTGGTCGTGCACCGCTGGGACCTGGCTCGCGCCACCGGCCAGGACGAGCGCCTGGACCCCGACGACGTGCGGTGGGCGCACGAGGCCACCGCGGCCTTCGGGCCCCATCTGCGCGGCGACGGCGTCTGCGGCGCGGAGCTCACCCCGCCCGAGGGCGCCGACGCCCAGACCCGGCTGCTCGCCTTCCTGGGCCGCCGCGCCTGGTAGGGGCGGGGCGGTACACGGGCCCGCCCCATGAGCGTTCGCTCCCGCCGCTCCTCGCCCGGATACCCACGGCCGGACGCCCGCGACCCGTCCCGGGGGAGGACGTCCGGGCCCCTGAAGACGCGCGGGGCCGCGGAGACGGATCCCCGCGGCCCCGGGTCCCAGGCTCCGACCTCAGCGGTCGGGCGGGCCGATCCGACGGCGGATCAGCACGTCAGCTCCCAGGAGCACTCCAGCTCCCCGCCGCCCCGTGGCGCCGAGCTCAGCGACCGGACGCCCTCACGGACTCCGTGCCCCAGGTACTCGGCCAGCCTGACGGCGATCGCGTCCTGCACCGCACGGGGTGCCGGACCGCTGTGGCCGTTGTTGACGACGCTGAACGCCAGCTGGCCGCCGTCCGGTGCGTCCACGTACCCGGACAGCGCGCTGACCCCGGTCATGGTGCCGGTCTTGGCCTCCACGACGCCCTCGGCGGCGGTGCCCTCCATCCGGTACCTCAGGGTGCCCCCGACGAACGGATCGCTCACGCCCGCCACCGGCAGCGAGGCCGTCCAGATCCCGTGCCAGGGAGCGTCGCGCGTGCTCACGAGCAGGTCGATGACCGTGTCGGCGGTGACGAGGTTGCCCCGGGACAGACCGGAACCGTCGTTGAGGACGAGGTCGGAGGTGTCCACCCCCAGCCGGACCAGGGAGTCCTCCACCCCGGCGAGTCCGGCCGCCCAGCTCCCCTCGTCCGCGACCTCGCGGCCGATGCTCTTCACGAGCATCTCGGCGTGCGCGTTGTTGCTGAACTTCATGAACGGGACGAGGATCTCCTCCAGCTCGGAGGACTCGTGGTCGGCCAGCACCCTGGTCCGGCCCCCGGGCGCCCCACCGAGCGCGGAGTCCCCCTTCACCGTGACGCCGTGCCGCTCCAGCGCCTGCTCGAACAGGTGCCCGGCCAGCCCCGCGGGCTCGTGCACGGTGCGCAGGACGGTCACCGGGGCGCCACCCGCCGGGATCGAGCCGCTCACCGTGATGGTGTTGGTGCCGAGCGTCCTGTCGACGACGAGGGTGCCGTCGCTTCCGGGCTCCCCGGTGAGGGACCGGTTGTCCAACTCGGCGTAGCCCTCGGCCGCGCCGAGGTCCACGTGGGCGGGCTCGCCCGCGTCGGCCGGGGTGACCACGACCTCCGTCACACCGGTGTCGTAGCGCTCCCCGTGGGCGACCGTGAGGGCGGAGACCTGCGCGGAGTACGCGTAGGGCTCGTCCTCGGGCCACCAGTCGTCCACGAGGCGCTGGGAGTCGAACCAGGTGTCGTCGGCGTACACGTCACCCCGCACGAGCCTGACGCCGGAGGCGGCCACGTCGGCGGCCATCGCGTCCAGGTCCTCCACGGTCAGGGTGGGGTCGCCGCCGCCCACCAGGTACAGGTCCTCCACGGAGCGCCGGTGCCCGGGGCGGCCCTCCACCACGACCTCGGTGGAGAAGGTGTGGTCGGCGCCCAGCACGTCCAGTGCCGCCGCCGCGGTGAACAGCTTCATGTTGGACGCGGGCAGCAGCCGTTCGCCGCCGTCGCGCGAGTACAGGACCTCGCCGGTGTCGGGATCGGTGACGACCACCCCGGACACCGCGCCCTCCAGGGACGAGTGCTCCAGGAGGGTGTCGATGTCCACGCGCAGGTCGGCCAGGCGCTCCTCGGCCGACACCGCGTCGGCGTGGGCCGGGGACGCGCCCAGCGGCGCCGCCAGGAGAACGGGGACCACGGCGAGCGCGGCGGCCCGGACGGCGCCGCGCGGCTTCGGGACGCGAGGTCGCGGGGGATCGCAGGGAAGGGCGGGGATCATCACTGTGTGTCTCCTACCGCTCACGGACAGAACACCGCACACTAACCCACGCCGGACCACGGCGCCAGGACCCCGGGCGCGGGTCGTCGTCGGGGGAACCGCGCGGCGGCGCTCCGGCCCAGGTGGCGCGCGGAGGGCCCGCGTTCGGCGCCCGGTGGCCGGTTCCGGCCCCGACACGGCGAACGGGCCGGCGCCGGGGCGACACCCCCGGCACCGGCCCGTCGCGGTCACCGCTCCGTCCCGGCCGTGTCCTCCGGGACCCCGACCGGTGTCCCGGACGTCCTTCGACACGGGAGCGGCGTGGACGTCCGGGTCGCCCGGGCTCAGGCCCCGTTCACGTAACGGCCGCGGGTGGAGAACAGCTTTGTTTTGGCGAGGACCCCGGGGCTTCAGACCCGGGAGGAATCGCCGCTCAGACCACACCGCATCACTGGTGATGTGGGCCACCTTGAACTGGTGTGGCTGCGGTCTGTCACTGGTCGGGTGCACGATGGTGAGCGTGTCCAAGATCGTGGTGCGGCTCAAGCTCGCGCCGTCGCCCGAACAGGCGGTGGTGCTGACCTCGACGCTGCGCGATCTCAACACCCACGCCACCTGGGTAGCGCGCGTGGCCCACGAACAGGGTGTGTTCCGCAACTACGACCTGCGCAAACACACCTACCAGCAGCTACGCGAAGCCGGAGTGGGCTCACAAGCCGCCCAGCACACCATCAAGAAGGTGTGCGATGCCTACCGCACCCGCCGCGCCAACCTGAACAACGGCAACTACGGCCCCAAGGGATCAGCGCGCCACACGCGGATCGAGTCCATCCCGATCACCTTCCGCCCCACCTCGGCGCATCCCTATGACCAGCGCAACCTGTCCTTGGCCCTGGAGGCGCGCACGATCTCACTGTGGACCTTCCAGGGCCGATTGAAAGGCGTGCCGTTCACCGGGTCGCCCGACCAACTCAAAGCCTTGGCAGAGCACAAGCGCGGCAAGGCCGACCTGCTGTGCCGCGACGGCGTCTGGTTCCTGGCCGTGACCGTCGAGGTGCCCGACGCCCCCGAGATCGAACCCGAGGGGTTTGTGGGGGTGGACCTGGGGATCGCCAACATCGCCACCACCAGTGACGGGCAGGTCATGGCCGGGCGGAAACTCAACCGGTACCGCCGCCGACAACTAAGGCTGCGTCAGAAGTTGCAGGCCAAGGGCACCCGGTCCGCCAAACGCTTACTCAAGAAGCGCCGCCGCAAAGAGGCGCGGCACGCCAAGGACACCAACCATCGGATTTCGAAACGCATCGTGGCCGTGGCTGAACGCACCGGGCGCGGGATCTCCCTGGAAGACCTGAGGGGAATTCGCGGCCGGGTACGGCAACGCAGGCCCCAACGGGTCACGCTGCACTCCTGGTCCTTCGCCCAACTGGGTGCGTTCATCGTCTACAAGGCTCGCCGTGCGGGTGTGCCGGTGGTGTTCGTCGATCCGGCCCACACCTCACAGACCTGCGCGGATTGTAACCATGTGGACCGGCGGAACCGGGTCGATCAAGCTACCTTCATTTGCCGGAGCTGCTGTGTCGTTGCGCACGCGGACCGGAACGCTTCCCGCAATATCGCCCGTCGTGGTGCTGTTGTGTGGGATGCGGGGCGGCGGTCACACGTCCCACCCGACCACCCCTAGCGGAGTGGTCGGGTCAGACGCGGTGGGCCCCCTCACACCCAGCGAGGCGGCCCAACTGCGAGCTCGGTCGTTCACGAACGAGAAGCTGACAACAGCTCCATCACCTTGGAGTAATGGCAGGCGTCACGGTGCCCGGATCCCCGGTCGATCAGCTCCGGGGGCTCCTCCACGCACTTGGTGCGCTCGCTCTCCGACAGCTCGTCGGCGAACTTCGGGCACCGGGTCCGGAACCGGCAGCCCGACGGCGGGTCGGCCGGGCTGGGCACGTCGCCGGTGACGACGATCCGCTCCCGGGTCCGCTCCTTGACCGGGTCCGGCAGCGGGATGGCCGAGATCAGCGCCTGCGTGTACGGATGCGAGGGCGCCCTGAACAGCTCCTCCGTCGTCCCCGTCTCCACGATCTTGCCGAGGTACATCACGGCCACCCGGTCGGCGATGTGCTTGACCACCGACAGGTCGTGCGAGACGAACATGTACGACAGGCCCAGCTCCTCCTGGAGGTCCTCCAGAAGGTTGATCACGCCCGCCTGGATGGACACGTCCAGGGCCGAGACCGGCTCGTCCAGGAGGAGCACCTTGGGGTTGAGCGCCAGCGCCCGGGCGATGCCGATGCGCTGCCGCTGACCGCCCGAAAACTCGTGCGGGTAGCGCGAGCCGTGTTCGGAGCTGAGGCCCACCAGGTCCAGCAACTCCTTGACCCGCCCCTTGGCATCGCTGTTGCTCCGGCCGTGGATCCGCATCGGCTCGGCGATGATGTCCGAGACCGTCATGCGCGGGTCCAGGGAGGCGAACGGGTCCTGGAAGACCAGCTGGAGGTCGCGGCGCAGCGGCCGCATCTGGCGCGGGGACAGCGTGTGCAGCGGCTGCCCCATGTAGCTGACCTCGCCCGACGTCTGCTTGATCAGCTGGAGGATCAGGCGTGCGGTGGTGGACTTGCCGCAGCCGGACTCGCCGACCAGGGCGAGGGTCTCCTTCTCGCGCAGGTCCAGGGAGATCCCGGAGACCGCCTGCACCTCGCCGACCTTCCGCTTGAGGAGGCCCTTCGAGCGGATGGGGAAGTTCTTCACCAGGTCCTTGACGGTCAGGATGGTCTCCCGCTCCCGACCGCTCTCCTCCGTGGAACCGGTGTCGGAGTCGCTGATCTCGTCGAGGGCCTCCTCTGCCCGCTCCTCGGCCGCGTCCAGCTTCACCACGGTGTCGGCCTGCACCGACGTGGCCCGGAAGAGGTCCTCCGGAGCGGTCTCCCCCAACTGGTCGCTGAAGTGGCAGGCCGCGGTGTGCGCGGAGGTGTCCTCCACCGGCACGCGGACCCGTTCCCCGTTCTCGTCCGTCGCGAGCAGGCGGGGTTCCTTCTCGTGGCAGACGTCCCGCGCCATCGGGCAGCGCGGCGAGAACGCGCAACCGGTGGGCAGCGCGAGCAGGGAGGGCGGGGTCCCCAGGATGGGAGTGAGCCGCTCGCCGCGGTCCTCGTCCAGCCGGGGCAGCGATCCCAGCAGGCCGAGGGCGTAGGGCATCCGCGGACGGTAGAAGACGTCCTCCACGGGACCCATCTCCACCATGCGGCCGCCGTACATCACGCCGACCCTGTCGACGTGTCCGGCCACCACGCCCAGGTCGTGGGTGATCAGCACCAGCGCGGCGCCGGTCTCCTTCCTGGCCGCCTCCAGGGCCTCCAGGACCTGGGCCTGGACGGTCACGTCGAGTGCCGTGGTCGGCTCGTCGGCGATGATGACGTCCGGCTCGTTGGCCATCGCGATCGCGATCACCACGCGCTGGCGCATACCGCCCGACAGCTCGTGCGGGTACTGCTTGATCCGCTGCTCCGGGTGGGGGATGCCCACCAGCTTCAGCAGGTCCAGCGCGCGGTCCATCGCGGCCTTCTTGCCCACCTTGTGGTGGGCGAGTACGGCCTCGGCGATCTGGTAGCCGACGGTGTAGACGGGGTTGAGCGAGGTCAGCGGGTCCTGGAAGATCATCGCGATCCGGTTGCCGCGGATCCTGCTGATCTTCTCGTCCCTGAGGCCGACGACCTCCTGGCCCAGGACCCTGGCGGATCCCTCGACGCGGGCGTTCTTGGGCAGCAGCCCCATGATCGCCATGGAGGTCACGGACTTGCCCGAGCCGGACTCGCCCACGATCCCCAGCGCCTCGCCCCGGCGCAGGACGTAGGAGACCTCGCGCACCGCGGGCAGCGGCCCGTCGTCGGAGGGGAAGGTCACGCTGAGGTCGCGGACCTCCAGGACCACGTCGTCGGTTCCCCTCGGGGTGGTCCCCTCGTTGCTCTTCTGGTCAGTCGTGGTCATCGCCGCACCATGGTCTGTCGTGGGTCGAGGGCGTCGCGGAGCCCGTCGCCGATGAAGTTGATCGTCAGGCAGATCGCCAGCAGCATCAGGCCCGGCGGGTAGAACAGCCAGGGCCGCGTGGAGACCGCCGTGCGCGCGTCACTGATCATCTGGCCGAGCGAGATGTCGGGCGGCTGGATGCCGAACTGGAGGAAGGACATGCCCGCCTCCAGCAGGATCGCCACGGCGATCAGCAGGGTGGCCGCGACGATGATCGGCCCGGCGGCGTTGGGCAGCAGGTGGCGCACGATGATCCAGCCCGGCGAGGCGCCCGCCGCCTTCGCCGCCTCCACGTAGTCCTGCTCACGCAGGGACAGGACCACGCCGCGCACCACACGGGCGATCTGCGCCCACGAGAAGAACGCGATGATGAGGGCCACCGCGTACCAGGTGGTTCCGGCCCGTGCGTTGCCCGCGATCGCGGCGACCATGATCAGCAGCGGCACGATCAGGAACACGTCGACGACGCGCATCATGAGCGCGTCGACGCGCCCCCCGTAGTAGCCCGCGGTGGCTCCCCACAGGGAACCGACGACGGTGCCCAGCACCGACACCGTGAGCGCGACCTTGAGCGTCTGCTGGGTGCCGCGCATGAGCTGGCCCAGGACGTCGTGGCCCGCGGTGGTGGTACCGAGCGGGTGGTCGGCGTTGGGCGGCACGCTCGGCGGGATCTCCAGGTGGACGGTGTGGTCCCACCGCCAGACGAACGGACCGACGAAGGTGAACAGCACGATGACGACCAGGGCGACCAGGCTGACCATGGCGGCCCTGTGCCGGGCGAACCGGGACACGATCATCTGGAGCTGGGTGCGCTCGGCACCTCCCACGCTCTCGGCGTCGGTGCTCCGCGGCGCCACGGGCGCCTTCTTCTCACTCATAGCGAATCCTCGGGTCGAGCACGCCGTACAGGATGTCGGCGACGAGGTTGGCCAGGATGACCACGACACCGCTGAGCAGCAGCCACGCCATCAGGGCGTAGGAGTCGTTCTCGTTGACCGCGGTGACGAAGAACTCGCCCAGGCCGCGCCACTGGAAGACCTGTTCGGTCAGGACCGTGCCGTCGACGACGCCGGCGATACCGACGGCGACCACCGTGGTCAGCGGGATGAGGGCCGTGCGTAGCGCGTGGCGGCGGACGACGACGCGGTTGGGCAGGCCCTTGGCCCGGGCCAGGCGGACGTAGTCGCTGTTGAGCACCTCCAGCATGGAGGTCCGCTGGTACCTGCTCCACGACGCGAAGCTGGTCAGCATCAACACGATCGTGGGCAGGGTCATGTAGGCGAAGGCGTTGGTGATCCTGCCCCACAGGTCCTCGCCCTGTGCCTGGTACAGCCCGTCGCCGATCGTGGCGAAGACCTGTGTCCCCACGAGGTCGTTGAAGGTGACCCCCGCCTGCTGCATGATGCCGCCGAACCAGAAGACGGGCATCGACAGGGCCAGGAAGCCGATGAAGGTGAGCGTGTAGTCGATCTTGGAGTACTGGCGCATCGCGCTGACGACGCCGGCCAGGATGGCCAGGCCCAGCGCGAGGAGCATCGCCGCGCCCACCAGGCGCAGGGTGACCCCCAGGCGCTCGGCGATCTGGGCGCCGATGTCGTAGCTGTTGCTCTGCGTGGAGGGACCGAACTCGCCCTGGAGCAGTCCGATGTCCCCGTTGCCGCCGATACCGGTCACCCAGAGCCAGTAGCGCTCGGGCATGGACCGGTCGAGGTAGAGCCGTTCCTCCTGGAGTTCGATGACCGAGGGGTCGGGGGGCGGCTGCTGCATCCTGAGCTCCGAGAGGGGATCACCGGAGACGTCGATCAGGACGAACGTGAGCACGGACGCGAGGATCAGGACGGGTATCGTGCCCAGGACGCGCCGCACCGTGTAAACGAGCATGGGTGTGATCCTTCAGGGGTGGACGAGGACCGGCCCGGTCCCGGGGAGGATATCCCGGAACCGGGCCATGTACCTGGGCCGAACTACTCGGCGAGGTCCCACTCACCGATGTTGTAAGTGGCTCGGTAGCTGGACTGGAGGTTGTCCTCGACGTTGGCGAGCCGGTCACTCGCGAAGAAGTAGTTGGGCTCGGCCATGATCGGCAGCACGTAGGCGTGCGGGACGACGGCCTCCACCGCGGCGTTGGCGTGCTCGGCCGCCTCGTCCAGGCTGGTGGCCGTGGCCGTGGCCTCGGCGTGCTCGTCCACCTCGTCGTCGGCGAAGCCGCCGAAGTTGCTGGTGCTCTCGGAGTGCCAGAACTGCTCGGGGCTGGAGGCGAAGTACTGGCTGCCGCTCCAGCCGAACTGGACGATGTCGAAGTCCTGCTCCGAGGTCATCGCGCCCAGGTCGTCGGTCATCTCGATGTTGGTCTGGACGCCGATCTCGGCGAGCTGCGCCTGGATCAGCTGGAGGGAGTTGCTCCGGGTGACGGTGTCGGTGCTGCGCAGGCGGAACGGCCCGACCTGTTCGCCGTCGAGCATGAGGGTGTCGCCCTCCAGCTCGTAGCCGGCGTCCTCCAGGATCTGCATGGCGGCCTCGACGTCACCGCTGCCCTGGCCGGTGTCGGAGATGTGGTCCTCGAAGTACTCGCTCGCGCTGCCGAAGATGTGGTTGTTCTTCAGCTCGTACTCGGGGTAGGTGGCGCCGAAGTTGCGGTTGGCGATCTCGTCGCGGTTGATCGCGGTGAAGATGGCCCTGCGCAGTTCGACGTCGGAGAGCCACTCGTTCTCGACGTTGATGTCGACGTGCTCCCAGATGTTGCCCTCGCCGATCTCGAGGGTCGCGTTCTGGATGTCCTGGAGCTGGGTGACGATGTCCGCGCTGTACTGGGCGGGGTTGGCGCCGTCGATCTCGCCGTTCTGGAACGCCGGGATGAAGGTGCCCTCGTCCGTGTTGTACGGCATGATGATGCGGTCGAGCCCGGGCTCGGTCTCACCGAACCACTCGGGGTTGGGCTCCTTGACGACCTGGTTCTCGAGGTCGCCGTCCACGATCTGGTACGGGCCGCCGGACCACTCGGGGCGGGTCTCGTGCAGCCAGGCGTAGTACTCGCCCAGCTGCGCGGGGTCGTCGACGTCCCAGCCGTTCTCCTCCGCCAGGTGCGCCGGGTAGAAGCCGCCCGCCACGCTGTGCGCGTCGAACATGCCCCGCCACTCGGGGTTGGCCAGGCCCTCCTTGAGGGTGAAGGTGGCGGTCTTGCCGTCGACCTCGACGCTCTCGACCATGTCCGCGCCGGTGGTGCCGCGGGAGTCACAGGTGTCGCAGTAGCCCTCGCTGGGGGACGCGGACATCATCATGGTGACCCGCAGGTCCTCACCGGTCATGGGGGTGCCGTCATTCCACACGGCGTCCTCGGCGAGGGTGAAACTGAACTGGAAGGGACCCTCGTCGAGGTTGTCGTTGATGAGGGTGGGCTCCTCGGCGAGGACGTCCATGTTGTACTCGTACGTCGCGTCGGGCTGGTACTGCCCGGTGTAGGGGACGATGCCGGAGAGCATCTGGATCACGTAGACGCTGCCCCCGGCGCTACTGATGGCGCCCCAAGCCGCGGGAAGGCTGTTGATCACCCATGTGACCTCTTCCTCCGCCGGTTCGCCACCGCCGCCGCCACATGCGGACAGCGCCATCACGGCGGAGGTTCCCGCCGCGGCGAGCGCGAGCGTCTTCCTTCGTTTGTGCATCGGTTACACCCTTGATCACTAATACGAGCCGAACCTCGGGGCCACGTGGTTCGCACAAGCCCCGCAGAACTTAGGCGATTAGTCGATCAGAAGACCATTGAGCGAAATGTCTGTATAGCCCTACTGCCGGATTCGTGACCCATCCGCAACCGGTTCGCGTTCATCGCCCCGGGCGGCCGACCACATACCCCCACCCCCTGGCGACACGAACGTCACCGCAGGTCAGAACCCGATCCTAGGGCACAGAGCAACTCCCCTCGATTCGGACAAGCCAGAAATAGGTTGCGGGCGATTTGTTGCCGTCAACAACGTTTAAGGTAAAGTAAACGTCGTTTAACTACACTTTTATCCCGGGTGACTACACAGAGAGAAACGGACAAAACACCACAAAACACTCATATAACCCAGAAGGCCGCCCCATGGGCACTCAGTCTCACCACATCCGCCTCCAGAGACAACGAGATGCGACATACATAGGATGACAGGATGACCACCTGAAAAAACGAGCCAAAGGTACATACGGCAACGA
Source organism: Nocardiopsis halotolerans DSM 44410 (assembly GCF_000341065.1). Taxonomy (GTDB): domain Bacteria; phylum Actinomycetota; class Actinomycetes; order Streptosporangiales; family Streptosporangiaceae; genus Nocardiopsis; species Nocardiopsis halotolerans. The sequence continues at coordinate 25,149 of NZ_ANAX01000164.1, read as the reverse complement.
AGCCCCTCGAACGAGGCCGGAAATCCGCGAGCCCGACTGTCCGAAACCACCACCCGCACACCACGGGAGCCGATAGGGTTTCGAGCGGCGATCGCCGTCATCCCACCCGCGGTGCCCATCGAGAGAGGCCTCTGCCGTGTCCGAAACAGTGCGCCTGGTCTGCCCCGCAGGCCGCAAACACGTGGAGCTGTGGGCTGGTTACGTGCTGGTGGCCCTCGGCGCCGCGGCGATCGCGGTCGACGTCTCGCACTGGGCCAACGTCACCCTGGGCGTCCTCCTGGCCCTCATGGGCGGGGCCCTGGCCGCGCACGGCCACATGATCAAGTCCCCCGTCCTGGAGGTCTCCGACGGCGAGTTCCGCTACGAGCGCGGCCGTTACGTCGTGAGCGTGCCCTTCCAGGACATCGGCTCCTACCACGTGCTGCCGGGGCGCATCCGCTCCCTGGGGCTGTGCGACGCCGCCGGCCGCCCCAAGCGCTTCCCCTCGCTCCAGAACCGCCGCACGTCGCGCGCGTACCTGCCGCTGACCGGACTGACCAGCCCCGCCAAGGTCGAGTCGTTCATGGCGATGGCGGGCATCCCGCCGCGTGAGCGCTCGCTGACCTCCTGAGGGCCGTCCCCACCGGGCTTTCCGGCCGTCCGAAGACCGGCCGAGCACGCCAGGACATATCCCGACACATCAGACAATTACCCACCACGCGCCTCATGGACATACCACCGCAAGTCCGTGTCCTCTACTCTCGATGGGGTGAAGCAGTCCAGAATCACCGCCATCCTGACCGTCACGGGGATGCTCGCGGCCATGTGGGTCTTCGAGCTCCTCGACAGCTTCCTGCTGTTCGGCACGCTCGACCAGCGGTTCGGTCTACAGGCCTGGGACTTCGAGGGCCCCTGGACCGTGTTCACCGCTCCGTTCATGCACGGGAACCTGGAACACCTCATCGGTAACTCGCTGCCGTTCCTCGTGCTGGGCTCGCTCGTCGCGTTCAGCGGCCTGGGACGGTTCCTGCTCACGACGCTGATCGTCATCGTGGTCAGCGGTGTGGGCGTGTGGCTGTTCAGCTCCCCGTTCTCCCTCACCGTGGGGGCCAGCGGCCTGGTCTTCGGCTACTTCGGCTACACGGTCCTGCGCGGGATCATCGAGCGCAAGACCATCGACATCGTCATCATGATCTGCGTCGTCCTCTTCTACGGAACGATGATCTGGGGGGTCCTGCCGCAGTACCCCGGCGTCTCCTGGCAGGCGCACCTCTTCGGCTTCATGGGCGGCCTGCTCGCGGCCTACGTGCTCCCCAGGCGGGAGCGCCGGAGGCAGCTCAACCAGGGCTACGGAGGCGCCCAGGGCGGCTACTACGCCGCCTGAGGCGCGAGGGCGGCCCGGGGGCCGCACACACGCGGACGGGCCGCTCCCCGGGCAGGGAGCGGCCCGTCCGTACGAGGGGGCGCGGCTGGCGCGGGAGCACCGCGACCAGCGCGCGGGACCGTCCGGGCGTCCACGGGCTGAAGCGGGGCGGAGACCCGGGGAAGGCACCGCCCCTAGAACTCCAGGCCCTCGGCGGCGTCGCCCAGGGTGCGCTCCAGGAACTCGGGGTTCTCCGAGAGCCAGACACGGGCGCCCGCCTCCGGGTCGTCCTCGTGCTCCTGGAGGGTCAGGACCTCCAGGCTGGACAGCTCCTCGTCGCTGAGCTCGAAGTTCTCCAGCCAGCCGGCGAGCTCGGGGTAGTCCTCACCGAAGCCGTCACGGCCGACCGCGTGGATCTCCTCCGCGCCGCCCATCAGACCCTCGGGGTCCTCCAGGTCCTTCAGGTCGTACTGGGCGTAGGCCGGGTGCGGACGCCAGAGGGTGACCACGATGGGCTCCTCCTCGGCGATCGCCGAGTCCAGCTCGGCGAGCATCGCGGCGGTGGAGGAGGTGACCAGTTCGAAGTCCTCGTCCAGGCCGTAGCCCGGCATCGCGTCGTTCTGGGTGGTGGAGGTCAGACCGGCGCCCGGGTCGATACCGACGATCTGGCCGCCCAGCTCGTCGGCGTGGTCGGCCAGGTCGGGGATGCTGTTCACGTCCTCCATGTAGGAGGGCACGGTGAGGGTCAGCTTGGCGTTGTCGTACCAGACGCCGAGGTCCTCCAGCTGGTCCCCGTAGTCCTCCCAGTAGTCGGCGTGCGTGACCGGGAGCCAGGTGTCGAGGAACAGGTCGACGTCACCGTTGGCCGCGCCCTGGTACATCGGGGCGACGTCCACGTCGGTGATCGTGACGTCGTAGCCCTTCTCCTCCAGGATGGCCTGCCACATGTGCGTGGTGGCGATCCCCTCCTCCCAGGCGATCAGCGCGATGTTGATCTCCTTGTTGTCCTCGCCGCCGCCCTCCGGGCCGGTGAGGCTCTCCTCCCCGCCGCCGTTGCCGCAGGCGGTCAGGAGGAGCGCGGCGGTCATGCCGGCGGCGGAGAGGGCCGTCATGCGCTTACGGCTGTACATCTGGGATTCCTTCCCTCGGGGAATTCGGTGTGCGGGGATGGGATGGGGTGTGGCGGCTCAGGCCGCCGCCGCGCTCGGGCTGTTGCGGGTGACGGCCGCGGTCAGGCGGTCGAGGAAGATCGCCAGGATGACCACGGCGATACCGGCCTCGAAGCCGAGGGCACCGTCGTTGCGGGTGATGCCCTGGTAGACCTCGCTGCCCAGGCCGCCGGCGCCGACCATGCCCGCGATGACGACCATCGACAGGCCGAGCATGATGACCTGGTTGACACCGGCCATGATGGTCGGCAGGGCCAGCGGCAGCTGGATGCCGGTGAGGATCTTGCGGCTGGACGCGCCGAAGGACTCGCCCGCCTCCACCAGTTCCTTGTCGATCTGGCGGATGCCCAGCTCGGTCAGGCGGACGCCGGGCGGCATCGCGAACACGATGGTGGCGACCACGCCGGGCACGGCGCCGATGGAGAAGAAGAAGATCGCCGGGATCAGGTAGACGAACGCGGGCAGCGTCTGCATCAGGTCCAGGACCGGCTTGGCGATCTTGCTGACCGTGTCCTCGTAGGCGGCCAGGACGCCGATCGGGATCGCGATGACCACCGCGATGGCGCTGGCCACGAGCACGAGGCCGAGCGTGTCCATGGCGTTGGTCCACTGGCCGACCGAGGCCACCAGGGTGAGCGCGAGGAGCCCGAACAGGCCCATGCGCCATCCGGCCACCGAGAGCGCCAGGAGGCTCAGCAGCAGGATCATCACCAGCGCCCTGGGCTGGGTGACCAGGGCGGGGAGGACGAGCCAGCCGAGCAGGAGCAGCACGAGCCAGCCGCCCGCGACGACGCCGGTGCGCACGCGGGTGCCCCGGTCGAGCAGGCCCAGCACCGTGACGGCGACCAGGAAGAGCAGCGAGATACAGAAGTAGGCGTCCACGTACTGCTGGTCGAACAGGTTCATCGCCCACAGGAAGAGCTGGGGCGGAAGGCTGTTGACGACGGTGTTGCCGAACGCGAACTGCGCGTGCAGGACGTAGAGCACCGAGACCGCGGCGACGATCACCACCAGCGGCAGGCGCCGTGTGCGCAGCAGCGGGACGGCGATGATCACGGCGGCGATGAAGGCGAACTGTCCGGCCGCCGGTTCGACGAAGAACCCGGACAGGGCCTCCACTGCCCAGCCGATGAACGCGGCGATGACGTCGAAGACCGGCCCGAAGCTGCTCTTGAGCCAGGAGTTGAGGGCCTCGAAGCCGTCGCCGATCGGCAGGGACGGCGGGAAGTCGACGGGTGTCACGGGGTCTCCTTCCCGGTCGCGAGGGCGGACAGCACGGAGTTGCGCGTCACCGTCCCCAGCACGTTGCCGTCCTCGTCGACCACGCGGAGCCGCTCGGACTCGGCGGCGCTGGCGTACAGGTCCGCGACGAGGGTGTCGGCGGAGACCTGCGGAGCGGAGGAGTCGGCGGAGGGCGCGTCGGGGTCGAGCACCGACGCGGCGGTGAGCACGCGGGTGCGGTCGACGTCCTCGATGAAGCGCTCGACGTAGTCGTTGGCGGGCTCGCTGAGGATCTCCTGGGCGCTGCCGACCTGGGCGACGCGGCCGTCGCGGAGCACGCAGATCCGGTCGCCGAGGCGCATGGCCTCGTTGAGGTCGTGCGTGATGAAGATGATGGTCTTGCCCAGGGACTCCTGGAGCTCCAGGAGCTGGGTCTGCATGTCCCGCCGGATGAGCGGGTCGAGGGCGCTGAACGCCTCGTCCATGAGGATGATGTCGGTGTCGGCGGCCAGTGCCCTGGCCAGGCCCACACGCTGCTGCATACCTCCGGAGAGCTGGTGGGGAAGCTTGTCCTCCCAGCCGCCGAGCCCCACGAGTTCGAGGGTCTCCTTGGCCTTGCGTCCGCGCTCCGCACGGGACACGCCCCGGAGCTCCAGGCCGTAGGCGGCGTTCTCCAGGACCGTACGGTGCGGCAGGAGCGCGAAGTGCTGGAAGACCATGCTGACCTTCTCGCCCCGGAGCTTCAGGAGGTTCTTCTTGCTGAGGGCGGTGATGTCCACGCCGTCGACCTCGACGGTCCCCGATGTGGGTTCCAGGAGGCCGTTGAGCATGCGGATCAGGGTGGACTTCCCCGATCCGGACAGGCCCATGACGACGAAGATCTCGCCCGGTTCGACCTCGAACGACACGTCGATGACGGCGGCCGTCACGTCGAGGTCGGCGATGGTGTCCCTGTGACTGCCGTCCGAGAGCCGCTCGACGGCGGCTCTGGACTGTCTACCGAACACCTTGTACAAGTGGTCTGCGCGTACTGCTGGCACGGTCTCCTCAAGAGGGTGGTCCCGGCCGCGAGACGTGCCGGGGCACCGTCCGCCCCTGTGCCGACCCGCGGTTCCCACAGGTAGTCGGCCTGCGCAGAGCCCCCTTGCGCGCCCCTGATCAGGGCAAACCACTACCTGGTTCACGTCGGGGCGTAACCCTACCGATGTACGTACGCACACTTCAGACGGTAGATAACCAGCAAATAACATGTTTAACCGGGATAAAAACCGTCTGTCGACCTGTAGCAGCGGATGTCGCAGCCACGAGGCGTGCTTTTGTGATCTACGCCACACACGCCAAAACAGTGACCTTGGTCACATTGGGGAGACATGGGGGCCAAACGACAGTACGTGTCGACCCATGATCATACCGTCAGCGAAACCCGGTGTTCGCGTCCACCCCCGGACTAGGGGGACTCGGGGCTGATCCGGGTGCGGATGAAGTTCTGGTGGGACCTGGACGGCGTCGGCCCGCGCTGGCCCTGGTAGCGGGACCCGTAGCCCGCCGTCCCGTAGGGGTACTCGGCCGGGGAGGACAGGCGGAACATGCACAGCTGGCCGATCTTCATGCCGGGGTAGAGCTTGATCGGCAGGGTCGCCACGTTGGAGAGCTCCAGGGTGACGTGCCCGGAGAAGCCGGGGTCGATGAACCCGGCCGTGGAGTGGGTGAGCAGTCCCAGGCGCCCCAGGGAGCTCTTGCCCTCCAACCGGCTCGCGATGTCGTCCGGGAGGGTGACGACCTCGTAGGTGGACGCCAGGACGAACTCGCCCGGGTGGAGGATGAACGCGTCCTCGCCGTCGGTCTCGACGAGCCGGGTGAGGTCCGGCTGCTCGGCCGAGGGGTCGATGTGCGGGTACTTGTGGTTCTCGAACACCCGGAAGAAGCGGTCCAGCCGTACGTCGATGCTGGAGGGTTGGACGAGGCCGGGGTCGAAGGGGTCGATCCGGACCCGGTCGGCGTCGATTTCTGACCTGATATCGCGATCGGAGAGCAGCACGCTCCGAACCTACCGCGTGGGACAACGCAGGGTAGTCGCCCGCCCCGTCCCCAGGACGTCCCGGGCCGAGTTGCCCACGCACCCCGGAGTTGGGCTAGGATGGCATCCGTTGCCAGCCGGATCCTTCCGGCGGTGCCGCGCGGATGTAGTTCAATGGTAGAACTTCAGCTTCCCAAGCTGATAACGCGGGTTCGATTCCCGTCATCCGCTCCAGACACACAGACGGCCAGGTCGTTCGGGGTTTTCCGAACACCTGGCCGCACTGCTTTCCGGAGTCTGCACGAACCGCACCCGATACTCGGATCGGGACACCCACCGAGGGCGGATCGCCGCCGTCACCCGCACGGGCCCCGCAGAGCTCCTCTGTGGCCACGAAAGGGTCCCGATGGTCTGACAGCACGACCCTCTGGGCTCGAGTCCTCCATCACCCCCAGAGACGGAGCACGCGCATGAGCCGCCTCCTCAGTCAGAACAGCACGCTCGTCTATCCCGACTACGGCATCTTCCAGATCGTCGACGGTAAGGATTGCGACGACACGGCCCCCGTTCCCGGACGCAACGTTTTCAGCGTTGGTGAGCGCTCCGTCTACTTCCACAGCATGCAGAACAACGTTCTCGTGCGCCTGTACCTGGAGTCCTGGGAGACCGAACCGGCCTGGGACGAAGATGACTGGGAAGGCTCGCGCACCGCCGTTATAGAACTCGCCACAGGAGTGGTCAGCGTCGACGAGATCACCGCAGGCGCACAACACGACCTACTTACGCTCCCGGCGCCGGGCCGGTACCGGGTCCGTGTCGCACACCGCAATCGCCGCATCGTCAGCGAGGCCTACATGGCTCTCTTCGGCCGGTTCGACGACATCCACGGGATCGAGTTCACCGAAGCCGAACGCGCTCTGGAAGGCCGCGAACAGTACCTGGCCCAGTTCTGGCCAGAGCCGTAGTCAACGTTCGGATGGCGGTAGACGGGGACTCACCACCACTCAGACAGCAGCCGTCCACGAAGCAGCGAGCGAGCTGTTCACAGGCCAGTCGGATTCCACGGCCTCGGACTCCCAAGCTGACGGCACGGGTTCGACTGCCGTCGTCCGCCACGTTTCAGAGACTGTGCGTACTGTCAGACGTGCTGTTCGTTCTTGACCCCCTGGAGAAAACCAGCCCACTCCAGGGAGGCGAAACGGAGATGACCGAGGAGGGGGTTCTGCGAGTCCCGCACATCGGCTCCCTGAACACTCTCGCGAGCCTCCACGCAGTTGGTGCCCCCATTGCTGTAGCTGCTCTTGTGCCAGTCCGTGCCAGGTGACACCGGTGACCTGTTCATCGCTCCAACCTCTTCTGCTCATCCCGGAGCCGCCCCACCTCTTCCCGGAGCTGGGCGGAGGGGTTGACCAGTGCTCGCTCGAGGTCGGAGATCGCCGTCTTCGACGAGCTCACCTTCTTGGCGAGCGTCGTCTGGGTGAGGCCGTGCTCCTTCCGCAGGCGGCGCACCTCGGCACCGTAGGCAATAAGGACCTTTTGTCTGCTTTTGTGTTTTCGCTGGAGGACATGCATCCAGCATGACGCAGGATTCCGAAGCGCGTCGTTCATTTCCAGGAACTTCCGCTTCAGTCTCGTCTATTCCGGATTAGCGCCAGGCATCTTTACCTGCTGGATTCCGAACCTGAACATGAGATTCCGAACCGGATCAGGAACTCCGCTCCCAGAGTGCATCCAACGCAGATGGTGACCAGGTGTACGCAACGCCCCTCCCCGAATCTCGAACAGTGGTACCACCCCGGCTCCCCCACCGGGTGCCGGGGTACTCCACCGGCAGGCTCTCCCGCTGTGAGGGACGACGTCACGCCGCATGCTTCAGCTCTGCGTCCTTGGCGGTTCGGGGTGCCCGCGACTGGGTCCGCCGTGTGACCGGAGAACGGGAACACCCCCTGGGCGTGGCAGCGCTCCGGGCGGGCGACGAGAGGCCACCATTCCGCCTCCCGTACGTCACGACCTCCCGAATGGCCACCCGTACGAAGGTCCCGTGGCCGGACCCCGTGGTGCGACCGCGCGGACGCCGACCTCAGCTCCTCGGGGAGTCCTCGGGCACCTCGGCCGTGGGCACGACCACGTCGGTCTCCCCCGCCGCTGGAGAACCGTGCGCGCGCCGCATGCCGCCCTGGACCTGTGTGACGACGACCGCGAAGGCCGCGATGGCCACCAGGGTGACGGTCATCCACGTCTGCCAGCCGGTGGCGGAGACCACGCGCGGTGCCAGCAGCACCGCGGCGAGGATGAACAACCTGCTCACGAAGTGGTTGAGGCCGAAGGCCACTCCCTGGGCGTCCGGGTGGATCTCCTCGGTGTACTCCGAGAAGCTGGCCATCCACGGCCCGAGCACGGCGCCGAGCGAGAGGCCGATGCCGGTCAGCAGCACGACGACGAGGAACCACGACGCGGACGCTCCCGCGCTCATGGTGGCGATGAGCCCCCCGAGCAGCAGCGCCGCCGCCAGTCCCCCGCCGACGAGGAACGGTTTGCGGTTCTGCGCCCTGTCGGAGAGCCGGGAGAAGACCAGGCTGGCCACCAGGTTGCTGATCCAGAACGACATCACGATCGCCGACGCCGTGCGCACCGTGACGGCGAAGTGTTCGACCAGCATGATCTGGCCGTAGGCGTTCATGGTGGCGAGCAGCACGTAGAGCAGTGACATCGCGGCCACGTGCGCCCAGACGACACGGTGCCCCAGGAGCGGCCCCAGTCGGGGACCGGTCGCGGCCGCGCCGCTCTCGCGGGTCGTCCGCTCGCTGAGACGGATGGTGCGCCGCAGTTCGGGGGACAGGTCGCGCAGCGTGAACGCGACGACCGTCGCACCCGCGAAGGCCAGGCCGGACATCAGGAAGATCTGCGAACGCCAGGAGTCGTCGAACAGGCCGAGCGTCAGCGCGGCGAGGACCGCCGCGAAGAAGTTCGCCCCGACGGGGCCCCAACTCCAGAACGCGAAGGCCTGCGCCCTGCCCATCCTCGGGGTGAAGTCCCGGATCAGCGGCTGGGTACCGGCCATCGCCACGCCCTCGACGAAGGCGAGCAGGATGCGCGCGGCGACGAAGTGGGCGACCGACTGCGACAGCGCCATGAACAGGCACGCCGCCGCGGACAGGAACATGCACGGCACCAGCACGCGGACACGGCCGATCCGGTCGACCAGTTCACCTCCCAGGTATCCGGACACGGCTCCGAACAGCAGTGACACGGCGGTGATCAGCCCGTAGGCCTCCAGGGTCAGCCCGAGGTCGGCCAGCAACAGGGGGAGGATCGGCGCGAGCTGCCCTTCGTAGGCCGAGATGAACAACGCCAGCACGACGACGGCCAACAGGAGCCGGCGCCGAGCTCCGGTGGGGTACTCGTGGAGCAGTCTGCGGTACGACAGCACAGCACCGACCCTTCTCTAGTTCCTGGACAGAACATCCAATACTGTTCTGTGCGTCCAGAACATAAGGGCAGTGACCGGCGCCACACAACCCCTACGTGGAAACCGGGTCGAAGCCCGTCGCCCAGTACCGCCCGTGCCGGGACAGCTCGACCAGCGTCTCCACCACCTGCTCCGTCCCCGGACGCGGCGCGGGCGACTCGAGCCACCACAGGAGCACCGCCGCCTGCTCTCCGACCCAGGCCCGCGCGACGACGCGCAGGTCCACCCGCGGGCGGATCCGCTGGGTCTCCGCCCGCTCGGCGAAGACGTCGTAGGCCGTCGTGGTCCACGCGTCGACCAGGGCCCGCAGGCCGCGGCCGTCGCCTTCACCACGCAGGATCAGTCGGTACACCTCGGGCTGCTCGGACGCGTGGCGGAAGAGCTCGGCCACCGGCCGCCCGGTGAACCCGACGCCCTCCCAGTCCGCGGGGGTGATCCTCTCCCGCAGTTCGCCCAGGACGACCTCGACCACGTGGTCGTAGAGGGCCTCCTTGTCGCGGAAGTGCGTGTAGAACGTCGCCCTCCCGACATCGGCCGCCGCGGCGATGTGCTCCACCCTGACCCCGGCGTATCCGCGTTCGAGCACCTGGGCGACGAACGCCGCCCGCAGTGCGGCCCGTGTACGGAGGGTGCGTCGATCCTCGTTTGTCATGAGGCCTTTCTAGCAACGTTCAAGCCCCTGGACAGAACCTGGACATAGTGTCTAGTATCTTCGCGTTCACTCATCGTCTCTGGAGGGCTCGTGAATCTTGGTAGCTACCTCACCCGCAGCGCGTCCCACTGGCCGGAGGCGGAGGCCCTGGTGTCCGGGGACCGGCGCTGGAGCTATCACGCCCTCGAACAGGAGACCAACCAGCTCGCCTCCGCCCTGTCCGCGCGCGGCTACGGTCCCGGCACCGCGATCGCCACTCTCGCCGGCAACCGCGGTGAACTGGTCGTCGCCGAGATGGCCATCTGCAAGGCGGGCTGCCTCCGTGTGCCGGTCAGCGCCCGACTGGCGGCGGCCGAGATCGAGCACGTCCTCCTGGACGCGGAGGTGCGGCTGGTCCTGGTCGACGGGGCCAACCTCGGGACGGTACGCACGATCGTCGACGACCACGCCCTCGACTGCCTCGTCGTCTGCCTCGACGAGGAGACCGGCGCGCCCCTGACCTACACCGCCCTCCTCGCCGAGGGCGACACCGACCCGGTGGCCGTCGACCTCGACGGCCACTCGCCAGCGGTACTGAACTTCACCTCCGGTTCCACCGGCACGCTCAGGGCAGCGGTCCAGACGGTCGAGAACCGCCTGTCCAACATGCGCAAGCTGGCGATGAACCCGCAGGGCTCCGTCACCCCGGGGTCGGTCTACCTCGCTCCCGGCCCGATCACCCACGCGAGCGGCATGGGCATCCTCGGCTGCTTCTTCCGCGGCGCCACGGTCGTGGTACTTCCGGCCTTCGACGCCGAGGCCTACCTCGACGTCATCGAGCGCGAACGCGTCACGCACACCTTCCTGGTGCCGGTGATGCTCAACCTGGTGCTGGCCTCACCGACCGCGAGGCGGCGGGACCTGTCCTGTCTGCGCAGCGTCACGATCGGTGGCGCTCCGGTGAGCCCGGCCCGCCTCCGCGACGCCGTCGAACTGTTCGGCCCGGTGGTCAACCAGGGTTACGGCCAGGGCGAGACCACGAGCGCCGTCACCTTCCTCACCTCCGAGGACGTGGTGCGGGGCATCGAGTCCGACCCCGAACTCCTGCTCTCCTGCGGGCGTCCCGTCTTCGACACGGAGGTCCGTGTGGTCGACGAGGGGGGAGAACCACTGCCCGCGGGCGCCGTGGGCCAGATCGTGGCACGCGGACCCGACTGCGTCCGGGAGTACTTCCACGCGGAGGAGGCCACGGCGGAGACGTTCCGCGACGGCTGGGTGCACACCGGTGACCTCGGCTTCCTCCGCTCGGACGGTTACCTGTTCATCGTGGACCGTCAGAAGGACATGATCATCTCCGGCGGCTACAACGTCTACTGCACCGAGGTGGAGACCGCCCTCTACGAGCACCCCGCCGTCTTCGAGGTGTGCGTGGTGGGAACCCCCGACGAACGGTGGGGTGAGACCGTCAAGGCGTTCGTGACGCTCCGCCCGGGCGCGGAGGCCACCGAGGAGGGACTCCGCGAGTTCTGCGCGACCCGCCTGTCCCGGGTCAAACTCCCGCGCGTCGTCGAGTTCGTCCAGCGGCTTCCACGCAACCGCAACGGCAAGATCGACCGCCGCGCCCTCCGCGAGCGCGAGTGGGCGGGCACGGACCGAAGGGTGGGATGAGCGGACATGACCTTCATGCTGCGACCGAGCTACCACGGCAATCCGCGCCTCGACGCGCTGGTCACCGGCCTCCGGGACTACCTGTCCGGAGAGCTCGCGGCCTACGAGGAGGACCTCGGCCTCGTTCCCGAGTCCACGCTGCGACGATCCATGCTGGAACCGGTGTGGCGACGCAGCCGGGAACTCGGCTTCTACGGCATCCACCTTCCCGAGCACCTCGGCGGTCAGGCGCTGTCCCACACGGAGCTGGCGGCGCTCAAGGAGGAGGTCGGCGCCTCCGGTCGCGTGCTGGCCACGAGCGTGCTCGGTGACATGGGCGGACCGCTGCGGATCGGCGCGATCTTCGAGCACGCCACCGAGTACCAGAAGGAGAAGTACCTGCTCCCGGTCGTCAGGGCCGAGCGCGCGTGTTGCTTCTCCATGACGGAGGACGACGCGGGATCCGACGTACGCCGTATGCGCACGACCGCGACCCCGGTCCCGGGTGGTTACCGGGTCACCGGCCACAAGGTGTTCAGCACCGGCGGCACCTTCGCGGACTTCTCGATCCTGGTCGCACGCATGGACTCCTCCGAGGAGGTCTACTCCACGTTCCTCGTCGACCTGGACTCCCCGGGTTGCCGCGTCACGCCCGGGAGGGTTCCCCTGTCGGGACAGAACATCGAGAGCGACGTGGTCCTGGAGGACTGCTTCGTCCCCGAGGAGAACCTGCTCGGCGAGGAGGGGCAGGGCATGCGGATCGCCCTCGGCCGGGTCACGACGAACCGGTTGCTTCACTGCCCCACCGCCCTCGGCGCGGCCCGGCGGGCGATCGGCCTGGCTCTCGACTTCGCCGCCACGCGCCAGGTCTCCGGCGGACTCCTCCTGGAGAAGCAGGCGATCCAACACAAGCTCGCCGACATGGCCACCGATTTCTACGCCGCCCGTTCGATGACCTACGACGCCCTCGCCGCGCTCGACGCGGGGGAGCGGCCCCGGGTGGAGTCCTTCATGTGCAAGCTGTTCGTGGCCGAACGCGCGTTCGCCATCGCGGACCAGGCGATGCAGATCCACGGCAAGGCCGGCATGGTGCGGGGCGCGCCCGTGGACGTGATCTGGCGGCAGCTGCGCATGTTCCGCGTGCTGACCGGCGCGTCGGAGATCCAGCGCAACGGCGTCATCCGCGAACTCGTCAGGGCCGGGGAGGCATCGGCATGACCGCCGCACGACCGGAGACGGAGGGTCTCCCCGCAGAGGACGAGCGGGACCTGCGCGACGCCGGGCGCGGTTTCGTGGGGACGCTGGAACCCGCCCGCGTCACCGACACCGCCGGACGCGTGGTGTACGACGCCGACGCGTACGCCTTCCTGGAGGAACCGGCGCCCACGNGAGCGGGAGCCTGTGGCGGCAGAGCCGACTCGCGGCCAGACACGGCCTGTTCCGGGTCACCGAGGGGATCTACCAGGTCCGTGGGTTCGACCTGGCCAACATGACCCTGGTCGAGGGTGACTCCGGTGTCATCGTGATCGACACGCTGACCTCGGCCGAGACCGCCGCCGCGGCGCTGGCGCTCTACCGGTCCCACCGTGGCGACCGGCCGGTCACGGGCGTGGTACTCACCCATCCGCACGCCGACCACTTCGGGGGCGTGAACGGCGTCCTCGCGGACGCGGCCCCCGGCGTCCCGGTGATCGCGCCCGAGGGCTTCCTGGAGCACGCGGTCTCCGAGAACGTCTACGCCGGACCGGCGATGGCCCGGCGGTCGGGCTTCATGTACGGCACCGCACTCGAGGCCGACCCCGCAGGACACCTGGGTTGCGGTCTGGGGCAGCGCCTGGCCACCGGCACGATGGGCCTGGTCGAGCCCACCGACTCGATCACCGGAACCGGCCAGGTCCGCGTGGTCGACGGAGTCGAGATCGAGTTCCAGCTCACGCCGGGGACGGAGGCCCCGGCCGAGATGAACATGTACCTCCCCGCCCGGCGGGCGCTGTGCCTGGCCGAGAACGCCGTGCACACGATGCACAACGTCATCACGCTGAGGGGTGCCCAGGTCCGCGACGCCCGGCAGTGGGCGCGCTATCTCACCGAGGCCCTCCAGCTCTTCGGCGGCCGCACCGACGTCGCCTTCGCCACCCACCACTGGCCCACCTGGGGCGCCGACCGGATCGAGGAGTTCCTGGCCGGGCAGCGCGACCTCTACGCCTACCTCCACGACCAGACGGTACGCCTGATCAACCGGGGCCTCACCCCCCGGGAGATCGCGGAGGAGTTGACGCTGCCGCCCGCCCTCGACAGGCGGTGGGCCAACCGCGGCTACTACGGATCGCTGAGCCACAACGTCAAGGGCGTCTACCAGCGCTACCTCGGCTGGTTCGACGGGAACCCCGCGCATCTGTGGGAGCTTCCGCCGGTCGAGGAGGCCAGGCGGTGGGTCGAGCTGCTCGGCGGTGTCGACCGGACGCTCGCGCACGCGGACACCCGCGTCGCGGAGGGGGACCTCCGCTTCGCCGCCACGCTGCTCAACCACGCGGTCTTCGCCGAACCGACCCACGTGGAGGCACGGCACCGCCTGGCCGAGGTCTACACCGCGCTCGGACACGGCTGTGAGAACGCGACGTGGCGCAACTACTACCTCACCGGAGCGCGGGAACTCCTCCACGGGCCCGGGGTGAGGCGCCGGACCGGCGGACCCCAGCTGCTGGCGGCCCTCGACGTCGGTCAGTTGCTCGACTCCCTGGCCGTCCGGGTCGACGGACCCGCGGCCTGGGAGCTCGACCTCCGCATCGACCTGTCCCTCATCGGCGACGACGCCCTCTGGCACCTGCGTCTCGCCAACGGCGTGCTCGTGCACTTCCGCGACCGCACGCCCGACCCCCGGGCCCGGTTGACGCTCACCACGACCAGGCGGCAGCTGATCGGTGTCCTGGCACGTCGGGAGCTGGAGGACCTCGACCACGAGGGCGACCTCTCGGTGCTCCGGGCGCTGCTCGACGTCCTGGAGGCGCCGGACCCCGCCTTCGCCGTCGTGAGGCCCTGAGCCCGTCGTCCAACGTCGGCCGTGGTCGCCGAAGGGCGCCCGCCAGAGGTCGCGCGAGGCGGGCGCCCCCGGCAGCGGAGGTCACCGCACCGGATCGGCCACGGGCTCCGGCCCCGGTCAGGAGGCCAGGAAACGGCGCAGGTGGGAGTGCGCCCGGTCGACGGCCAGCGGCGGCGCCCGAACCGCCTCCCAGGGTGAACGTTCCGAGAAACGGGCCCCAGCGTGGTGAACGTCAGGGTTCTCCGGTCAGCTCACCGGTGCGTCGTCGAGTGGCGGAACACCGGGAGGGGGCCGCCGCCGTCCCGCTCCGGCAGGTCCCCCTCCTCCCACCACCGGGCGGCGGGCCTCGCACCGCAGCGATCGGTGATGACCCGTCACCATGGGCGAACACAACACTTAGCCCTTGCGCTAACTGTCGTACGACTGCAACACTTAGCCATGTGGCACAGTATTTGGCGCAGCTCGACGGAGTCTTCGTCGCCCTCTCCGACCCGACCCGGCGCGCCGTCGTCCGGCGCCTCGGCCACGGACCCACGAGCGTCGGCGACCTCGCCCGCGAGTTTCCGATGACCCTTCCCTCGTTCATGAAGCACGTGCGAACGCTCGAATCGACCGGGTTGATCCGCACGGTCAAGTCCGGACGGGTGCGCACCTGCGTGCTCAACCGTGAACGGCTCGCCCTGATCGACGACTGGCTCACGGAGCAGCGCCGGATCTGGGAGGAGCGCACCGACCGCCTCGAGCAGTTCGTCACCGACACGGAGGAGAACCGACGATGAACCTCGACCCTGAGCTGGACCTCAGCCTGGAGCGGATCATCCGTGCTCCGCGCAGGACCGTGTGGGATGCCTGGACCGATCCCTCCCAGTTGGAACGATGGTGGGTCCCCGCTCCGTTCCGATGCCGGGTGAACCGCCTGGACCTGCGGCCGGGCGGGGCGTTCGTGACGCGGCTGAGCGACGACGGAACCGAGTTCGTCCCGCACCTGGACGCGTGCTTCCTCGCCGTGGACGAGCTCGAGCGAATCGTGTTCACCACCGCGATCGACAGCACATGGCGTCCCGCCGCCCCCGAATCGATCCTGATGACCGCCACGATCACCCTGAAGGACCACCCGGACGGAACGCACTACCGGATCGTCGTCCGACACGGTGAACCGGAGGCCCGCGCACATCACGAGAAGCTCGGCTTCGCCGAGGGCTGGGGAACGGTCGCCGCCCAGTTGGCCGCGTACGCCGAGGGCACACGATGAGGATCGCCCTCACCGAGTTCGTCACGCTCGACGGGGTGAGCCAGGGCCCCGGATCAGCGGACGAGGACACCAGCGGCGGGTTCACCAGCGGCGGTTGGCTCGTCCCCCACATGGACGGGACGTTCGTCCAGCGCGTCTCCGGCTGGCTCGACCTCGCCGACGGGCTGCTGCTCGGAAGGAGGACCTACGAGGCGTTCGCCCGCGACTGGCCGAAGATCACCGATCCGGCGGACCCGTTCGCCGAACGGATGAACACCATGCCGAAATACGTGGTGACCAACACCCTCACCGAAGGGACCTGGAATCCCACGACCATCCTCAACGGCTCCCCGGTCCGCGCGGTCACCGAACTCAGGGCGCGACCGGGACGGGAACTGCAGATCCACGGCAGCGCCCGGCTCGGCGACTCACTGCTGACGGCGGGCCTGATCGACACCCTCCGCCTCGTGGTCGCGCCCGTCGTCCTGCGAACTGGCCGACGGCTGCTGACCGGCGCGAGCGCCCCTTCCGGTCTCCGCCTGCTCAACCACGAGGCCACACCGAACGGACTGCTGCTTCTCGAGTACGAGGTGACGGGTCGAGCGCACCTGGGAGAGTACGAGGGCGTCACCGCCCTCACGTAGGGCAGCGCCACCGACGGCCCCGCCGCGGCCCGGACGCGCTCCGCTCCGCCCGGGGCGACGCGCGCGGGTCACCGCACCGGATCGGCCGCCGGTTTCAGCCCCAGTTCGGAGGTCAGGAAGCGGCGCAGGTGGGAGCGCGCCTGGTCGATGGCCAGAGGCGGCGCCCCGCGCAGGCGGCGCAGCGCGAGACCGTCGACCAGGGCGGCGCAGCGGACCGCTGTCTCCTCCACGTCCTCACAGGAGAACTCGCCGCTCTCCCGCCCCCGCCGGATCAGCTCGGCCACGCGGTCCGACCAGTCCTCGTAGCGCCGGTGCTGCCGGGAGTCGGGCACCGGCGCGGAGACGGAGGCCCACGTGTCGAACCACAGCCGCCAGTGCCGGTCGGTCTCGGGGTTGAACACGCCCTCGACGAGGACCTCCAACCCCTCGACGGCGGTCGGCCGGGACAGCATCCGCTCACCCAGCGGCCGGTAGTAGCCGTCGATCTCGATCGACACCGCCTCGCTGATGATCTCCCTGACCCCGCCGAAGTGGTAGGTGACCGTGCCGACCGACACCCCCGCCGCCCGGGCGATGTCGCGCAGGCCGACCCCGCCCGCACCGTGCTCGGTGACCAGGGGCACGGCGGCCTCCAGGATGAGCCTTCTGCGCACCTCGGTGGGCTGACGGGTCCGCTTGTCGGGGGCCACGGCGCGCCGCTTGGGACCGGGCGGCCTGGGTCCGGCGCCTGCCTGTTCCTCCATCACCCCGCCGTCCTCGGAATCTCGCGGTGCCACGTCCTCTCGGCGACGACCTGGTCCCCGGTGCGCGCCTCAAGGGTACTGCGCACGACGAAGTGGCCTTCGGTCGCGGTGAGTTCGCTGGAGGTGCGCACCGACGCGTTCCAGCCGTCCCGCTCCAGGGTGATCTCCCACTCGGACCCGGCCACGGCCGACAGCGGGTCGTCGGACCGGATCCGGTAGCGCTCGCGGGCGCTCTCGGTGTAGACGAGACCGTCGGGATAGGTACGCGATCCCCCGTAGTTGGGGTCCACGTCGAGGACCCACTCACCGGTGCCCACGTCGTGGGTGACCACCCGCTCGGGGCGGCCCTCCGAGGCCCCGCGGACGATGGCCAGCGGAGTGGCCTGTTCCGGCTCGTCGAAGTCCACGGCGTCCCTCCCGTCGTCGGTCCCCTCGGGGCGCTCGGGCATCAGCAGGGCGCTGCGGGCGGGCCACACCGTCAGGGTCGGGTCGTCGGGCTGGGGCCACACCCACGGCCAGTAGGCGGTGGAGACGGCGACACGAACGCGGTGGCCGGCGGGGAAGGCGTACCCGGTGCCGGTCAGCTCCACCTCGACGTCCTCGGGCACACCCGGCTCCCAGGGCACCGACCGGTCCCGGCCGTAACGGCTGCCCAGGTTCATCACGCCCCGGCTGACCAGGGTCGAGGAGCCGTCCGGTGCGACGTCGCACAGGCGCACGATCACCGTGCCCCGGGGCCGGTCGGCGTCCATGCGCAGGCGTACACGGGCCCGCCCCAGGATCTCCGTGCGCCGGGTCAGCGGCCCGGTGTCGAAGCAGGCCGAACGTCCGTCCTCCGCACGCTGGTCGGGCGGCAGGTCGGTGGCGTTGCCGTAGGGGAAGAACCGGCCCGCGTCGACGCCGGTGTGCTGCGGGCTGTGCACCCGAACCGGCGTGTCCGTGCCCAACGCGTGCTCGGTCCACCGGGTGGACGACGAGGGCCAGGCGTCGTCGGCGACCCAGCGGCCCGGGCGTTCGGCGTAGGCGGTCGCCGGAGGGACGGGTTCCTGCATCCAGGACCGCAGGAGCGGGGTGTCGGTCACGCCGTTGTCGACGTCCTTGAGCCAGTGGTCCCACCAGCGCACCGTCTCCTGGAGGAATCCGATGTGCGGGCCGGGCGGCAGCGCGATGTCGGGGTACTGGTGCGCCCAGGGCCCCAGGATGCCGCGCACCGGCCCGGGCAGGTGCTCCACCAGCCGCAGCACCGTGTCGCGGTAGGGGTCGGCCCAGCCTCCGACGGCCAGGACGGCGGCCCCGACGGCGGAGTAGTCCTCGCAGACGCTCCCGCGCCGCCAGTAGTCGTCGCGCTCCTGGTGGGCCAGCCAGGTGTGGATGAACGGCTCCAGGGCGTCGAGCCGCTCCTTCCACATGGGCAGCCAGGCGTCGCCGACGGCGACGGGGTCCGGCGGACGGGCGGTGAAGGCCAGCATCGTCCCCGACCACCCGGCCATGTCGATGCCCAGGACCGAACCGCCGATGTAGTGGACGTCGTTGTCGTAGCGGTCGTCGGCCGAACACACCGTCACGATCGCCTTGAGCGGCTCCGGACGCCTCGCGGCGATCTGCAACGAGTTGAACCCGCCCCAGGAGATGCCGAACATGCCGACCCGGCCCGTGCACCAGGGCTGGGCGGCGAGCCACTCGACGACCGCGACGCCGTCGTCGAGCTCCTGCTCGCTGTACTCGTCGAGCATCACCCCCTCGGAGTTGCCCGACCCGCGCAGGTCCACCCGCACCGACGCGTAGCCGTGGCCCGCGTAGTAGGGGTGGCGCTGGGCGTCACGCGGCGCGGTCCAGTCGCCCTTCCGGTAGGGCAGGTACTCCAGCAGTGCCGGAACCGGGTCCTCCGCGGCGTCCACCGGCAGCCAGATCCACGCGTGCAGACGCGTGCCGTCCGCCATCGGGATCCAGTCCTCCCGTACCTCGACCTCTCTGTCGAAGTCCTCGCGGTAGCGCATGTTCTCCGTTCGTGGTGTGTCTCGTGTGTCGGGCGGCCTCGTATGGGCGCCTCGTGCTGAACGTCAGTGTCGGGTGGACCGTCCGTACCACCGGGCGCGGAAGTCCCGACCGAACCGTTCGCCTCAGGCGTCCGGCCCGGGACCGTCGGGGTCCCAGCGGCGGATGCGGTGGCCTCCGCCCAGGTCGATCCACCCGGGATCGGTCTCTCCCGCCTCCCCGGCCTCTCCGGACCCCTCGGCGTGCCCGTCGGACGCCTCCGGGTCGTGCGGCGCCGAACCGGGCGCCTCCGGAACGGACGTCTCCGGGTCGGGTGCCTCCGGTGCGCCGCTCCCGCGCCGCTCCGGGTCCGGCTCCAGCACCGCGTCCAGCAGGCGGCGCGTGTAGGGGTGGTTCGGGCCGGAGAAGACGGCCTCGACCGGCCCCTCCTCCACCACCCGCCCGTCGCGCATGACCGCCACGCGGTCGGCGATACCGCGCACGACCGCCAGGTCGTGGCTGATGAAGACGAACGCCAGGTCCCTCTCGGACCTCAGGTCGTCCAGCAGCGCCAGCACCGAGGCCTGGACCGACACGTCGAGCGCGGTCGTGACCTCGTCGGCGACCACCACGCTCGGATCCCCGGCCAGGGCGCGGGCGATGCCCACCCGCTGGCGCTGACCGCCGGAGAGCTGTTCGGGGAGCCGGTCGGACAGCGCCGGGTCCAGGGCCACGTCCCTGATCAGGTCGCGTGCGCGGTCGTCGGCCTCCGACCGCGCGGCGAGCCCGAAGAACCGCAGCGGCCGACGCACCGCCTCCCGCACCACGCGGCGCGGGTTGAGGGAGGTGTCCGCGTTCTGGAAGGCCAACTGGACCCGGCGCCGCACGGGCAGCGGCCGTTCCCGCGCGCCCGGGGTCAGGTCGCCCCCGACCTCCCCGAGCAGCCGCATGTCCCCCTCCGTCGGTGCGCGCAGCCCGGCCAGCGACCAGGCCAGCGTCGACTTGCCGCTGCCGGACTCGCCGACCAGGGCGAGCACCTCGCCTCGGCGCAGGGAGAGCGAGACCCCGTCCACCGCGCGATGGCGCCCGTAGCTGATCGTGACGTCGCTCAGCGACACCACCTCGGGCGTGTCCGGCGGGAGGGGTGCCCGTTCGCGCACGGTCCGGGTTCCGTCCCCGCCGACCTCGGCCAGGCCCCGGTCACCGACCCGGGGCACGCTGGCCAGCAGGTGGCGCGTGTAGTCGTGCCGGGGCCGGGCGAACAGGTCGGCCCCGTCGGCCGCCTCCACGACCTCCCCCTCGCGCATCACGACCACGCGGTCGGCCATCCGCGCCACAACGCCGAGGTCATGGCTGACCAGCACCGACGTCAGGCCGAGCTCCTCGCTCAGCCCGGCCACCAGGTCCAGGACGCGCGCCTGGGTGACCACGTCCAACGCGGTGGTGGGCTCGTCCAGGACCAGCACCCGCGGCCGCGCGGCCAGCGCCATCGCGATCGCCACCCGCTGCTGCTGGCCGCCGGAGAGCTGGTGCGGGTACCGACGGACGATGGCGTCCGGGTCGGGCAGGCCGACCTTGTGCACCAGGGCCCGGACCCGCCCGCGCCGGTCGGCGCGGGTCATGCGCTGGGGCAGCAGCGACTCCTCGATCTGCCGGCCGATCCGCATCGACGGGGTGAGCGCGTTGCCCGCGTTCTGCCCCACCAGGGCGACGTCGTGCGCGCGCAGGCGGCGCAGACCGGCGCGGTCGAGGGAGAACACCTCCCGGCCCGCGACCTCCACCCGGCCCCCGGTGACCCGGGAGCCGTGCCGCAGGTGCCCCAGCAGGGTTCCGGCGACGGTGGACTTGCCGCTGCCGGACTCGCCGACCACGGCCACGGTCTCCCCGGCCCGCGCCTCGAAGGACACGTCCCGGACGACGGTCACGTCGGCGCCGTCCGAGCGGTAGGCCACCGACAGTCCCTCGACCCTCACCAGGGTCTCGCGCGGGTCCTCGACGGTCATGAGCCCTCCCTCACACGGTCGACACCCCACGCCTTGGCGAGGCCGTCGGCGGACAGGTTCAGCCCGACGACCAGGGTCGCCAGGGCGACGATCGGGGCGAGGGTCGCCCACGGCACCACCACCATGGTGGTGCGGTTCTCCGAGACCATCAGTCCCCAGTCCGGGGTCGGCGGATTGGCGCCGAAGCCCAGGAACGACAGGGAGCTGATCAGCAGCACCACCCACGAGGCCCGCATCGCGAACTCGACGGACACCACGTTGGCGATGTTGGGCAGCACCTCGCGCACCAGGACGGAGACCGTGCGCTCACCGCGCGCCCGCGCCGCGGTGACGTAGTCGAGAGGGGCCACGCCGAGGGCCGCCGCGCGGACCACGCGCACCACCTGGGGCGCGTAGACGATCGTCACGGCGAGGACGATCACCGCGGGGCCGGCACCGAGCACGGTGACGACCACCAGCAGCGCCAGGATCGGCGGGATCGCCAGGACCGCGTCCAGCACGCGCATCAGGGCGTCGTCGAACCAGCCGCCCCGGAGGGCGGCGGCGCACCCGACGACGGTCCCCAGGGCCACCGCGCAGGCGGTCGCGGCGAAGGAGACCGTCAGCGCGTACCGGCCCCCGTACAGCACCCGGGTGAGGACGTCACGACCCAGGGCGTCGGTGCCCGCCCAGTGTTCGGGGCCCACGCCGAGCAGCGCGTCGTCGGGGGCGTTTCCGGTCGGCGAGTAGGGGGTGAGCAGGGGCGCGAGCAGGGCCAGCAGCAGGTGCAGGGCGACCAGGCAGAGGCCGACCATGGCGGGTGTGGACCGCGTCAGGGAGCGCAGGGTCCGCCGCACCGCCCCGGGCCCGCGTGCGGGCGGGCCCCCGGCGTTCCCCGGCCGGGGTTCGCGGGTCTCGGTCATCGGGCGCTCCTCTCACCGGTGCGCAGGCGCGGGTTGAGCGCCATCGCCGCGAGGTCGGCGGCGAGGTTGCACAGCACGTACACGGCCGCGCTGACCACGGCGATGGACTGCAACACCGGAAGGTCGCGGTCGTGCACGGACTCCAGCAGCAGCTGGCCGACACCGGGGTAGTTGAAGACGTTCTCCACCACGGCGACGCCGCCGACCAGCCAGGCGACGTTCATGGCGATCACGTTGAGGGTGGGCAGCAGGGCGCTGGGGAGGGCGTGGCGCAGCACCACGCGCGCGGTCCCGACACCCTTGAGCCGGGCGGTGGTGACGAACTCGCTGGCCATCACGTCGATGACGCTGGTCCTGGTCATCCGCACGATGTAGGCGGTCATCACCACCGACAGGGCGATGGTCGGCAGCACGATCGCGGGCAGCAGGTCGGACACCGGCGCCGACGCCTCGTCCAGGACCACCGCGGGCAGGACGGGGACGGTGATGGACAGCGCGAGCACCAGCAGGGTCGCCACCACGAACTCGGGGACGCTCATCCCGACCAGGGTCAGGGTGGAGATCACCGTGTCCGGCCAGCGATCGCGGTACAGGCCCGCGACCACGCCCAGCGCGATGGAGGAGGTGACCGCGACGGCGATGGTGGCCACGGCGATCAGCACGGTGTTGCGCAGGTGCAGCCACAGGGTCGCGGTCACCGGTTCGCCGGAGACCAGGGACGTTCCGAAGTCCCCCTGGACCACTCCGGCGATCCAGTCGAGGAAGCGCACGACGGCGGGGCGGTCCAGGTCCAGCTGCTCGCGCAGCGCGGCCACCGCCTCGGGGGTGGCGTCCTGGCCGAGCACCTGGGTGGCGACGTCGCCCGGCAGCAGCTGCACGGCGGCGAAGACCAGGACCGACGCCAGCAGCACGGTGACGACCGCGGACAGCAGTCGCCTGGTGGCGTAGATCAGCATCAGGGCCTCAATCCGATGTTGAGGTAGTCGAACTCGAATCCGGTCTCGCGGTAGTTGAGGACGTCCCGGGAGATGCCGACCAGGCGGTCGGCGAACATCGGGGTCATCGCGCCGCCCTCGTCCACGACCATGCGCTGGGCGTCCTGGTAGAGGGTCGCGCGACGGTCCTCGTCCGCCGTGCGTCGGGCGTCGTCCAGGAGGGCGTCGAAGTCCGCGTTGGACCAGGCGGTCTCGTTGTAGGAGGAGCCGCTGCGGAACACCTGGTTGAGCAGTTGGTCCGCGGGGCGGCCGGTGTACCAGTAGGTGGCCATCAGGGGTTCGCTCATCCAGATCCGGGTGTAGTAGGAGTCGGCGGAGGCGTTGCGCACGGTGACGTCGATCCCCGCCTCGGCGACCGAGTCCCGGTAGGCCAGCGCCATCGGTGTGAACACCGGGTCGTAGCTGGAGGTGTACAGGTCCACCCGCAGGCCCTCGTGGCCCGCCTCGGCCAGCAGCGCCCGCGCCCGTTCGGGGTCGCGCGGGACGGCGTGGTCGGTCCAGTAGGGCGTGCCCGGCGGGACCGGGTTGTCGTTGCCGACCACGCCGGTGCCCTGGAGGGCGACGTCGACGACGTGCCCGGGGTCGTAGGCCAGCTTCATCGCCCGGCGCACCCGTGGGTCGGTGAAGGGTTCCGCGGTGGTGAGCATCGGCAGGACGTACCACTGCGCGTTGACCGAGCGCGCGATGGTGGCGCGCTCGGAGGCCTCCACCACGCGGGCGGTGGCGAAGTCCAGATTGGTCTGCGTGAGCAGGTCGACCTGCCCGGACAGGAGCGCGTTGGTGCGGGCCTGGATGTCGGTCATCGCGAACATCTCGATGGCGTCCAGGACCGGCGGGCCCTCCCAGTGGTCGCCGTTGGCGACGACGCGTCCGCGTCCACCGGGCGAGAAGGTGTCCAGGCGGAACGGGCCCGTGCCGACGCCGGTCGTGCCGATCGTGTCGCCGCTGCCGTCGGGGATGACGTAGCAGTTGTAGTTGGTCAGCAGCGCCGGGAACTCGAAGTTGGGGCTCCTGAGCTCGATCCTGAGGACCCCGGGCTCGGGGGTGTACACCCTGTTCGGGTCCAGCAGCGGCCTCAGCACCGTTCCCTGCGGGGAGGCCAGGGCGGGATCGACGATGCGGCGCAGCGTGTGGGCGGCGTCCCGGGAGGTGAACCGGGCGCCGTCGTGGAAGGTGACGCCGTCGCGCAGCCGGAAGGTCCAGACGGTTCCGTCGGTGCTGGACTCCCACTCGGTCGCCAGGTCGGGCACGGTGCGACCGTTCTCGTCCATGCGGACCAGCCGGTTGTACAGGGCGCCGAGGTACTCGTAGGCCGACAGCGAGCTGGCCGGGTCGAGGGTCTCCGCCTGTGACGCGGGCGGTNCGCCGGGCGCACCCCCCCGCCGTCGGCGGGGGTACCGGTGGCCGATCCCGTGGGGATCGCCGGTGGACCCTCCCGGCCGGAGGGGCCGCATCCGGAGAGCAGTGCGGCGGCGCCGAGGGCGCCCGCGCCGCCCAGCAGCGCGGTTCTACGCGGGACCCGCGGCGGACCGCTCTCGGAACCCGGTGAACGCGGCATGACTTCCCCTCCGTGTCGGCGTAGGTGGCGAACGGCTTAATCGTTCAGCGAACGATTAAGCCGACCATGGAACGATAGGGGTGGGAGCCGAAAGATTCAACAGGTCGGAGGCGGATCGGACGGGTCGCCACCAGGACACGGCGGACGGGAACGGGCGGGAATCCGGCTCCGGAGGGCGTGACGACGGCCGCCGCCACCGGCGCGCCGATCCGCTTCGCGAGGGCGCCGGGAGTGGGGCTGCGGCGGGCCCGCCGGCTCGGGAGTCCCCGGTGCGCGCCACGGGTAGTGGCGAACGTGCGGCCGCGGCACCGCGGACGCGTACCGGTGGTTCTCGGGTTCGGCGTGGCCGGGGACCCCCGGGATGCGATGTGTCACCGAGGAACAAGGAGAGCTGGTCGTGAACGATTCTGGAAGCGGGGAGACCGCTTCGAACGAGCCGGTGACGGTGGGCGTGGTGGCCGACCCCGTGGCCGGCCCCTCGGAGGTCGCCGCCTACCTGTCCAGGGACCTGCCGGGGTTGCTGGCCGAGCACGTCGACGGCGACCACGAGTGGCGGGTGGACG
>NZ_ANAX01000163.1:52227-72327 GCF_000341065.1 Nocardiopsis halotolerans DSM 44410 | reverse complement strand
CCGCCACACCGAGATGATGGCGGTCGCCCAGCGACGGGCGCGTCGACACGGGTGGGACCTGGCCGTGTGCGTCACGGACCTCCCCCTGCGCGACGGCAGGCAACCCATCGTGGCCGACATGAGCGGTGAACGCCGGGTCGTGGTGGTGTCACTGCCCGCGTTCGGCGTCATGTCGTGGCGCCGCCGGGTGCGTAACGTGGTGGCTCAGCTCATCGCCGACATGTACGGCATCGCGGCCTCCCCGGGCGATGAACACCGAGGACGCCGGCTGCCGGTGCTCTCCCGCCGTTTCCGTCGCGTCGAACCCGAACAGGAGGGCGTCGACGTCCGCATGCTCGCCTCCCGTGGAAAGACGCGCCTGCTGATGGGCATGGTCCGGGACAACCGACCCTGGCGGCTGGTGTTGGGCATGACCGGCCCGCTGGTGGGGGCCTTCGCCTTCAGCGCGTTCTACCTGATCAACACCACGGTCTGGGAGCTGGCCGCTTCGATGGGACCGCTGCGCCTCCTGGGCACGGTGTTGGGATCCATCGGGATCATGGTCGTCTGGCTCATCGTGTACCACCACCTGTGGGAACCGACGCGCGAGGCGCGCACACACGACCAGGCGGTGCTGTTCAACGCCTCCACCGTCCTCACCCTCCTGGTCGGGGTGGGCTGCATGTTCGTGTTCCTGTACGCGGCCAACCTGGTCATCGCCGGTGTCGTGCTCACCCCCGGCGTCCTCGGCCAGTACGTCGGCACCGACCCTGGGATCACGGACTACGCCGCCGTCACGCTGCTGATCACCGCCGCGGGTACGGTCGCGGGCGCCATCGGTTCCGGATTCGAGAGCGAGGACTCCGTGCGTTCGGCGGCCTTCAGCTACCGCGAACGCGAACGCCGCCAGGCCATGCACGACGAGAGCGAATCTGATGACGCCCGGGAGGGGGGCGAGTTGTAGCATCGAGGCCGGATTCTCCCCCGTCCACGTACTCCCCCGTCCCCGGAGAGAGCCGTGCGGCGGGGCTTTCGACACACACGGGAACGGACGTTCATGGACGCTGAAGACACCCAGGTCATGGCCAGGACCGGCGAGTTCACCAGTACCACCCTGACCTGGGAGACCTCGGTTCGGGGTCGGGTCGCCGCGGCGGTCGACCGCCTCTCCGGCCCGCTCGCCGACCTGCTGGAGCGCGACGCCAACGACGGCGACACCCGCATGCTCGTCGCCGATTTCTTCAGCGTCGGTCTGAACTTCAGCAAGTACCAGGACATGACCACCGAGTACCGGACCAGCGGGGACTCGATCGACTACGCGATCATGCTGGACGGCAAGCTGTTCGCACCCGTGGAGGTGCGACGGGTCGGCCAGGAACTCGACCAGCGCAACATCCAGGTGTCCCGGCGCCTGGCGGTGGAGGAGGGCGCCGAGTGGATCATCCTCACCAACGGCCGCTTCTGGAAGGTCTACCACCTGCGCCCCGACGGTGACGGCGGCAACCAGCCGGTGGAGATCATCGACGCCGACCTCACGGACGCCGACTCCTACCAGCGCAACATCGACGCCCTGTTCCACATCACCCGCGAGGCCGTCGACCACGGTCGGCTGGACACCCTGCGCAAGTGGAAGGAGGCCGTCGAGGCGGCCCCGCTCGCCGAGGTCCTGCGCGGCGACGCCGTGGTGGAGGCGGTCCGCGCACAGGTGCGCGCCGCCACCGGGCACCAGGGGCACACGGGCGACGCCGACGAGGTCCGTCGCGCCCTGGTCGAGGAGGTCGTCGCCCAGGGTCTGCTCACGGACTGATCCCCGGCGCGGCTCCGGTCCGGATCCCGGATTCCCGGGCCGGAGCCGCGCCGTCCCCTCCGTACGCCGACCGGTCCCGCCCGTTCCGGCGGACCCGGGGCTCGTGGGCGGGGCCCTTCCCGCGCGGTGAGTGATCACGTTTACCCCCATTGACAGTTGTGATACGTGACACAACAATGGTCATACTATTGGGAGCGCTCCCAGCTCCCGCCGCTCACCCCCCAGCGGAAGGACCCCCCGTGAGCCCGGCACGAAGAAACAGGGCGGTGGCGCTCGGCGCCGCGGCCGCCCTCGGCGCGAGTCTGCTCGTGGCCTCCCCCGTTCAGGCCGACGACGAACCGGTCGAACAGATCACCAACGGCGATTTCAGCGACGGCACCACCGGCTGGTGGGCGACGGAGGGCATCGAGCTCGCCGTCAGCGACGACGGCGCCCTGTGCGTCGACGTGCCCGGCGGCACCAGCGCGGCATGGGACCAGATCGTCGGACAGAACGACATCCCCCTCGTGGCCGGGGAATCCTACTCCCTCACGTTCACCGCCTCCGGCGCGGACGGGCTCCCCGTCCGCGCCCTGGTCCAGGAGCCCGTGGACCCCTGGCGCACCCACCTGGACGAGCGCCCCGTGCTCACCGGGTCGCCCACCGAGTACGAGTACGTCTTCACCGCGTCGACCGACATGGAGGACGCCCAGCTCGCCTTCCAGATCGGCGGGTCCGAGGAGCCCTGGACGTTCTGCCTGGACGACGTCTCCCTCCTCGGCGGCGCCGAGCCCCCGGTCTACGAACCCGACACCGGCCCGCGCGTACGGGTCAACCAGGTCGGCTACCTCCCGCAGGGACCCAAGAACGCCACCGTGGTCACCGACGCGGAGGAGGCCCTGCCCTGGACGCTGGCCGACGCCGAGGGCGCGGTCGTGGCCGAGGGCAGCACCGTCCCGCAGGGCCTGGACGAGTCCTCCGGTCAGAACGTGCACACCATCGACTTCGGCGACGTCACCCGGACGGGTGAGGGCTACACCCTGACCGCCGACGGCGAGACCAGCCACCCCTTCGGCATCACCGCGGATCCCTACGCCGCCCTGGCCACGGACGCGCTGGACTTCTACTACACCCAGCGCAGCGGCGTCGAGATCCTCGACGAGCTCGCTCCCGGGTACGGCCGCGAGGCCGGTCACGTCGGCGTCGCGCCCAACCAGGGAGACACCGAGGTCACCTGCCACCCCTCCGACCCGTGCGACTACTCGCTCGACGTGTCCGGCGGCTGGTACGACGCCGGTGACCACGGCAAGTACGTGGTGAACGGCGGCATCTCCGTCCACCAGCTGATGAGCGTCCACGAGCGCGCGCACACCGCGCCGACCGGCGACCCCGGCCGGGTGGCCGACTCCACCCTGTCCATCCCCGAGCGGGACAACGGCGTTCCGGACGTCCTGGACGAGGCCCGCTGGGAGATGGAGTTCCTGTTGTCCATGCGGGTCCCCGAGGGCGAGGAGCTCGCGGGCATGGCGCACCACAAGGTCCACGACGAGGCCTGGACCGGCCTCCCCCTGCTGCCCGCCGACGACCCGCAGCCCCGCTACCTGCAACCGCCGTCGACGGCGGCCACGCTGAACCTGGCCGCGAGCGCCGCCCAGTGCGCCCGCGTGTTCGCCCCCTACGACGCCGACTTCGCCGCGACCTGCCTGGAGGCCGCCGAGACCGCGTGGGACGCCGCGGTGGCCAACCCCGAGATCTACGCGCCCACGGGCGGTCAGGGCGGCGGCGCCTACGACGACGGCGACGTGACCGACGAGTTCTACTGGGCCGCGGCGGAGCTGTACCTGACCACCGGGGCCGAGGAGTACGAGGAGGCGGTGACCTCGTCCGAGCAGCACACCGCCGACGTGTTCTCCGAGCACGGCTTCAGCTGGCAGAACACCGCGGCGCTGGGACGACTCCAGCTCGCCACCGTCCCCAACTCCCTCGACGGCCTCGACGGGGTCCGCGCCTCCGTCGTCGAGGGCGCCGAGGAGTACGTCAGCGCCCTGGAGGAGAGCCCCTACGGCATCGCCTACGCCCCCGAGGACGGCACGTTCGTCTGGGGCTCCAACAGTCAGATCCTCAACAACCTGGTGGTCGTGGCGACCGCCTACGACATCGGCGGCGACACGCGTTTCCGTGACGCGGTCATGGAGGGCATGGACTACGTCCTGGGCCGCAACGCCCTCAACCAGTCGTACGTGACCGGGTACGGCGAGAACGCCGCGATGAACCAGCACAGCCGCTGGTACGCCCACCAGCTCGACCCCGACCTGCCCAACCCGCCCGCGGGCACCCTGTCCGGTGGACCCAACTCCGACGCGGCCACCTGGGACCCCGTGGCCCAGGCCAACCTGGACGGGTGCGCCCCGCAGTTCTGCTACATCGACGACATCGAGTCGTGGGCGACCAACGAGTTGACCATCAACTGGAACGCCCCGCTGGCCTGGGTGTCCGGGTTCGTCGCCGACCAGGGCGACGCGGGCCTCCCCGCCGGAGCGTCCTGCGAGGTCGACTACGTGGTCCACGGCGAGTGGGACGGCCGGTTCACCACCCAGGTGACCATCCGCAACACGGGTGAGGAGGCCGTGGAGGGCTGGGAGCTGGTGTGGTCCTTCTCCGGCTCGCAGGCCGTGGACCGCCACTGGAGCAGCACGCTGGAGCAGTCCGGTCCCTCGGTGACCGCGACGAACACGGACTGGAACGGAACGATCGATCCCGGCGGCGAGGTGACGTTCGGCTTCATCGGGACCTTCGAGTCCGGGGCCAACGCCGTTCCCGCGAGGTTCGCCCTCAACGGTTCCGTCTGCCACTGATCCGTGGGTGGGGGCGACGACGGCGCGCCCGCCCACGCCGTAGGACCCTCCCTGGAGGACGGGGCCCCGCAGGAGAGCGTGGGGCCCCGTCCGTCATCTCCGGCCGAGGGGCGGGTCCGCCCCGTGGGCGTCGAGAACGGTTCGCGGGAGGGAACGCGGCCGGAGGACGACCGTCGGGTTCGGCGGCGGGGGGACCGGGGCTCGGCCCGAGGAGGACGTCAGTCCAACGGCACCCGCAGGACCCGGTCGTCCTCCTCGACCGGGTCACCGACTCCGTCGCGGTTGCTGGTGGTCAGCCAGAGCTCGTCGCCGCCCGGTGCGGCCACCACCGTGCGCAGGCGGCCGTACTCCCCCTCGTAGTGGTCCACGGGCTCGCCCAGGCCCTCTCCCCCGGTGAGCGGTACCTCCCACAGGCGCTCGCCGCGCAGCGCCGCCACCCACAGGGAGCCGCCCGCGACCGCCGCGCCGCTGGGCGAGGCCTCCGCGGGAACCCAGGTCACCAGCGGGTCGACGTACTCGTCACCGTCGCCGACGCCCTCCACCTCGGGCCACCCGTAGTTGTCGCCCGGTTCGATCAGGTTGACCTCGTCGAACCTGTTCTGGCCGAACTCGGTGGCGTACAGGTTCCCGTCCGCGTCCCACGCCAGGCCCTGGACGTTGCGGTGTCCGTAGCTGTACACGGGGTTGCCGAAGGGGTTGCCCGGGGCCGGATCGCCGTCGGGGGTGATCCGCAGGATCTTGCCCGCCAGGGAGTCGGTGTCCTGGGCCAACTCTCCCCTGCCCGCGTCCCCGGTGCCCGCGTACAGCAGGCCGTCGGGGCCGAACTCGATCCGTCCACCGTTGTGGTGGGTCTCGGACGGTATGCCGTCGAGGACGACCTCGGCCTCCCCGAGCCCCCCGCCTCCGGGGTCGTACTCCATGCGGCTGATCCGGTTGTCGGAGTCCGACGTGTGGTAGGCGTACACGTACGGCTCGTCGGGGAACTCCGGATGCACGGCCAGTCCCAGCAGGCCGCCCTCGCCTCCCGGCGAGACGCCCTCGACGGTGCCGACCTCCGTGACCGAGCCGTCCCCGGCCACACGGACGACCTCGGCCGAGTCGCGCTGGGAGACCAGGGCCGACCCGTCGGGAAGGAGGACGAGCCCCCACGGCACCTCCAGGTCCGTGGCGACGGCCTCGGGCGGACCGGGGTCGACCTCGGCGTCCCCGGTCCGCCCGTCCTGCTCACCCGCTCCGTTCCGCCCGTCCCCGGCGCCGGTCGCGCCCTCCCCGACACCGCATCCGGCGATCAGGGCGAGGACGCCCAACGCGGAGACCGTACGGAGGGCCGCTCCTGCGCTCGTCGTGGGTCCCATGCGCGTCCCCTTCCCCCGTCGCCTCCCGTTACTCCGCCGCGCCGCGGGACGCGTCGCCCTCGGTGTTCTCGTGCCCCTCCCGCAACTCCTCGAACACGCGCTCCATGTCGGTGATCATCGCGCTGTGCACCGGCCAGCGCTCGTCGTCCCAGTGTTCGCTCATGTTCCTCCGTACATGGTCGACCAGGCGCAGCCCCTCCTGCAGGCTGTGGTCGAGGTCGGAGGAGACGGTGTCGCGGTCGGGTTCCCCCTCCGCCCGGATCGCACGGAAGGCGTCCGCCGCGCCGTCCAGGAGCGGGGCGAACTCGCGCATGAAGCCGCCGCTCGGCTCGGGGAAACGGGCCTGGGCGTCCTTTGTGGACCGCAGGGTGCGGATGAGGGACTGGACGTGCCGCGAGGACCGGCTCAGGGCGAGGATCCAGGCGTAGTAGGCATTCGGAGTCTGCTTCGAGACGGAAGCGTCCAGGAGCCGTCGCGGGTTCAGGCGCGCCCGGGACTCCTGCTCCGAGACCGACGCCTGGGCGTTGCGCGCGGTGCTGTCGAACCCGTCAGCGACCCGCGCCCAGGAGTCGGCGTCGTCGAGTCCCTCGCCGCCCTCGCGGAACCCGTCCGCCATCTCCCGGGTGAGGTCGCACAGGCTCTCCGCGAAGTCGAGCACGGCGTTCTCGGCGTCGCGGAAACGGATGGTGGGTGCGAAGACCATGTTCGTCACGACGGCGATCGTCGTCCCCACCAAGACCATGAGCAGCAGTGTCCCCAGGCTCATGAAGCTGCCCGCGGTACCTCCGGCGAGGGCGAACGCCGCGACAACGGGAATCTGCTTGCCCTGGTCTCTGAAGAACGAGAACTGCCCCACCAGCAGTGCGACGAGCACGATGAGGGCGAACAGCCAGATGTTCACGCCGATGGTGATCCCGCCCGCACCGGCGATCAGCGCACCGAGGAAGACCGCCGCCACGTAGCGGCCGGACTGTAACACCGATCCGTACACGGTGGGCGTCACGACCAGGAGCGCGGAGAAGGGCGCGAACCCGATCTGGGTGGGGTTTCCCAAGAGAAAACCCACGATCCAGGCGCCCGTCGAAGCGATGACGCTCTTGGCTATGACGACGACGGTCTCGCGCTCGTAGCCCCGCCGCTGGAAGGCACGACGCACCACGTCCCGGCCGTTGGCCACGACCTCCCTCACCCGTTCGATCACCACTTCGTCCCTCTGCCTCTCGTTCCTCGGTTCTTCCAGGCTCGCGCCCGACGGCCGACCCGCGCGGACCACGGGTCCGGAGAGCGGCCGGGCGGTCGCTCACTGGTTCGAGGGCGTCCGTCGGACGCCATCCGGTGCTCTGGCCGGAAACGTCGCCCGGTGTGGACCCCGTGACCCGAAGGCCGGTCCGGTCAGCCCCTCCGGTCACCGCGCTAGCCCTTGAGCAGTTCGACGCCGTCGGCGTCGTCGAGGCGCTCGGCCGCCTTCCGCCACCGCATCCGGGGCGGCATGGGCTGGCGTCCGCGCACCCGGGTCAGGTCGCGACGGACGCGGGCGAAGACCGCGAAGTCGCGCGGGAAGGCCGCCGGGTCCGTGCCCAGGAACGAGCCCACCTTGGTGGCCCGGTCCAGCACGCGCGCCCACTCGTCGGCGCCCGCCAGCCCCACCGACTCCACACCGTGGGAGAACAGGGTCAACCGGATCTCCTCGTAGTCGGGTACGCGGTCCAGGTACTCCTCCAGGCCCCGGAGCGACCGCCTCGTGTTGAACACCGTCCAGAAGGGCACGGAGCCGGTGCGCAGGGCCCAGTAGGGCTCGACGAGCATGAAGGACTCGACCAGCANCGCCCACCAGCCGGTCCGGCGGCAGCCCCCGGTCCCGGTACCAGTCCCGGTACAGCTCGGCGACGGCCGGGCTGAGCGACTCGGGCTCTTCGTGGCGCAGCCGCAGCAGCGTCCACCCCTCCTCGTCGGCGAGCTGGCGCAGGTCGTCCAGGAGCTCGGGTGCGAACCCCCACTCCGCCTCGGGACCGTCGCCGTCCGGTTCCGGACCGACGAACCGTGTGTGGTCGGACCCGAGGGAGTCCAGGTACGCGCGGACGCGCTCGCTGCCGTACTGAATCTCCTCCGGCCCGGCGCCGCCGAAGCCGCCGTGCTGGAAGACGTAGCGGTCCGCGACCCGCGTGGTGGGCCAGCGCAGCGCGCAGTCCGGGACCACGAGCGTGCCCCCGGGAAGCAGGTGCGCGCGCAGGAAGCGGCGGTAGGCCTCGGGCAGGCGCAGCCACTTGACCCGGAAGTAGCACATGCCCGAGATCATCAGCCGGTCCTGGTTGGGGTCGTGCATGTGGTGCAGCCGCCAGTCGGGGTTGGCCCGCACCAGCTCCTCCCCGGCGGACCGCGTCTTCCGCAGGTCCGCCGACGCGTCCTCGGGGGGCACGCCTCCCCGCCGCACCGGAATGAGCAGGGTCTGCGGGAGCCACGGCGCCTCCAGGGCGGCGGCCAGGTGGGTGAGCGCACCGTTGGAGGAGCCCACGAAGGCCACCTCGGCCTGCTTCCTCGGATAGTGACCGGCGACCCAGGAGGCGAGCTCGTCGGAGTCGATCTCACCGATCCGCTGCCGGGGAACCGCCTCCGACCAGCCCGCGGCGGCGTAGACGCGTTCCTTGAGCGCGTCCGGAGCGCGGTTGGCGGCACCCGCCACCAGTTCGACCGCGCCCTCCAGCGCGCCGGGCGCCTCCCCGGCGAGGGGAAGGTCACCGCCCGCGTTGTGGGACGCCAGCGTCCGCAGCATGGTGGTGGCCGAGTCGAAGCCCGCCACGACCCTCTTCGGTCTCATCCGCCTCATTCGTTCTGTCCGTCTCCTCGGTCCCGCGACGTGGTCCCCCGGACGAAGTCGTGGACCAGGTCGGCGACCCGTCCGGGTGCGGTGACGGTGAGCGCGTGGGGTTGTCCGGGCACGGTCACGAGGCGCCCGCGGGGCAGCAGACGGACGGCCTCCTCGGCCCAGGGCTTGGGGCAGAGGGGGTCCCGTCCCCCTCTCAGGACCAGGGCGGGCTGCGTGACCTCGGGGAGGACCCGCTCGATGCGGTGGTCGCGGCTGGCCAACCAGCTGCGGACGACCCGGCGCATCCCCGCGTCGCGGTAGTCGGCGACGCCGGAGACCGCCACGGAGGGGCCCTCGCGGAGGTTGTCGCGCAGCAGGCGCGCGGCCAGGACGGGAAGTGACCGCGCCCGGGGGTCCGTCGTCGGCCCCACCAGCACCAGCGATCCCACCTCGTCGGGCGCGCTCACCGCCGCCTCCGCGACCACCTGTGTCCCCAGGGAGAGCCCGAGCAGGCAGGGCCGTCTGATCCCGCGTACGCGCACCCACTCCAGGAGGGCGTCCGCGAGTCCGGTGACCGTGGGCGCGTGGTCCGGAGCGGTGCTCGCGCCGAACCCGGGCAGGTCGACGGCCCAGGACTCCGTCCTGCCCGCGAGCGCCCTGACCACGGGCAGCGTCTGGCGTGAGGAGACCCCCGCACCGTGCACACAGACCAGCGGCGGGCCCTGACCCGGTGTGCGCCACCAGGCCAGGGTGGTGCCGCGCGCGATCTCGTCCGTACCCCTGCGGACCTCCATCCGTCCCCCCGACCGGCCCTTCGACTCCCCACCGTGGTCGTCACGACTACCCAGGGCCCCCTCCTTCAACCCACTCGCCCGGCGGGGCGTGTGAGAGGGGCGCGCTCTGGTCAGAGGGGAGGGACGAAGGGTGTGTGGTGTGTGAAGGGAACCGTGAGATGAGCAGGAAGTCGGCATCCCCTCCGAGGCGTCCCTGGCTCAGGGGCGCCGCGCGGGGGGTCACGGGTGCGATGGCCATGAGCGGTATGCGGCAGGTCGAGGTCGGTCTGGAGTTCGTCCACCGCACTCCGCCCGAGGCCATCCTGGCGGAGGGCGCGCCCGCCGTCCTGAGGAGCATTCCCCGGGACCGGAGGAAGGCCGCGATCGAACTGGCCCACTGGGGTTACGGGGCCGCGGCGGGCACGCTGTTCGCCCTCGTGCCCAAGCGCCTGAGGGGCTCGCGGATCACCGGGCCGCTCTACGGAGCACTGATGTGGGGTGCGTTCGAACTGGCCATCGCCCCCTCGCTCGGCCTCGCCCACGCGCACAGGACACGGCCGCGGGAGAGATGGGCGCTCCTGGTCGACCACGTGGTCTTCGGGTTCATCGTCGGTGCGCCGCCCGAGACCGTCGTCTCGGGGACCGGGAACCAGGGCGGCGAGGACGGTGGGAGCGGCCGGGACGGGAGGAGGCGGCGCGGCCAGCGGGGGCGCCGCCCCCGCTCCTGAACGAACGGTGCGCACGGGTTCGGTGCGGGCGGCTGGGGCCGCCCGCGCACGCGCGCACCGTTCCGTGTGTCACACGCGCACCGTCCCCGCGCTAATCCTGCGCCTTCTGAAGACGCACGTACGCCAACTGGAGCCAGTCGGACACGGCCACGGCGCTGAACACGGCCCCGGCTCCCCGGGTGACCCCGGGCGCGAACACCAGACCGAAGGCGTAGGCGGTGGCGATCCACTGCGCGGTGCAGAACGGGCAGGTGATGAGTTCGCCGACCGCCCGGCGCCCACCCTGTCCGCGCACCTCCTCGGACAGCTCGGCGGGTGCCGAGACCCCCTTGAAGCGGGTGAAGAACGCCCGGAGGGGGCTGGTGACCGGGTCCTTGGCCACCATGCGGGACAGCTTGTGGGTGGTCAGACCCATGAGCGCCAGGTCCCACGGGCTCACGCCCTCGGCCCTGCCCCGCCCCCGGGATCTGCGGGCCACGAGCAGACCGGCGCCCACCAGACCCGCGTAGACCCCGACCGTGGCGGCGTATCCGAAGACGGGCTGCTCACTGTCGTTGCGGTAGGCCTCCGTCTCCTGCTGGATCGTCTCCTTGATGTCCTCGGTGGTGTCGTCAGCCATCTCTTCCGTTCCTCCTTCGTCGTACCTGTCCGCCCGATCTGTCACGCACCCACGCGTGCAGTGCCTCCCCGTCGCCCGCCTGGTCGAGGTTGATCGCCGCCTCGATCAGCGCGAGGTGGGTGAAGGCCTGGGGGAAGTTGCCCAGCATGGTGCCGTCGGCGGCCATCTCCTCCGCGTGCAGGCCGAGCTGCCCCGAGCGCCCGCACAGATCCTCGAACCGCTCCCTCGCCTCGTCGCCGCGCCCCGCGAGCACCAGGGCGGAGACCATGTCGAAGGAGCAGAGGAGGAAGGCGCCCTCCGGTGTGCCGAGTCCGTCGTCGGTCCGCTCGGGGTCGTACCTGCGGACCAGGCAGCCGTCCTCACCCAGTTCCTCGTCCACCCGCTCCAGGGTGGCGAGGACGCGCGGGTCGGTTCCGGGGAGGAATCCCAGGAGGGGGATCCGCGCCAGCGAACCGTCCGTGTTGGACGAGCCGTAGGACTGGGTGAAGGATCCGTTCTCGGGGTCGATCCCCCGTTCGAGGACCTCCTCGCGGATGGCCTCCGCCTCCTCGCGCCACCGGGCCAGGGGGGCGTCGTCGACCTTCTTCCCCGACTCCGTGACGAGCTGGATCCCCCGGTTCAGGCACACCCAGGCGTAGACCTTGGAACTGGTCCAGTGCCGGGGCCGTGACCGGACCTCCCAGATGCCGTCGTCCGGCTCGCGCCAGAGACGGCACGCCGAGTCGACGATCGAGGCGAGCTGCTCGACGTCCTCACGTCCGAGCCCGCCGGTGGCCTCCTCGTAGCACAGCGCCGCGTCCAGGATCTGCCCGTACACGTCCAGCTGGTGCTGGAAGTGGGCGTCGTTGCCCACGTGGACCGGCCGCGAACCCTCGTACCCGGCGAGGTGGCCGAGTTCCTCCTCCCGGGGAGGGGGCTCCTCGTCGACCGCCCGCACCGGCGGGATCCAGTCGGACGGGTGGCCGCACATGCTCAACAGGAAGCGCAGGTAGTGCCCCGCCTCCTCGGAGTGGCCGAGCCGGAGGAAGGCCAGGACCACCAGGGCCCCGTCCCGGTGCCACATGTAGCGGTAGTCCCAGTTCCTGGGTCCTCCCGGCCACTCGGGCAGGGACGCGGTGGGCGCGGCGACCAGGGCTCCGGTCTCCTCGTGGAGCAGGCCGCGCAGGGTGAGGGCGCTGCGCCTGACGTGGGTGGCGCCGACGCCGTCGTAGTCGGTCCGCGCGGCCCACGCGCGCCAGGTGCCGAGGGTCTCCCGTAGCAGGGCGCGCCCCTCCCCCAGCCCGACGCGGCGTTCGCCGTGCAGGTAGTCCAGGGCGAACACGGCGGTGTCGCCCTCGGCGAGCTCCACCCGGTACTCCGGAACGCCGTCCTCGGCGAGGCCGGGCGCGGGCGCGCCCGAGAGCAGCGGCCCCGACGTCTCCCGCAGCCCCCCGTCCACGCGCTCCCACACGGGGGCCGCGCGTCCGAAGTCGGGCCTGGCGTCGAGCCGCGAGCGCACGGCCGTGCTCCCGGAACGGCACTCGACGATCCGCAGGAGGACGCCGTCAGGGCACAGTCCCGTCCCGTCTCCGTCGGACCGCCGCACCGCGAGCAGGTCGCGGACGGCCACCTCCACGTCCGTCCCCCGCCAGAGGGTCTCCAGGACGAGTGTGTCGTCCAGGTAGACGCGTCCGGCCGGTTGGGCTCCCTCGACCTCCAGCGTCCAGCCGCCGCCCCGCGGATCCAGGATTCCCGCGAAGAACGCGGGGCCGTCGAACCGGGGGACGCACATCCAGTCGACCGTGCCGTCCGGCGTGGTGAGGGCGGCGGTGTGGCAGTCCGAGAGGAAGCCGTGGTCACCGATCCGCGCCGTCGTGCCCTGTTCCATCCGCCCCTCCGAGCCATACGTGTTCCCGGGGACTCCTCCTGCCTTCGACTGCCCCGGGGCACGTCCTACGAAACGGCAGCTCAGAAGCTTGCCGTGGCAGTACATAACGGGTGACGCACCCGGGTAGCGGGGAGGGAGGAAAGAGCCCGAAGCGGCTGTGTCGACCGGTGTGGAGGTGGCCAGGTGGCCGCGAAACCGAACGGCCGGATCGCGGTGGTCAGCGGAGCCAGCGCGGGTGTCGGCAGGGCTACCGCGCGGGAGTTCGCCCGGAAGGGGTACACCGTCGCCCTCCTGGCCCGGGGACAGGCCGGGCTGGACGCCGCCGTGGAGGAGGCCCGTGCCGAGGGGGTGTCCGCGATGTCGGTACGGGTCGACGTGACCGACGCCGACGCGGTGCGCGGCGCGCTGGCCCGGGTCGAGTCCGAACTGGGGCCGGTGGACGTCTGGGTGAACTGTGCCTTCGCCACGATCATCGCGCCGTTCATGAAGGTGGAGCCGGAGGAGTACCACCGGGTCACCGACGTCTGTTACCACGGCTACGTGCACGGCACCCAGGCCGCACTGGAGCGCATGCTGCCCCGGGACCGGGGCACGATCGTGCAGGTCGGGTCGGCCCTGGCCTACCGGGGTATCGCCCTCCAGTCGGCGTACTGCGGGGCCAAGCACGCGGTCCGCGGGTTCAGCGACTCCGTGCGGGCCGAGCTGATCCACCGCGGTTCGGGGATCCGGGTCACTGAGGTGCACCTGCCCGCGGTGAACACCCCGCAGTTCACGTGGGCGCGGGCCCGCCTGAACGGCCACCGTCCGCGTCCCGTCGCGCCGGTGTACCAGCCGGAGGTGGCGGCCCAGGCGATCGTGTGGGGGGCCGAGCACCCGCACCGGCGCCGGTACTGGGTGGGGATCTCGACGGCGATGACCGTGCTGGGACAGCGGTTCGCGCCGCGCCTGGTCGACTGGCAGCAGGGGCTCACCGGGCGCAGGAGCCAGATCCGCAGGGCGGAGCCGCCCGAGCACGACAACCTGTTCCGGCCTCTGGACGACGAGCGCGACTTCGGCGCGCACGGCGACTTCGACGGCGAGTCACGCGAGACGAGCCTGCTCCAGGAGCTGAGCGAGAAACGCCGTTCCCTGATCCTGCTGGGCGCCGCGGGTTTCGCGGTGGGAGCGGCGGCCTGCGCGGCCACGGGGAAGGCACGCCATCGGTCCTGATCATGAGGCCCGGTCCGAAACGAAGGGGGAGAGCATGGCGGAGCACGATCCCGTCATCGACGAGGTCTGGAACGATTTCCACGCGGTGGTGAACATGACCGGCCAGGAGCTGCGCGAGTGGCTGCTGACGAACGCCTCCGGTGAGGACGCCTTCAACACCGACCCCGCCCATCCGGTGTGGCGGAAGGGTGAGGCGATCGTGAATCTGCTGAACAAGCGGCGGGTGGACGTGACCGGGGACGACGTCGAGCTGATGCGCGAGGTGACGGAGTACGTCCGTGGCCAGTTGGCGGACCCGCGCCGTGAGGACCCGGAGTGGCGGCACCGGCTGATGNCCCGACTCGGCGCGGCCCGACGAGGAGGACCTCGGCGGGTAGCCGCCCCGGAAGCCAGGAGCCCCACGCCCTGTGCCCGCTCGTGAGGAGCGGGCACAGGGCGTTCGCTCGCCGTGCGGGCGGTGCGCCGCTCTCCTGGGGCCTCGGGGAGGGCTGGTCGCCACCGGTGCCGGGCGTGGGGGTGGGAGAGGTGTGTCCGGTTGGCCGGAGGAGGTCGGGCGGAACCGGCCGGGGTCCAGCAGCGGCTCCCGGAGCACCGTGAGCGGGTCCTCCAAGCGTTCCGTGGTCGGGGTGCCGCCGTGCCAGTGCGGCGGCGGTTCCGGACCGTCCCCGCCCGCGGCCCTCCCGTCGGGCCCTCCGGCGACCAGGGACACCACGTCGTGACCCAACGGCTCCCCCGACCGCGGATCAGAGGGCGGGCGGGGACCGCCACGGCCCCGCCCGCCCGGATCAGGCGTCCTGGTGCTTCTCGACCCAGGACGTGAGGGGTTGCCCCTGGATGGCCGCCGCCATCAGCTCGGGGAACGCGTCGGGTGTACAGGCGAACGCGGGCACGCCCATCTCGGCGAGCGCGGACGCGTTCTGTCGATCGTAGAACGGCGCGCCCTCGTCCGACAGCGCCAGGAGTACCACCACCTGGACACCGGCGGCCTGCATCGCGGCCACCCTCCTCAGCATCTCCGCTCGGACACCGCCCTCGTACAGGTCGCTGATCAGCACGAAGACCGAGTCGTTCGGCCTGCTGATCAGCCCCTGGCAGTAGGCGATGGCCTTGTTGATGTGCGTGCCGCCGCCCAACTGGGTTCCGAACAGCACCTCGACCGGGTCGGTGAGCTGCTCGGTCAGGTCCACCACCGAGGTGTCGAACACGACCAGGGACGTCCGCAGGGTCTTCATGGAGGCCAGGACCGCGCCGAACACGCTCGCGTAGACCACCGAGGAGGCCATGGAGCCGCTCTGGTCGATCGCCAGCACCACGTCCTTCTGCACCCCGCGGCTGCGGCGACCGTAACCTACCAGGGTCTGGGGCACGATCGTGTTGTGCTCGGGCAGGTAGTGGGCCAGATTGCGGCGGATGGTCGCGTTCCAGTCGATGTCGGCCACCCGGCGCGGCCGGTGCGTGCGGGCCGACCGGTCGATCGCCCCCTGCACCAGGGAACGCGTCTTCTGCGCCACCCGGCGCTCCAGGTCCTCCACCACCCCGCGCACCACCGCGCGGGCGGACTCGCGGGCCTGGTCGGGCATCACCCTGTTGAGCGACAGGAGCGTGCCCACCAGGTGCACGTCCGGCTCGACGGCCTCCATCATCTCCGGTTCCAGGAGGAGCTGGTGCAGACCCAGCCGGTCCATGGCGTCCTTCTGCATCACCTGCACGACGGAGGACGGGAAGTACTCCCGGATGTCGCCCAGCCAGCGCGCCACCCGGGGCGCCGAGCCGCCGAGTCCGGCGCTGCGCTCGGCGCGGCCTCCCCTCCCGTCGCCGGAACCGTCGCCCCGGTTGTACAGCGCCTCCAGGGCGCCGTCCATCCCCTGGTCGGCGGTGCCGAGCCCGGAGGAACACCGTGCCTCCCTGCCCAGCACCAGCCGCCAGCGGCGTTCCCGCTCGTCCACGGCGTTCATCCGCGGCTCCTTCCGTCGGTGAGGATGGCCAGCGCGGTGGCCAGGGCCGGTGCCGCGCGTTCGGTGTCCACGTCCACGCGGACCGGGGTGTCGCTCCTGGCGGCGGGCGCGCTCCCGAGCCGGGCCGCGGCGGCCCCGATCTCCTGACGCTCGGGGCCGCCGAAGGCCCCAAAGGTGCGCCGCAGCAGCGGCAGCACGGCGGTGAAGCGCTCCTCGGGCAGTCCGAGCAGCCAGGTGTCGATCAGGCCGAGCAGCCGGTCGTCGTGCACCAGGATCAGCCCGCTTCCCTGGAGGAACCCCTCCAGCCAGGCGGCGGCCGTGGCGGGTTCGACGCCCGGGGACATCGCCAGGCCGAGGCGTCGGCGCAGTTCGTCGCCGTCCACGAGCCCGGAGTCGGACAGGATCCGGTTGATCCGTCCGGCGATCCGTCCGGGCAGGTCGTCCCGTACGGCCAGGGCGGCCAGGGCCGCGGTCCAGGACCGCGCGCCCTCCCCGCCGAGGAGGGTGGCGGCGTTGTGCGTGGCGTCGATGAGCCTGACGAACCGCGCCGCCGCGTCGTCGTCCAACCCGTGCACGGCCGGGGCCAGCCCGACGCACACACGCCGCAGGATCTGCTCGGCGACCGTGCGCAGGTGCGCGTCGTCGGTGCCGCGCACGTCCCCGTACCGGGCGGAGCGGGCCAGCGGCGGCAGCGCCGCCATCAGGTGGGTGACGTCGCTGTCGGTGGCCGCGCGGTCGGTGAGCAGGGCCAGCACCCGGGGCAGGGCCTGACCGAGGTCGGCGAACAGGCACCGCTCGGTGAGACCGGTCAGCCCGGGCAGGGTCGCCTTCTCGGCGGCGTCGATCGCCTTGGCCGCGGCNNNNCCCACCGGCTGGCCTCGATCAGCGCCACGTCCATCTCCGGCTCCCAGCACAGCCGCCACGACTCGCGGAACGTCCCCTTCTGCCCGCCCTCGGGGTCGCGCGGAACGCCCCACTTGACGCCGAGCAGTTGGAGCCGGTGCAGCAACGCGCTGCGTTCGCGCTGGTTGTCCTTGCGCAGATCCAGGTCGAGATCGCTGTGGAAGGGCTCGGCCTTGAGCCGCAGCCGCTTGCGGGTCGCGACGAGGTCGCGCTGGAGCGGAACCATGGGTGTGGACGGGGGCACCGACCCCATCCGTTCGCCGACGGCCATCCGCTGGTGGACGAGGGCGGCTCGCGTGGGTTCGCCCTCGCAGAGGACGGAGGTGAGCGCCTCCGACACCTCGTCGAGTCCGGCGAGCGGACGACCGCGCAGCACGGCGAGGCTCTCGGTCAGCCGCACACCCTCGATGACGTGGGAGGAGGACACCGCGAGCCCCTCCTCCCGGAGCAGCCGGGC
This sequence comes from Nocardiopsis halotolerans DSM 44410, assembly GCF_000341065.1. Classification (GTDB taxonomy): domain Bacteria; phylum Actinomycetota; class Actinomycetes; order Streptosporangiales; family Streptosporangiaceae; genus Nocardiopsis; species Nocardiopsis halotolerans. Next base: position 55,038 of record NZ_ANAX01000163.1, on the reverse strand, counting down.
GGCCTCGGTCAGCCACCGGTGCACCGGCAGGTCGGGCGCGGTGAACAGGTGGTGGTCCCAGCCGGGCGCGGCGACACCGGCGCCGTAGCCGCTGGCGGCGGCCAGGCGCCCGTGGGTCCACGGCACCCAGGTGGCGTTGACCTTCACCTTGGGCAGGCCCCTGAGCAGGGCGGTGTCGTCCTTGACCGGGTAGTCGGCCACGTCGCGCAGGGCGGGCGCGTGCCAGGCGCCGCAGACCACGACGACCCGTTCGTGTCCCTCCTTGAGGGTGGCGCGCAGGGTCTGGCGCATGTACGCCTCGCGGCGCGCGTCCCGTCCCCGCTCGGGGCCGGACTCGGCGCGGACGGCGGCCATGGCGTCGGCGATCGCGGGGAACGGGGAGGGTTCGCCGTCACCGCGCTGCTCGATGACGTCGTCCCACCAGCGCTCGGCGTCGTCGTAACCGGCGGCCTCGGCGAGCACGCTGAGGGGATCGAGTCGGACGCGCTCGGGCTCGCCCACCTCGCCGTTCTCGGTCGCCTCCGGCTCTCCGTCCCCGCTGTTCCCGCTGCCCTCGCTCTTCGCGCCGTTCTCGCTGTCACCGCCTTCCCCGGACGACTCGTCCGCCTCGGCCTGACGGCGTTCCTCCTCGGCGATCCGCTCGGCGAGGGTGTGCGCGGCGGGAAGGTCGCAGAAGCGCACCTTCGCACCGCTCTCGACGGCGTAGCGCAGTGCCTCCCACTCCGGGGAGAAGCTCGCGAACGGCCAGAACGCCCACCCGTCGCCCTCCGCCACCCTCAACCGTCGGCCTCCGGCCGCGGTCTCTTCCCTGTCCTGCGACCTGGCCCCGCCGCCCTTGGGGGTGTCGGCGAGGTAGGCCAGCAGCGCCACGGGCGGCTCCAGCTCACCCACCAGGGAGGTGAGGGCGTCCGCCTCCGGCGGCCCCTCGATCAGCACGGCGTCGGGCTTGATCTCCTCCAGGGCCGCCCGGACGGCCCGGGCCGACCCCGGGCCGTGGTGCCGCACGCCCAGGACGTGCAGTCCGCTCGTGTCCAGTCGGGGTCGACCCATCAGGCGCCCACCTCACGGCAGGCGCGGTAGAACTCGCCCCAGCCGTCGCGCCCGCGCGCGACGGTCTCCAGGTACTCGCGCCACACCACACCGTCGGACACCCGGTCCTGGACGACGGCGCCGTGGATACCGGCGGCCACGTCGGCGGGGCGCAGCCGCCCGTCGCCGAAGTGCGCGGCCAGCGCGATGCCGTTGGTGAGCACCGAGATCGCCTCGGCGGTGCTCAGCGTGCCGCTGGGCGACTTGACCTTGGTCCCGTTGTCCTCGGTGACCCCCGAGCGCAGCTCGCGGAAGACGGTGACCACCCGCTGGATCTCGGTGAGGCTGGTGGGCACCTCGGGCAGGTCGAGGGAGCGGCCGAGCTGCTCCACCCGCTGGGTGACGATGCGGACCTCGTCCTCGGCGTTGTCGGGGACGGGCAGCACCACGGTGTTGAACCGGCGGCGCAGCGCGCTGGAGAGGTCGTTGACGCCCCGGTCGCGGTCGTTGGCGGTGGCGATGATGTTGAACCCGCGCTGGGCCTGCACCTCGACGCCCAGCTCGGCGACGGGCAGGGCCTTCTCCGACAGGACGGTGATGAGGCCGTCCTGCACGTCGGAGGGCATGCGGGTGAGCTCCTCGATGCGGCCGATGGAGCCGCGCGCCATGGCGGTCATGATCGGGCTGGGCACGAGGGCCGCCTCGGAGGGCCCCTCGGCGAGCAGCCGCGCGTAGTTCCAGCCGTAGCGGACGGCCTCCTCGGAGGTTCCGGCGGTGCCCTGGACGAGCAGGGTGGAGTCCCCGGAGATCGCGGCGGTCAGGTGCTCCGACAGCCACGTCTTGGCGGTGCCGGGGACACCGATGAGCAGCAGCGCCCGGTCGGTGGCCAGGGTGGCCACGGCGACCTCGACGACGCGGCGCGCGCCGATGTACTTCGGCGTGATCTCGGTGCCGTCGGGCAGGGTGGCGCCCAGCAGGTACTGGGTGACGGCCCACGGGGAGAGCTTCCAGCCCGGGGGGCGCTGCCGGTCGTCGGCCTTGGCCAGCGCCTCCAGCTCGGTGGCGTAGGTCTGCTCCGCGTGCGGGCGCAGGGCCTGGGCGGCGTCGGTGCTGATGGACGGGGTGGCGGTGGTCAACTAGAGCTCCCTGTGCATGTCGAGCCGGAACCGGAGGGTGTCCCGGAGTCGGAGGTAGGCCTCGGTCGAGGCGTCGTCGAACGAGGGGTCTTCTTGTAGTTCGGTGAGGTGTTCGGGGGACATGTGCGTGGCCGCGACCTCGCAGAGCTCCCGGTATCCGCGGTAGTCGTGCCTGCGGCGTTCCCTGGCCCGCAGGCGCTCGGCCACCAGTCGGCTCAGTTCGGGGGTCCAGGGGCCGCGTGCGGCGTGCGCCAGCTCGGCCCAGCGGACGAGGGAGTCGGATCCGCGGAGGGCGTCGAGCACGTACGCGCAGCTTTCCTCCACCGGCAGGGTCTCCAGCAGTTTCGCCAGCTGGAGCGACTGGGCGGTGCCCGCCGTGCTCGACGTGATCCGGTCGCGGAGCGTGTCGAGGACGGCCCTGGCCCACTCCGCGTCACCCTGGACCGCGACGGCGTTGACGAACGCGCCGAACAGCCGGTTGTCCCTGCCGCGCCCCTTCTCCGCCGCCGCGAAGATCGTGGCGGGGTCCGCGCCGAGCAGCGCGGGCCACACGTCCAGCGGTGTGTGGGTGACCAGCGCCCACACCCGTTCGTACCGCTGGTGGCCGTTCTCGTCGTCACCGTTGGGTCCGGCCAGGGCGAGGTCG
>NZ_ANAX01000163.1:39145-52220 GCF_000341065.1 Nocardiopsis halotolerans DSM 44410 | reverse complement strand
CGTACCGCCGTCGTCCAGCCGCAGGCTCCCCTGGTCGTCGAGGGAGGCGCTCGCACGGACGTAGCCGCGCAGCCGCTCGGCGTGGGCGCTCTCGGGCAGCCGGGTGAGCAGGGACAGCGCGATGCCGCGCACGTTGGCGCTCCGGTCGTCCAGCGCTCCGTCGAGGAAGTCCTCGTCGGCCGGACCGAGTCCGTTGGCGAGCGCCTCCAGCAGGCGGCGGCGCAGTTCGGCCCTGGCCAGGCCCGGCCACGCCTCGGCGAGGAGTTCGCGGGCCCGGTCGGGGTCGGCGGCGCGCAGGGCGGCGAGGGCGCGGCGCCGTTCTCCGGGCTCGCCGCGTTCCCAGTCCCGTTCGCTGAACCGGTCGCCGGGCGTGGGCTCGGCCAGTATGTAGGACCAGTGCGACCTGAACCGGGCCATCCAGTGGCCGCGCGTACCGATGGCGGCGGCGAGCGCGGGGCGCAGCTGGCTGTAGCGCGCACCCTGGTCGAGCAGGGAGGGGACGCTGGAGTGCGCGGCGCGCCGCCCTCCGGCGGTCGCCAGCTCCAGCCACTCCTGGAGGAGTTCGTGCCGACCGTCGAGGACGCGCTCCAGCCGGGCGGTGGCGGCCGGGCCGACCTCGGGGCGGTCGTCCTCGGTGTCGGGGGGAACGGGGGTGAGCCCGGTGGCGGGGACGTATCCCGCGGCGCGGCGGACGGTGATCAGGGCGGCCCGGTCCAGGAGGGTCTCGGCGTCACCGACCTCCGGGGTGGCGGGCAGGTCGGGGGCGGCGGGGACGGGGCGCTTGGCGGTGCCGACCAGGGCCGCGGAGACCAGACGGTCCCAGGAGTCGGCGGCGGCCAGGGGGTCGAGGGGTTCGGGGGCGGGGGTGCCGGTCACAGGGAGACCGCCTTTCCGTTCCGGTCCCACACGGTGATGGGGGTCAGGCCTTCCTTGGGCGACCACTCGGCGGCGACGGTGGCGGGGTGGCCTCCGGTGACCGCGAGGAGCTGCCAGGGTTCCGCGACGGCCAGGGGAAGGGCGAAGCCGTCGGGGTCGGTGAGGTACCACCGGTCGTCGTGGGCGGGCGCGGCGCGGTCGAGCACGACCGGCCAGGTGTCGCGCCAGGGGTCCTCCGCGACGGCGGCGGCGAAGGCGTCGAGGGCCTCGGGAACCGTCCCGCCCTCGGGTGGGGTGCCGGGCCCGGTGTCGCCGTCGTGGCCGGGGGCGATGCGGTGGCCGTCGGGGTAGAAGGCGAACTCCGCGGTCACGTCGGTGCCGCTCCGGAAGGGGGTGACCGGGGTCTGCCCGTCGCGGGCGAAGGACAGGTGCAGGGCGGTCCGACCGGTTCCGGCGCCGCGCAGCCACAGTCGGCGGGTGCGCATGTCGGCCTCGGGGCTGAAGGTGTCGCGCCAGCCCAGGACCCTCCAGGTGTCCCGGACGCGTTCGCCGTGGGCGAGGACGTCCTCGACCCTGGTGGTGATGCCGACGTGGGCGCGGACGGCGCCGCGGGTGCGTTCACCGAGGGCGTCCCCGGCGCGGTAGCCGGTGGCCAGCAGGTGGAGGAGGCTGAGCCGTTCGAGCAGGCGCTCGGGCCAGCGGTCCCCGCGTGCCGCGCCGGGCAGCCGGGAGACGAGGGCGGACGCGCCGCCCGCCTTGGCGTCCACGAGGCGCTTGGCCATGCGGTCCCAGTGGTCGTAGCCGTGTTTGGGGACCTCGGCCAGCCCGGACTCGATCTGGTCGCGCAGCCAGAGGCCGAGTTCGTCCATCCCGGCTCCGACCGCCTCCTCCCTCTTCCTGAGGGTGCGGGCCGCCTTCTCCGGATCGGCGGGCGCGGCGGGGGCGCCGTTCTCCTCACGTGCCTGGCGGGCCGCACGCCCCCCGAGCCACTTGGTCACCCACTCGGGCCTGTCGTCGCGGACGGCCACGCTGTCCTGGGCCCACAGGGCGAGCAGGGCCAGGACGTGCTTGCAGGGGATCTTGCGGCTGGGGCAGCTGCACTTGTAGGCGGTGCCCTTGGGGCCGTCCAGATGGACGGCGGCCAGGTAGGGCTTGGCTCCGCTCCCCTTGCACTCGCCCCACACGGCGGAGGCGCCGCCGGAGGTGGCGGCGACCACTCCGCGCTCGGGCCAGGACGTCTCCTTGGCCACCTTGAGGGCGGCCTTCCGGGAGGACGCGTCCGGAGCCAGAGCCCATACGTCGTCGGTACTCCATCGATCGCTCACACAGAGAACACTACGGACCGGTGGTGACAAAACGGCGGTCCTCGAAGGGCCGCGCGAAGCCCTTTTCCGAACGCCTCTGCGAACCTACGGAACTGTCGCACCCCCGTGACAGACTTCCCCCGCAGAGCGGTGCCTCCGCGGCGCGGAAACCCTGAGAGAGCACGTGTGTGCCGCCTTGCCCCATAAATGGCTTCCGGGCTACGCGGATGTTTTGTCCGCATTCACAAAGCCCATTTCCGCGCATTCCTCCAAGGGTGTTGAAAAAGGAACTCGCGCCTTCCTACAATGCCACGACCCGCCCCGCCTCCCCCCTCCTTCACCACGCCAGAACGACATCTCCCGAAGGGAGGGAAGCGGTCCGGGTCACCGGGCACCGCGACCCCGATGACGACCTCACGTCCCGGAGAGATCACCCGGTTGTACGGCACGGCGCCCGACACCGGCCGCGACGGCCTCTGGGCCGAACTGCGCGAACGCCACGGGCCCGTCGCCCCGGTGGAACTGGAGACCGGCGTACGGGCCTGGTTGCTGCTGGGCTACCACGAGAACCTCGCCGTTCTGCGGAACCAGCACCTCTTCTCACGCGACACCCGGCGCTGGCGCGAGGCCGCCTACGCCCGACCCGCCATCTCCTGGCGCCCCAACGCCCTGTACGCCGACGGCGCCGAACACGTCCGGCTGCGCTCGGCCATCACGGACAGCCTGGCCAGAGTGGACATGAACGCCACCGCGCGCACGATCCGCAGGATCGCCGACGAGCTGATCGACTCCTTCGCGGCCCGCGGCCGGGCCGACCTCATCACCGAGTACGCCCACCCGCTGCCCGTCCTCGTGGTCAACAGCCTGTACGGGCTCCCCGACAGCTACGGGCACATGCTCGGCGACCTCACGTCCATCGTCTTCGCCGAGAACGCCGACCGGGCCGAGGACGCCGTCAGCCGTATCCAGCAGTACTTCTCCGAGCTGGTGGCGCGCAAGCACAGGCGTCCCGGCCTGGACCTGGTGTCGTGGATGCTGGAGCACCCCGCCGGGCTGAGCGACCACGAGGTCGCCCACCAGGCCGCGCTCATCCACAACGCGAGCCACCAACCCACCACGCACCTCATCGGCAACACGCTGCACACACTGCTCACCGACACCGGAATCCGGATGGCGTACACGGAGGCGCGCCTCCCCGTCCAGGAGCTACTCGACCACGTGATGTGGACCGACACGCCCTTCCGGATCATGCCCGCGCGGATCGCCCTCCAGGACACGCGCATCGGCGGCGCGGAGATCCGCGCGGGCGACGCCCTGCTCCTCGGTTTCGACGCGGCCCACCACGACCCGGCCGTCCGGCGCGACGGCGGGGGGAAGCGGGCCCACCTGTTGTTCGGTGCCGGGGCCCACTCCTGCCCGGCCCAGGAGCTGGCCCGGATGATCACCGCGACCGCGGTCACCGCGCTCCAGGAGCGGCTGGCCGGGATCCGGCTGGCCGTGGCGCCCGGGGAGCTGCGCTGGGTGTGGTCACCGTTCTTGCGCGGGCTCCGCGAACTGCCCGTCACCTTCACCCCGGACGCGCCCGCCGCCCCGCCGCCCCGGAGGCCCGCCGAGGCCCCGGAGACTCCGGAGGACGAGAGAGGCGGGGGAGACGAGGAGGGCGACCTGCTCGGCCGCCTCCTCGACTGGTGGCGCGGCCTACGGGCTTAGCGCGGGGCCGCGCCGCTACATGCGGGTCATGGCGTCGCACAGCCGGTCCTCGGCCGTCTGTCCGCGGCCCTGGGCGGTGTTTTTCGGACCTCCGCTCCGCTTCGGTCCGTGTTCGGGCGCCCGGAGCACGGGAACCCTCGGCGCCTACGACGGGTTCGCCCGTTCCTCACGAACCCGTCTCCGGCCCCTCCAGAACCCCGTGGGCGCCCGAACCAACCCCCACAAACTGAGACCGGTTCAAAAACAGCCCCTAGGCGCTCGGGCCCAGCTCCCGGATCGGCCCGGCCAGCTCCCGCTCGAAGAAGGTGAAGAACCCCTCCGGGTCGGGCCCGGCGTTCATCAGGCACAGGTGGTCGAACCCCGCGGAGGCGAACTCGCGCACCACCTCCATGTGCCGGTCCGGGTCCGGCCCGTACCCGAACACGTCGCGCATCGCGTCCCTGTCGATCAGCGCGGTGGCCGCCTCGAAGTTGACCGGGTTGGGCAGCTCGGACTGCACCTTCCAACCGGTCAGGGCGAAGCGGAACCGCTCACGCGCCGAGTCCAGGGCGTCGCCCTCGTTCGTGGCCCACGCCAGGGGCACCTCCGCGTAGCGGGGTCCGGTGCCTCCGGTGTCCTTGTAGACCTGGGTGAGCGCCTTGCTCGGCTCGGTGCAGAACATGCCGTCGCCCACCTCGGACGCGAGCAGGGCGGCCTCCTCGCCGCCCGCGGCCACGACGATCGGCGGCGGCTCCTCCGGCAGGTCGAACACCTGCGCGTCCTCCAGGGTCAGGTACTTGCCGTCGTAGGAGCGGTAGCCCCCCGACCACAGCAGGCGGATGATCTGGATCGCCTCGCGCAGCATCTCGTGGCGCCTGGTCGCGTTGGGCCACCCCTCACCGACCACGTGCTCGTTGAGGCGCTCGCCGGCTCCCACGCCCAGGGTGAACCTCCCCTCGGACAGGAGGGCGGTGGTGGCCGCGGCCTGCGCGACGATCGCCGGGTGCACGCGCATGATCGGGCAGGTGACACCGGTCGCCAGCTCGATGCGGTCGGTGCGTTCGGCGATGGCGGCGAGCATCGACCACACGAACCCCGAGTGGCCGTGGCTGAACAGCCACGGGTGGAAGTGATCGCTGATCTCCACGAAGTCGAACCCGGCCTGCTCGGCGCGGACCGCCTGCTCCACGATCTCCCGGGGGCCGAAACCCTCGGCGAAGAGTTTGAAACCGACCTTCATGATCCCTCGTCTCCCTCTCGGTCAGGCGGGCACCGACGCGGTGGGCCGGTCCCAGTAACGGTGCGCTCCGACCAGCCGGGTGAACTCGGCGACGCTCTCCTCCCCGGCCTCGGGCGAGACGACCACGCCCAGCTCCACCCGTGCGGTACCGGACGACGCCGCCGCGGTGAGCTCTTCCGGCAGCGGAGCCGTGAGCAGTTCCGTCCCCGCGCCGACCGCCGCCAACGGCTTGTGGTGCCTGTACGCCTCCAGGACGAAGTGCCGTGCGCCCCCGTCCCCGGCCAGCGCGCGGGCCGCGTCCGGTCCCCCGGTGACCACGACCGCGTCGTAGAGCACCGAGGAGACGGTGGTGTAGGCCCGGTCGACGGTGACCACGCCCCCGTCCGAGGTGCGGACCGCGCCGTCGCTGGCCGCGAGGAGCTCGACCACGGCCCCGGCCCCCACCAGGGGTTCCCGGAACGCGTCGACGGCGGCCTCGTCCACCCCGTCGGCGACCAGGACGGCCACCTTGCGGCCGACCACGGAACCGAACGCGGTGGTGGCCTGGCTCAGCGCGGGCGAGGAGCGACCGTGGTTGGGCGTGCCCTCCTCCTCCGGCGGCTCGACGCCGATCCCCTCCGCCACCAGGACGGACAGCCCGTGGTCCACGTGGTTGAGGTTGGCGACCACCCGCTGGCGCACCTCCAGTTCCTCGCAGTGGCCCAGCTCGAAGCGGAACGCGTCCACCAGGTGCTGGCGCTCCCAGTCGGAGAGGCTGTTGTAGAAGAGCGTGGCCTGCGAGTAGTGGTCGGCGAAGCTCTCGCTGCGGACACGGATCTTGGCGCCCTCCACCTTCTCGGCGTAGTGCTGGTAGACGCCCGCCCCGTGGGCCAGGACCGGGCAGCCACCGCCCAGGCTGTTGCGGAAGTAGGAGGTCCCCCCGCGGTGCACGCGGTGCTGGGCGAAGCCGTCCCTCTGGTTGTTGCTCACCGGGGCGAGCGGCCGGTTGACCGGGATCTGCTGGAAGTTGGAACCGCCGAGGCGCAGTAGCTGGGTGTCCAGGTAGGAGAAGTTGCGGGCCTGGAGCAGCGGGTCGTTGGTGAAGTCGATGCCCGGCACCACGTTGGCGGTGTGGAAGGCGACCTGCTCCGTCTCCGCGAAGAAGTTGTCCGGGTTCCGGTTCAGGGTCAGCTTTCCGATCGGCCGGACCGGGACCTGTTCCTCGGGGATGATCTTGGTGGCGTCCAGCAGGTCGAAGTCGAACGCGTGCTCGTCCTCCTCCGCCACGAGCTGCACGCCCAGCTCCCACTCGGGGTACTGGCCGCGCTCGATGGAATCCCACAGGTCGCGCCGGTTGAAGTCGGGATCGTTGCCCTGGACGCGCTGCGCCTCCTCCCAGACCAGCGAGTGCGTGCCCAGCAGCGGCTTCCAGTGGAACTTGACGAAGGTGCCGCGCCCCTCGGCGTTGACGAACCGGAAGGTGTGGACACCGAAACCCTGCATCGTCCGGTAGCTGCGCGGGATCGCCCGGTCCGACATCAGCCACATCATCATGTGCATGGTCTCGGGCTGGAGGCCCACGAAGTCCCAGAGCGTGTCGTGCGCGGACTGCGCCTGCGGGATCTCGTTGTGCGGCTCAGGTTTCACCGAGTGGACGAAGTCGGGGAACTTGATGCCGTCCTGGATGAAGAAGACGGGCATGTTGTTGCCCACCAGGTCGTAGTTGCCCTCCTCGGTGTAGAACTTCGTCGCGAACCCGCGCACGTCGCGCACCGTGTCGGCGGAGCCCCGGGAGCCCGCGACCGTGGAGAAGCGCACGAAGACCGGCGTGACGACGTCGGGACTGCTGAGGAAGTGGGCCGCGGTCAGCTCGGAGAGCCCCTCGTAGGGGCGGAAGTGCCCGTAGGCCCCCGCGCCGCGCGCGTGCACCACCCGCTCGGGGATCCGCTCGTGGTCGAAGTGGGTGATCTTCTCGCGGGCGTGGAAGTCCTCCAGCAGCGTGGGGCCCCGCGCACCGGCGCTCAGCGAGTTGTCGGTGTCGCCCACCCGGACACCGGTGTCGGTGGTCAGCGGCCGGTCTGAGTCGGTCCTGGCCTCGTCGAGTTGGCGGTCCTTGTCGTCGCGTCCGTCCGTGTTCATGGCAGGCCTTCCGTCGCTGCGTGGCGAGTTCCCCGGTCCACCTGACCGACGCCGGTTCCGGACAAACGTGGTTGACCGCCTTTTGGAACGGCCTTCACCGCCACCCGGCCCCGCGTTCCGAGTCGGAGGGAGCGGATCGGGTAGGGGCGGGCACGCCAGACCGAGACGACAGGGGGGAGACCACCATGTCCGAGACGCCTCCGGCGCAGAGCCAGCCGTACCCCGGCCGGACCGAGCCGATGGATCCCCAGCCCAGGGACGAGATGCGCGGCTACGAGGGCCGCGGTCTGCTCGAAGGAAAACGCGCACTGATCACGGGGGCCGACTCCGGAATCGGGCGTGCCGTCGCCGTGGCCTTCGCCAAGGAGGGGGCCGACGTCGTCTTCGGCTACCTCAGCGAGGACGCCGACGCCCAGCACACGGTGGAGCTGGTCCAGGAGCAGGGACGCAGGGCGGTGGGCGTGCGCGGCGACCTGGCCGAGGAGTCGTTCTGCTCGCACCTGGTCAGCCGCACGGTCGAGGAGCTGGGCGGGATCGACGTCCTGGTCGCGCACGCGGCGACCCAGACACCGGTGAACGACTTCACCGAACTGAGCACCGAGCAGCTGCGCCGCACGTTCGACGTCAACGTGATGGGGGTGTTCTGGACCGTCCGTGAGGCGCTGGAGCACATCCCCGAGGGCGGTTCGATCATCATCACCGGTTCGATCAACGGCCTGCGCGGCAACAAGTCGCTGATCGACTACGCGTCCAGCAAGGCCGCGGTGATGAACCTGTCGAACTCGCTGGCGCAGACGCTCATGGGACGGGGCATCCGGGCGAACTGCGTGGCTCCCGGACCGGTGTGGACCCCGCTCATCCCGTCCACGCTCGGGGAGAAGGGCTCCGAGGGGTTCGGCCAGCAGGCGCCGATGGGGCGGGCCGCGGACCCGGACGAGATCGCGCCCTCGTACGTGTTCTTCGCCAGCGGTCAGCTCTCGTCGTACTACACGGGCGAGACCCTGGCTCCGACCGGCGGGGAGATCCAGGCGAGCTGAGGGACCGGGCGGGAGCGTCGGGGAACCCGGCCCTCGCACGCGAACGGCCCCTCCCGGACGGGAGGGGCCGTTCCCCGGGCCCGGTGAGGGGCCGGTCGCCTCGTCAGGACGAACGGGCCTTGGCGGTACGCCGCCTGTTCTCCTTCTGGAGCGCCTTCACCAGCTCGTCCTTGCTCATGGACGAGCGCCCCGAGATGTCGAGTTCCTTCGCCTGCTTGTAGAGGTGCTCCTTGGAGGCGTTGGCGTCCACGCCCCCGGCGGTCTTCCTGTCCCTGCCCCGGCCCTTCGCCGCCTTGGGGTTGGACGCCTGCTGGTCCGAGGGGCCCGACCGCTGCTTGGGCACCCACCGGTCGCCCTTCTTCTCGAACTCGTGCTTGACCGCCGCGTAGGCGACGCGGTGCGCGCGCTCGCCCTCGCCGTACTCCTCCACGGCCGAGTCGTGCGCCTTGGTCCAGGTGCGCTGGGCCTTCTTCGGAGAGCGCTGGAGGGTCGACGGAAGTTCGCTTGCACCAGGCATGATTCTCACTCCCTCGTCATGCGTCCACACGATCCGCCTGCCCAACGGCACATCGCCGGAAACACCAGGAGGCCCCGAAGCGTCCCCCACCACCCGCGTAAGCTGCCCTTCGTCACTACTGGTGATTCAACGGATGCAGGTTTACCAGAACGACACCATAGTGAACCCACCACCGAAGGGAGCTGACACTCTCGGCACCCGGTCCCCTTCTCTCCGCCCGTGAGAGGCCGGGTGGCCTGACGCCGACCACCGCGCCGGAAACCCCGTGGCGCGGGTGGACCGGCTCTTCCCCCCGACGGGAACCCCCTGTCCGCGACCTCCGCGAGGCGCGGATTCCCGATGCACGAGAAAAGGAACAAGGCGTGCGAAAATATCCCCTTTCCCCCTCCCCTGAGGAAACCCCCGACTCCCACCGCGCCCGTCGCGGTCCCCGCTCACGGGTGTCGCGGTTCGCGGCCCGCGTGGGGATGACCCTGACGCTCGCCGCGGGGCTGACCGGCGGTGTCGTCGCCCCCGCCCAGGCCGCCAACCCCTACGAGCGCGGCCCCGCGCCGACCGAGCAGAGCGTCACCGCCCTCCGCGGCTACTTCGACACCGACACCGAGAGCGTGTCGTCGCTGGTGAGCGGTTTCGGCGGCGGCACGATCTACTACCCCACCGACACCAGTGAGGGCACGTTCGGCGGCGTGGTCGTCGCACCCGGCTACACCGCCAGCGAGTCCTCGATGTCGTGGCTGGGGCACCGGATCGCTTCCCAGGGCTTCGTCGTGTTCACCATCGACACCAACACCCGCTACGACCAGCCCGACAGCCGGGGCCGCCAGATCGAGGCCGCCCTGGACTACCTGGCCGACGACAGCGACGTGTCCAACCGGGTGGACGGCGACCGCATGGCGGTGATGGGGCACTCGATGGGCGGCGGCGGCACGCTCGCGGCCGCCTCGGACCGGCCGGAGCTGCGCGCGGCGATCCCGCTGACCCCCTGGCACCTCCAGAAGGACTGGGACGACGTCGAGGTCCCCACGATGATCATCGGCGCCGAGAACGACAGCATCGCGTCGGTGAGGTCGCACTCCATCCCGTTCTACGAGAGCCTGGACGGTGACCTGGAGCGCGCCTACCTGGAGTTGGACGGCGCGAGCCACTTCGCGCCCAACATGTCGAACACGCCCATCGCCAGGTACAGCATCTCCTGGCTGAAGCGCTTCGTCGACGAGGACCAGCGCTACGAGCAGTTCCTGTGCCCGCCCCCCGACACCGGGTTCTTCTCGGACTTCTCCGACTACCGGGACTCCTGCCCGCACATCACCTGACCGGCTGACCGGCCGACCAGCAGGGACGGCGCTCCCCGACACGGCGGCGGCCCGGAGGGAACACCCTCCGGGCCGCCGCCCCCTTGTGCCGTGGGGCCTCCGGTGCCGGTGCCGGGGACTCAGTCGTGGAAGACCAGTTCGTCGGGGCCGAGGGGCGCGAAGTCGGTCTCCTCGATGTCCCCGCCCTCCCGGTCGGTCACGCGGGGATCCTGGATCATCTCGATGGAGCCGCCCGACTCGTACCGGACGACGTAGACGCCCTGGTGGCCGCCGTGGTCACCGTCGCCGGAGGCGAAGGGGACCGGGCTGGGTCCCCGCCACTCCTGGTTCTCCAGGGCGTCGACCAGCGCCTGACGGGTGAGGTCCTCACCCGCGGACATGAGCACCTGGGCGAACATGACGGCCTGGGTCATGCCGAAGACGTGCGTGTTGGTGACCGTTCCGCCCTCTCCGTACTCCTCGTACACGTCCAGGAAGAACTGGGCCCACTCGTCGTCCTCGTCCTCCACGCGCGGCATGTAGCTCGTGATGAGCATGCCGTCGAGGAACGCGTCGGCGGGGACGTCCGCGGCGTCGGTGTCCTGCGTGAACTCCGACAGGAGTCCCTGGAGGGTCGCGGTGTCACCGCCGATGCTGGAGACCACCCACTGCGGTTCGTAGCCGATGCGGGCCGCCTCCAGCATGCCGAGCGCGACGAACGCCGGGATGCAGGAACACACGACCACCTCGGCCCCCGCGCGCTCCAGTTCGGCGATCTGGGCGCTGACGTCGGGCACCTCGGACTCGTAGTGCTCCCGGGCCACGACCTGCTCGGCGAGGTACTGGTCGAGCCCGGCCTGGGAGTCCTCGCCGACGTCGTCGTTCTGGTACAGGTAACCGACGTCCTCACCGGCGAAGTTCTCGGCGATGTACTGGCCCTGGATCTTCGCCTCCTTCGTGTAGTCGGTCTGCCAGCCGTAGGTCAGCGGGTGTTCCCCGGGGTTGTTCCACGCCAGGGCGCCCGAGGCCGGGAAGACGTCGGGCACGCCCTGCTCGTTGAGGTAGTCGATGACGGCGCTGTGGGTGGGTGTGCCCAGCCCTCCCACCATCGCGAAGATCTCGTCCTCCAGGACGAGCTGACGGGTCGCGTCGATCGTCTGCGCGGGGTCGTAGGCGTCGTCCTCCACCCGGTAGTCGATCTCGCGCCCGTTCACGCCGCCCTGGGCGTTGACGTACTCGAACACGGCGCGGGCGCCCTGGGAGATCGCGAGGTATCCCGGGGCCGCCGGGCCGGTCAGGGGCTGGTGGCTGCCGATGATGACGGAGTCTTCGGTGACACCGGTGGAGACGTCCAGGTCGACCCCTTCCTCTCCGGTGACCTCACCGGCGCCGGTGCACGCCGTCGCCAGCATCGTGAGGGCCAGGGCCGCCGCCAGGGCGGTCCGTGTGCCGCTGCGGTTTCGCATGGTGTTCTCTCCTTGGTCGGGGGGTGGAGCGTTCGGGCGTCGGCGGGGTTCCGGAGGTGTCGGAGGTGGGACTGCGAGGGATGAGCCGTCACACCGGAGGCACCGAGGGTTCCCGCCCTTCGGGGCGCCCGAACAGGGAAAGTGCTGCGCGTAGCGCCGGTTGAGGGTGGTGGCCCGCCAAGGCGCGGAGCGCCCCGGCGGGCGATGGCGGGCGGCGGGCGGGCCAAAGCGGAGCGGAGGCCCGCGGCGAACAGGGTTCAGCGGGGTTCGCGGGATCGGAGGCGGATGGTCACGCGCTGGAGCGCACCGTGGACGCCCAGGGGCCAGAAGCGCAGGACGAGGATGATCACCACGCCGAAGAACACGATCGGAAGGTTGTTCTCCGCGTCGCGGCTGAGGTCCAGGGCGCGGGCCAGGTCGGAGGCCCACAGCTCCAGGTAGACGATCGCGACCGAGGCCCACAGCGCGCCCCACAGGCTGCCGATGCCGCCCAGGACGAGGCCCGCGAGCAGGGTCAGGGACAGCGCGAGCGTGAAGGTGCTGGGGGTGGCGGTGCCGAGGACGTAGGCCTGGAGGCCGCCCGCGAGGCCGCCCGCCGCCGAGGCGATGACGAACGCGACCACCTTGGTCGCGCCGACGGGGATTCCGGCCATCGCGGCGGCGGTCTCGTCGTCGCGGATGGCCCGCATGCGGCGGCCCAGGCGGCCGGTGGAGACGGTGGCCAGCGCCGCGAGGCCGATCACCACCGCGGTCCACACGACCAGGGCCTTCCACTCACTGTCGCTGACCAGTCCCTGGAGGAGGGGGGGAGCGCCCGCGGTCCGGATGACCAGGCCGTTGCTGCCGCCGAGGAGGTCGTGGTAGCGGTGGGTCAGCCCGGGCAGGCCGACGGCGAGGATGAGGGTGGCCCCCGCCAGGTAGGGGCCGTGCAGGCGGGCCGTGGCCGCGCCGACCGCGATCCCTGCGACCACGGACAGCGCCACGATGATCAGCAGGTTCGCGGCCAGGGGGAGCATGGGCTGGTACAGCACGAGCAGCGCCATCGCGTAGGCGCCGATCATCATGAACGCGCCGTGGCCGAGGGACACCTGGCCGCTGCCGCCGACGAGCAGCTGCAGTCCGGCGATGGCCAGCATGGTGTAGCCGACGGCGGCCACGCGCAGCGCGGTGAGGTCCCCGGTGACGAGCAGCAGCGCGGTGACGGCGGCGAGGCCGAGCGCGGCCAGCAGCAGGTGGCGCAGCGGCGAGGGCAGTCCGCGCCAGCGGTCGCCGGGGGACGCGGCGACGGGCTTCGGGGATGCCGACGCGGGGGCGGAGCCGGGAGCGGAGGCGCGCTCCGCGCATTGGCGGATGGGTGAGGACATCGGCTACACCTTTCGCGCGGCCGGGCGGGACAGGATGCCGTCGGGGCGCACGCTCAGGACCACGACGACGATGACGAGGGCGGCGAGGGTGGCCAGCTCGGGCCCGGCGTAACCGGACACGTAGGACATGCAGAGGCCGATGAGCATCCCGCCGAGTACGGCCCCGAACGGG
>NZ_ANAX01000163.1:0-39140 GCF_000341065.1 Nocardiopsis halotolerans DSM 44410 | reverse complement strand
GGCCCGCCGATGACGGCGGCGGTGATGCCGTAGACGAACACGACGTCGAAGGCGTTCGGGGAGATGAACGGTGGTCCGGCGAGCATGCCCGCCAGGGCGCCGATGAAGGAGGCGATCGCCCATCCGGCGGTGAGCATCAGGCCCACCCGCACGCCGCTGAGCCGGGCGGCCTCGGGGTGGAAGGCGGCGGCGCGCATGCGCAGGCCCAGGGGGGTGAACCGGTACAGGGCGAACAGCAGCAGCGCGACGGCCCCGACGGACACCAGGGCGAACACGTTGGCGGGCGAGAAGCGGCCCACGTAGCTGAACGCGTACCCGAACCCGTGCTGTTCGTTGCCCCAGATGACGCCGACCAGCCCCTGGACGACCAGGAGGAGTCCGAGGGTGACGATGATGGCGTTGAGCTGGGAGGCGCGGGCGATGGGCCGCACGATGAACCGCTCGACCAGCGCGCCCGCGACCAGGCCGGCGGTGAGCGCCGAGGCGAAGCCGAGCCAGTACGAGCCGGTGAGCTGGGTGACGGTGTAGGCGGTGTAGACCGCGATCAGGGCGAGCGCGGTCTGGGCGAAGTTCACCAGGCGGGTGGCCTGGTAGATGATGACCAGGGACAGCGCCAGCGCCGCGTAGGCCGCCCCGGACGCCAACCCGTTGAGGGTCAGGTTGATGAAGTGGGTCATGTGGGGCTCCTCTAGAAGCCGAGGTAGGCGTGGCGCGTGCGGTCGTCGGCGAGCAGGTCGGCGGAGGCCCCCTCGGCGGCGACGCGTCCCTGGTTGAGGACGAACCCGGTCTCGGTGACCGCCAGTGCCCCCGCGGCGTTCTGTTCGACCAGGACGACGGTGAGCCCGGTGCGGTCGCGCAGGTCGCGCAGGAGGGTGAAGATCTGCTTGGTGACCAGGGGCGCCAGTCCGAGTGATGGCTCGTCCAGCAGCAGCACCTTGGGACGGGCCATGAGGGCGCGGCCGATGGCGAGCATCTGGCGTTCGCCGCCGGAGAGGGTGCTGGCNGCCCCCCCCCCGCCGCTCGACCAGCGGCGGGAAGAGTTCCAGGACCTCCCCCATGGCGGACCTGCTCCGGCGGTCGGAGCGCCACAACCCTCCCAGGCGCAGGTTCTCCTCGACGGTGAGTTCGACGATGACGCCGCCGCCCTCGGGGACGTGGGCGAGGCCGCGCGTGATGACCTTCTCGGCGGGCAGGCGGGTGATGTCCTCACCGTCGAGCAGAACGCGTCCGGAGGCGGCCGGGTGGAGTCCGGTGAGGGGGCGCAGCAGGGTGGTCTTGCCCGCGCCGTTGGCGCCGAGGACGGCGCACACGCCTCCGGCGGGGACGGTGAGGGAGACGCGGTCCAGGGCGCGGACGGCGCCGTAGGAGGCGCTGAGCTCCTCGACGGACAGCAGGGGCTGGGCGGCACTCATCGGGCGGCTCCGTTACCGGGGTCGGGGTCGGGCGCGGAGTCGGCGGCGGGTGCTGGGGCGGCCGTGGGCGCCGGGTCGGCGGCACCGTCGTCGGAGGTGCCGAGGTAGGCCTGGGCGACGAGGGGGTCGGCCTGGATCTGGGCGGGGGTCCCGGTGGAGATGACCCGGCCGAAGTTGAGCACCACGATGTGGTCGCAGACCCGCATGACCAGGTCCATGTGGTGTTCGACGAGGACGACGGCCATGTCCCGGCCGAAGTCCCGGATCTGGTCGGCGAGGGCGTCGATCTGCCCGCCGGACAGTCCGCTGGCGGGTTCGTCGAGGAGGAGGGCTTCGGGCTCTCCGACGCAGGCGCGGGCGAGGGCGACCTGCTTCTGCACGCCGTAGGGCAGGGTGGCGGGGAGCTGGTGGGCGTGCTCGGCGGCCCCGAAGCGTTCCAGTGCGGCCATGGCACGGGAGCGCAGTTCGCGTTCGTCGCGGTGGTGCCGCCCCAGACCGGTGAGCAGGGAGAGGGGGCCTCCGGCGGCCAGGCGGTCGGCTCCGACGACGACGTTGTCCAGGACCGTCATCATCGGGAAGAGGTTGAGGCCCTGGAAGGTGCGGGCGATCCCCGCCCGGGCGAGGTGGTGGGGACGGCGTCCGGGCGGCGGGGCGCCCTTCCAGGTGACGGTGCCCGCCGTGGGGCGCAGAACGCCGGACAGGACGTTGAACAGGGTGGTCTTGCCCGCGCCGTTGGGACCGATGAGCCCGGTGACGGTCCCGGGCACGGCACGGATTCCGACGTCGTCGAGCGCGGTGAGGCCTCCGAAGCGCACGGTCACCCCCTCCGCGCTCAGGAGGGGCTCCGTTGCGGTCGTTGTCATGGCTGCCTTTCTCCTCGGCCAGAGGCGTACCGACCAGTTGGTATGAGAGAGGTGGTCGACGGCGCCGCGGCCGTCGGCACGGGGGTCGGGTGGACGGACGGATCAGGTGAACAGGCGGGCCAGGTCCACGCGGGACCTGATGTTGAGCTTGCGGAAGATGCCGCGCAGGTGGTGTTCGACCGTGCGCGGACTGATGAACAGGTGGGCGGCCACCTCCCGGTTGGTCGCCCCTTCGGCGACCAACCGGGCGATCTGCTGCTGTTGCGCGGTCAGTTCGCTGGTGGAGGTGGGGTCGGGGCCGCGTTCGGCGGTCCCGATCGCGCGCAGCTCGGCGCGGGTCTGGCGTGCCCACAGCCGCGCTCCGAAGCGTTCGAAGGACTCCAGCGCGTTGTACAGGTGCTCCCGGGCCCGCCCGGGTAGGCGGGCGCGGCGCAGGTGGGCGCCGAACAGCAGCTGGGTGCGCGCGTGTTCGACGTCGTCGTCACCGCAGGCCCGGTGCAGGGCCAGGGCGTTCTCGAAGTGGTCGGCGGCCTCGTCCCCCGTGGCCAGGAGCCCCGAGCCCCGGGCGGCCAGGGCCAGCGTGCTCGGGCTGCCCACCGACTCGGCCCAGCGGCGGTACCCGGCCAGGGACGTGCGCGCCCACTCGGTCTCGCCCATGCGGGTCGCCGCCTCCACGAAGTGCGGCGCGGTGAGCAGCCGCATGGTGGGGTGTCCGTGTCCGGGCGTCGCGTGCACCAGGGCGCGCAGTCGGAAGAACGCCTCCGCGGCGTTGCCCCGGGAGAGCTCCAGGACGGCCAGGGCCCACGCCGCCAGGGCGGCGGCCAGGCCGAGGCTGTTCTCGCCCGCCTGGGCGGCGACCGCGCGGGCCCGGATGCGGCAGGTGTCCACGTCGCCCTGGATCGCGGCGATCATCGCCAGCGACGCCAGGTGCTGGGTGGCCCACACGGTCTGACCGCTCTCCCGGGAGACCCGCAGACCGGTGAGCGCGGTCCCGGCGGCCGAGGGGAAGCGTCCGCTCCAGAACTCCGAGAAGACCAGGAAGCCCAGCGCGGCGGGCATGGTGGCCCGCTCTCCCCGCATGCGGCCGACCTCGACCGCGCGGGAGGTCACCGAACGCACGAACGGCGCGTCGCCCAGGCGCAGACCGCTGATGCCCGCCCAGACCAGCTCGGAGGGCTTGGCGATCTCGGCCAGCCCGGTGGCCTCGCGCAGCAGCGGGGTGGAGCCGGGGTAGTCGCCCCGGAAGGAGAGGGCGCACCCCTCCAGGAAGGCCGCGACCATGCGCATCGGCGCCGGGTCGTCCGGGCGGACCAGGGGGAGGGCCAGCTCGGTGGCGCGGCCGTGGCGGACGGCGTCCCCGCCGAGGGAGGCGGAGTCGGCCGAGCGCACGAGGGCGCGCAGCGCCAGGGAGCGGTCGTGCGGAATGAGTTCCCGGCCGACGGTGAGCAGGCGTTCGGCCACGTCCAGGGCGTTCTCGCCGCGCATGGCGATCTGCGCGTCGATGAAGTCGGCGGTCACGCGCCGCCGGTCGGACACCGCGAGGGGCCGCGCCTGGGCGAGCAGGCGGGTGGCGCGTGTGGAGCTTCCGGCCATGTAGGCCTCGTAGGAGGCCGTGGTCAGGCGGCAGGCGCGCTCGTCGGGGTCGGGGCTGAGGGCCGCGGCGCGCTCGAGGGCGTGGGAGGCGGCGNNCGGGAGCCGCTTGACGCGGCGGGCGGCGGAGGTCACGGCGTCGGCGAGCCCGGCGTCGGGGGCACCGGTGCCCGCGGCGGTGTGGCGGACGAACTCCGCGGGTGACAATTCGGGGTCGCACACCCGGGCCAGGGCGCGGTGGGCCGCCCGCAACCTGCCCGCGGGGGCGTCCTGGGCGATGGCCTCGCGTGTCAGGGGGTCGGTGAAGACGACCGTGTCGCCCTCCACCCGGACCAGGCCGCGTTCCTCCGCGGGTTCGAGGTCGGTGATGGTCGGCGCGCGCCTCCCGGCTGCCTCCGCCGCCTCCGTGACCTCGGCGGACCCGACGGTCTCCGCGGCCTCCAGCAGGTGGTGGACGCGGGGCGCGTCGCCGAGGGCGGCGAGCAGCAGGAGATGGCGTGCCCGTTCGGGCAGCCCGCGATAGGGGGCGAGGAAGTCGGCGCGCAGGCGACCGGGCAGGCGCGGCGGGTCGGGAAGGGACTCCTCGCCGAGGACCTGGGCCCGGGACAGTCCGCGCAGGAGGCCGAGGACGGCGGCGGGGTTGCCGTGCGCGGCGCGGACCAGGGCGGAGCGCACGGCCGCGGCGGGGGTGACCGGCGCGCTGTCGGTGAGGAGGTCGTGGACCGCCCGCTCGTCCAGGGGCGCGAGCACGAGTTCGGCGACGCCGGGGACGAGTGCGTCGGGGGTGGGCTCGGCGGCGGTCTCGGGCAGGCGGGGTCCCGAGGGCTTTCCGTGGCCCTCGCGCGCGGTGAACACGACGGCGACGGGGGTTCCGCCGAGGCGCCGGGCGGTGAAGGCGAGGGCGTCCAGGGAGGGGGTGTCGAGCCGGTCAGCGTCGTCCACGCAGATCAGGAGGGGGCGATCGTGCTCGGCGGCGGTGCGGGAGAGCAGTTCCACCAGCCCGGTGTAGAGGGTGAGGCGGTCGTCGTCGGCGACCGCCCCCCGGGTGAGGACGTCGAGGAGGGGGACGCGCCACGGCCCGGGGAGGCGGTCGGCCTCCTCCGTGAGGGGACGGAGGAGGCGCTGGAGTCCGGCGAAGGGCAGGGCCGCCTCGTCGGGGATCCCACCCGCGTGGAGCACGGTGAAATCACCTGCGGACCCGCGCACGTGGTCCAGGAGGGCCGTCTTGCCCCTCCCGGGACCGCCGGAGAGGAGCAGGGACGCGCCCTGGCGGGCCCTCGCCCCGTCCAGGACGTCGGCGAGGGCCCGCTGCTCCGGGTCACGACCCCGGAGGCGGACGTTGGGGGGTTCCGTGTTCCTGCCAGCCACGTGCTCACATTCGCACAGCGGACCCCCGTCCCGGCAGGTGCGAGCGGGCACACTGGTCGTTTCACCGATGCCCGCACGGAGTCGCCCGGGTCCGTTCGGACCGGCTCCGGAGGGGGTACCCCAGGTGTACGCGGGACGCGTGCGCGGACGCGGTATCCCGGTGCCCACCTGCGTTTCCGCCACCCGGGAGAGTGACGGAGCTCACCCCGTCAGGGGCCCGTGAGCCCGTTCCGGCGGCTCCACGGACACGAGTGCTGGTTATCAAGCCGTAACGTGCGCGCAACGGCACCCCCGCGATAACGACAAACAGGACAAAATATCCCACGGATAGCTTTTTGTCTTCTTCAGGACACTGTCGCGGCCACCCCTCTCGGGGATATCCAGTCCGGGACGCCCCGCGAGGGCGCCCCCACGGCAGGAGGGACACCGACGCCCATGGAGAACCGCTCCACGACAGCACACGACAGGCGGCAACCGGTAGCCGCCGGTGCCCGCGCCGGAAACCGTACGGCGCCTCCCACGTTCGGTGTCGAGGAGGAGTTCTTCGTCGTCGATCCCGGCACCCGCCTCATCGCGTCGCGGGCGCCCGAGGTACTCGCCAACACCCACCTCCTGGTCGACCACCTGTGCGGCGAGTTCAGCCGCGTGCAGCTGGAGGCCAACAGCCCCGTGTGCGACGACGCGGGCGACGCCCTGCGCTTCCTGCGCGCGGCCCGCGGCGAGCTCAACCGCGCCGCCACCGCCGCCGGACTCTCCGTCGTCGCCTCCGGTACCGCCGTCCTGGGGGATCCGGCCTCGGCACGGGTGAGCGAGGGCCGCCGCTACGCCGACATCGCCGCGCACTTCGCCACGCTGCGCGAGTCGCACGTGGTGTGCGGCTGCCACGTGCACGTGGGCGTCCCCGACGGTGAGACCGCCGTGTCCGTGAGCAACCACCTGCGCCGGTGGCTGCCGTTCCTGGTGGCGCTGTCGGCGAACTCCCCGTTCCACGCCGGTCGCGACACCGGGTACTCCAGCTGGCGGACGGTCGCCTGGAACCGGCTGCCCTCGGCGGGACCGCCCCCGCTGCTGCGCTCCCTGGCCGAGCACGAGCAGACGGTGCGGGCGCTCTCCGACGCCGGGGCGATCCTGGACCGGCACATGGTCTACTGGGACGTCCGCCTCTCCGAGCACCTGCCCACGCTGGAGGTCCGCGCGAGCGACGTGGCCTCCACCGCGGAGGAGGCGCTGCTGTTCGCCCTGCTCACACGCGGCCTGGTGAGCCGCGCGCTCACCGACGTCCACTACGGGATCCCCGCGCCGGGCATCCCCGACCAGGCGTTGCGCGCCGCCGTGTGGCGGGCCGCCCGGGACGGCCTGGAGGGTGTGGTGCCCGACCCGCTGACCGGCGAGGCGCTGCCCGGAGCGCTGGCCGCCGACCGGCTGTTACACGCCGCGCTCCCCGGGCTGCTCGCCAACGGCGACGCCGACCTGGCCGCCGCGCTGCTCGACCGCGTGCGCGCGGCCGGGAGCGGCGCGGCGCGCCAGCGCGCCGCGTACGCCCGCCGGGGCAGCCTCGCCGACGTGGTGGACCACCTCGCGGCCCAGACCCTGGGAGGCCTCGGCCCCGCCTGAACCGGAGCCCACGCGAAGCGGGCCGGGCACCCGGACTGGTGGTCCGCGAAGCCGGTTGTCCACAGGGACGAACGGGGCTGGCGGGAGGAGGCGCGGACCGCCCATCGCCGGCGCGGGGAACGTCTGAGCTGTTCGGAACCCTGCCGGAGCCCCCCGTACCACGGTCCCACACCCACGGCGCTGACGCCGGGCCCCTGTGGACGGCCGAGTCGTCCACAGGGGCTACCGTCCCGCACGGATCCGGGGTTTCCTGGACACGGGGGGCGCTAAGGAGCCGCCAGCACCGTGCTGCCCGCACCCGGGCCTCCCCGTCCCGCCACCTCCTCCATGGTGGGCGGGTTCGCGCCCTCCCGGGTCACCGTGACCGCGGCGACGGAGACGGCGAACCCCAGCAGGTCCTCCAGTTCCGTCTTGTCCAGTCCGGCCAGGCGGTCCCGGGGCCCCTCCCCCAGTCGGTCGTGGCGGTCCAGCCAGTTCAGCAGGGCTCCCATGAAGGAGTCCCCCGCGCCCACGGTGTCGGCCACCTCCGTCCTGGGCGCCGCCACCGACACCTCCATACCGCCGGAGACCGCGAGGGCCCCGTCGGCACCCAGGGTCACCACCACCAGCACCGGCCCCAGCGCGGCGAGGGCGTGGGCAGCCCGTACCGGCGACAGGTCCGGGTACAGGAACGCCAGGTCCTCGTCGCTCGCCTTCACCAGGTGCGCCTGCGCGACGTGCCGCAGGACCGACTCCCTGGCCCTCCCGGGATCACCGATGACGTCGTGGCGGATGTTGGGGTCCAGCGTGAGCGTCGCCCGACCGCGTTCGTGCTCACGGCGCAGCATCCCCTCGATCAGGGCGGCCCCGGGTTCCCGGAACAGCGCGATCGACGCGGCGTGCAGCGCGCGCACCCCCGGTTCCAGCTCCTCGGGCAGCTCACCGGGGCGCCACCGCCAGTCGGCGGCGTCGTCCATGCGGAAGTCGTAGCGGGCCGACCCGTCCGGGCCGAGCGTGGCCAGGGCCAGCGCCGTCGGCTCCTCGGCGGCCACCAGCCCCGCCGGGTCCAGCCCCTCCCCGAGCAGACGGGCCCGGATCAGCTCGCCGAAGCCGTCCGCCCCGATCCGCGCGAGCAGCCGGGTCGGCGTACCCAGCCGGACCGCGGAGACCGCCGTGTTGGCCGGTCCGCCCCCGGGGGCCGCCCTCAGCACGTCGGCGCCGTGGGAGGTGGGCAGCAGGTCCATGACGTTCTCGCCCACCACGACGAGCCGGGGGGAGGGCGTGCCCTGCGCGTCCCGTGTGTTCTGGCTGGTCACGCTTTTCCTCCGGAGGTCGGGGCGGTCCCGGGCAGGAGCGCGGCCGCGATGGAGGCCGCCAACCCGGTCTGGGGCAGGAGTGCCGCCTGGTAGGCGTGGTAGACGTCCGGCTTGCCCGGCCACACGCTCGCGGCGGGCCGGTTGGCGGGGTCCAGCTCATGGTGCCAACTGCCGCGCTCCCGGTCCACGTGGTGACGGTCGGCGTAGGCCCACCAGCGCTCGTACAGGTCGGTGTGGGCGTCCCCGCCCGTGCGCTGGCCCAGCGCCCAGGCGGCCATGGTGGCCTCGGCCACCACCCAGTGCATGCGCTCGCGCACGACCGGCCGGTCCTCCCAGTCGAGCGTGTAGACGAACCCGTCGGCGCCGTCGACGGCCCAGCCCCGGCGGACGGCGTTGTCGAACAGGGCCTCGGCGTCGGAGCGCAGCCACGAGGGGGCGGTCTCCCCCGCCCGGCCGAGCGCGACCTCCAGGTGGATCAGCAGACGCGCCCATTCAAGCAGGTGGCCGGTGGTGCTGCCGAAGGGTCGGAAGGGGTGGTCGGGCTGGTCACGGTTGTAGTCGGGGACGGGCTTCCAGTCGGAGGTGAAGTGCTCGGGCAGGCGCCAGCCGTGCTCCGCGGCCACCCCGTGGATCAGGCGTTCGGCGATGGAGAGCGCGCGGCGGGCCCACAGGGCGTCGCCGGTGGCGTCGGCGGCGGCGAGGAAGGCCTCCACCGCGTGCATGTTGCTGTTGGCGCCCCGGTAGTCCTCGGTGGCGTTCCACCCGCTGTCCCAGCTCTCCCGGAGGGCGCCGGCGGACTCCTCCCAGAAGTGTGCCTCCATCACGCGCAGTGCCTCGTCGAGCAGCTCGCGGGCGCCCGGACGTCCGGCGAGGGTGGCCGTGGAGGCGGCCAGGATCACGAACGCGTGCTCGTAGGCTGACTTGCGAGGACGCTCATGGGAGCGCTCCCGGGAAGCGTCCGGGGCGGGGTCCTCCGGCACGTGGTCGAACCATCCGCCCGCCTCCGCGTCGCGCAAGGGTCCCGTCGTCAGGGCCGCAACACCGTGGTCGGCCAGGCGTCCGGCGTCGCCCTCGCCCCGCAGGTGCGCGAGGGAGAACACGTGCGTCATCCGAGCGGTGATCCAGGCGGCGGCGGGCCGGTCGCGCTCCACCCGTCCGTCCGCGTCGAGCCAANTACGGCGGACCCGGCGGCGAAGCGGTACAGCCGCCCCTCCTCCTCGCGCAGCCACGCGGGACGCCCCGGGGCCGGTCGTGTCGATGCTGTCAATCCACTGCCTCCTCAAGGCGTCGGTTCGCGGGGTCCACGCTATCCCGCGATCTCGACACCGCGGTAGCCCGGGGAGCCCGAACAACAGAACACGCCATCAGCACCACAAGGGAGCATTCCGGCCGTTCGGTGACGAAAACTCCCGGGAGATCCGCGTCGCGCGCTCCTCCACGGCTCCGGGAGGAGCCCTCCCCCGGGCAAGGACGAAAACCGGATGCGGCGGGAACCTCCGTCTGCCAGAGTTCCCCCGGCTCCGCACGCGACGGCGGCCGCCCCGCCTCCGCGACGCGCGGGCGCACGGGCGCACGGGCGGCCAGGCGACCGGCGGTCCGCGCCCACCCGTGTCGGCACGTCAGAAAGCAGGCAGACAGCATGGTCCGTCCACACTCCGCCGAACGCTCCGACGAGGACGCCCTGTTCCGGGACCCCCTCCCCCTGCGCGGCAGAACCGCCCTGGTCACCGGTGCCAGNNNACGCCGTCGCCCGCCGACTCGCCGCCCACGGCGCCTCCGTGATGGTCCACCACCACCAGCCGCACGACGCCGAACTGCCCTGGGGCAGCGACGACCTCGGCGCGGTGCTCGACGGCGTACGCGCGGTGCTCGGTGCCCCCGGGGCCCGTGTGGCCGACGTCGGCGCGGACATGGCCGACCCCGAGGCCCCCGGTCGGGTGGTCGAGGCGGCCGTCTCCGAGTTCGGGCACCTGGACGTCCTGGTGGCCAACCACGCCCGCAACGGCGGCGACGCCCCCCTCGCCGAGGTCACCCCGGAGATGCTCGACGGGCACTGGGCGGTCGACGCCCGCGCGCCCATCCTGCTCGCCCAGGCCTTCGCCGCCCGGCACGACGGGCGCCCCGGCGGCCGGGTGCTGTTCATGACCTCCGGGCAGCTCCACGGCGCGATGCCGGGCGAGGTGGCGTACGCGTCGGCCAAGGCGGTCCTGGCCCAGATCACCCCGACCCTCGCCGCCGAGCTGGGTCCGCGCGGGATCACCGTGAACGCCGTCGATCCCGGGCCGGTGCAGACCGGGTACATCGACGAGGACCTCATGAACCACGTCCTGCCCCGTTTCCCCGCGGGACGGGTCGGTGTGCCGGACGACCCGGCCAGGCTGCTGGCCTGGCTGACCACCGACGAGGCCGCGTGGGTGACGGGCCAGGTCATCAGCGCGGACGGCGGCTTCAGCTGTTAGGGGGCTGATCGGACGCGTTGCGCGCGGAGACCCTCGACGCCCCCACGTCGGCGGAGCGGCAGGTCCACCGGATGTGCTCGGCGGACGTGACGGGATCGTCGGCCATGGGGATGTGCCCGCTGCCGATCAGCGAGACCATGCGCGCGTTCGGCACCCGGCGGTGGGCGTGCGCGGCGCTGGACGGCAGCAGCGTCCGGTCGCGGTCGCCCCAGGCGATGGTGACCGGGCACGCGATCGGCCGCGCCGTGAAGACGTACTCGGCGATGCGCGGCACCAGCCGGATGTAGGGCGAACCGCGTTGGAGCCCCCGCACGCTGAACCGGGTCGCCTTGGCCGTGGGCGACGAGGGGTCGCCGCGCAGCGCGATCCGCGCGGCCGCCCTGGCCGGGGCGGTGTCGGCCAGGCGCTCCTTGACCGGCATCGGGACGCGGGTGGCGAGGCGGGACAGGGCGCCGACCGCGCGCATCGCGCGGCGGGCGAGTTCGTCGGAGAACCCCGCCGGGGAGAACACCGTCACCGACGCGGCGCGGCCCCGGACCCCGAGTTCCAGGGCGATCGACCCGCCGAGCGAGTTGCCCGCCAGGTGCGGGCGGTCCAGTCCGTGCAGATCACAGAACGCCTGGACGTCGTCGGTCAGGGTCACGACGTCGTACTGCTCGTCGGGGGCGGGCGCCGGTGTGGCGCCGAACCCCGGAAGGTCCACGCAGATGACGCGGTGGTCCGCGGCGAGTCGGCCCACCACGGCGTTCCAGCTCTGGCGCCTGTCACCGAGGCCGTGGAGGAGGACCACCGGCGGGCCGCTCCCCCGCTCCTCGAAGGCGATACGTGTCGGGTCCATACCGCCTGGTCTACCCGATACGGCCCGTCCTCCGACACGGGCCGTCCGCGGCGCCCTCCCCGGAGACGCCGGGCGCGCGGCCCTCAGCCGTTCTGGGCCGGCTTGGTCAGCGCCACGCCCGCCAGGACCGCGAGCAGGCCCAGCAGCGGGCCGTCGCCCACCCCGACCCCGGACACCGTCAGCGTCAGCATCCCGCCGCCGACCAGCGCCGCGGCGATCAGGACCCGGACCATGCCGGGGGATCCGCTCAGCGACCTCGGCGGGTTCTCGAACCGCACGGCCCAGTGCGACAGCGCCGCGACCAGGGGCAGCAGCACCACCATGCCCGCCACGCCCCACAGCAGCCACAGGCCCGTCAGCGCGTCCGGAGTGTCGATCCCCAGCCCGAACACCAGCACACCCGCCACCACGCTGAGCGGCAGCATGTGCCAGAGGTAGACCGTCATCAGCTGCGGGCAGATCCGGTCCAGCAGTCGCGCCGGGCCCGGGCGCTCCGACCAGGCGCTGATCCGCTCGCGCAGCAGCACCGCGACACCGACCTGGAACACGCCCGCGGCGGCGAGCACCAGGGTCGGCGGTGACACGTTCGAGGAGTCCATGGCGAACACGCCCGTCATGTTCGGCGAGTACGGGCCGACCAGCGCCAGGGTCAGCGCGGTGACGGCGCCGCCCGCCGCCATGCCCGCGGCGTAGCGGAGCCGGATCGTCCCCGTCGCGTAGCGGAAGCCCAGCTGGTGCACGCCCAGCCACACGAACGCCACGTTGAGGTAGCCGACCCATTCGGCCCCGGTGGAGAAGCGGGTCACGTCCACGACCGCCGCGGCGGTCAGGAGCGCGACCGGAACCCACCAGCCGAACCGCTCCTGCGCGCGGACCAGCAGCGGGGTCGCCACGACCACCAGCACGTACACGGCCAGGAACCACAGCACCATGCCCGCGGCCCCCGCCGCCGCCAGGACCGGCTGGATCGGCACCCCGCTCAGGAACAGCACGTGGGAGGCGACGATCCACACGGCCGCCAGCGGTACCACCGGCCAGGCGAGCCTGCGCAGCCTCCGGGCGAACCAGTCCGACGCGGACGTGCCCCGCCCCGAGGCCGAGCGCCAGCTGATGAGGTTGGCCGCGCCGCCGACGAAGAAGATCAGGGGCATGACCTGGACGACCCACGTCAGGACGAAACCGCCCTCGGCGGACAGGACGCTGCCCATCTCCAGGACGCCGCCCTCGTGGGCCAGAACCGGCAGCCACCAGTGCTGCATGACCACCATGGCCATGACGAACAGCCGGATGACGTCCAGGAACCTGTCACGGCCCGCCCCCGGCCGCGGCGTACGGAAGGAGGGCAGCGGCGCGGGGCCGGAGGAGTACGCCGACGGCGCGCCTCCGCGTTCGTTCCCGGCGATCACGGTCATCGGTCGCTCCTTGGTCTCCCCGTACACATGTGCGCCCTCCGAACGCGATGTACGCGCAAGGGGACCGTGTCGGGATCAGGGGGTGGCGACGCGTCCTCGAACGCGCCCGGTGGCGTGGCCGCGTCAGCTCAACGGCTGGCGACGCGTGATAACGACCCTAGGCCTGGTCGATGGGTGTTCGCGATGGATCTGACGCCCCTCTCCGGACGGCGGTTCGCACGACCGTGAGAAGTGGTGCCCGCACCACCGCGCGCCGAGGCTCGACGGGATATGGGCGGCTCCCCCTCGTCGGGGAGAGCACGGGAGCGCCGAACGATGCCCCGGGAGAACCCGGGGTGCTCGAGAACACGGTATCGCGGGAGACCGGGTGGCCGAAACCCTCGGAAAAGGGTCACGTGCGCGAACGAAACCGCCCTCCCCTCCTCCCGGGGCCGCGCGGCCCCGGGAGGAGGGGAGGGCACGGAG
Source organism: Nocardiopsis halotolerans DSM 44410 (assembly GCF_000341065.1). GTDB lineage: Bacteria > Actinomycetota > Actinomycetes > Streptosporangiales > Streptosporangiaceae > Nocardiopsis > Nocardiopsis halotolerans. Next base: position 25,824 of record NZ_ANAX01000163.1, on the reverse strand, counting down.
GCGCGTCGGCGGCCCCCGCCCCTCAGGGAGCGGTGGGCAGCGCCCGCTTGTGCGCGGTGGCGCGGTACCGGTCGACCAGGGTGGTCTCCACGTGCTCGGGCACCGGCAGGCCCTCCAGGAAGTCGTCGATCTGCTCGTAGGTCAGGCCGAGCGCGTCCTCGTCCGGCTTCTGCGGGGTGAGCGTCTCCAGGTCGGCGGTGGGCACCTTGTTCACCAGGTCGTCGGGAGCGCCCAACGCGGCGGCGACCGCGCGCACCCGGCGCTTGGTCAGCCCGGTCAGCGGCACCAGGTCCACCCCGCCGTCGCCGTACTTGGTGAAGAACCCCGTGACCGCCTCGGCCGCGTGGTCGGTGCCCACCACCAGGCCGCGCAGGCCGCCCGCGACCGCGTACTGGGCGATCATCCGCTGGCGGGCCTTGACGTTGCCGATGACGAAGTCCTCGGAGGAGTCGCTGGCGTAGGACATCCCGGCGGCGGTGAGGGAGGCGGCCATGGCGTCGCTGGCGGGCCTGACGTCCACGGTGAGGCAGCGCTCGGGCGCCGTGAAGGTCACGGAGCGGGCCGCGTCCTCCTCGTCCTTCTGCTCGCCGTAGGGCAGGCGCATGGCGACGTACTCGCACTCGTGGCCGTTCTCCCGCGCCCGGTCCACGGCCAGGCGGCACAGGCGTCCGGCCGCGAGCGAGTCCACGCCCCCGCTGATACCCAGGACCAGCGCGGTGGAGCCGGTGGCGATGAGCCGCTCGGCGAGGAAGGCCACGCGGCGTTCGATCTCGACGCGCGCTTCGAAGCGCTCGGGCACTGCGAGGTCGCGGATGATCTCGCGACGGGCCTGGCTCAGCTCGGTGTCGGTCACTGCGGTCCCCCGTGGATGTGGTCGCTTCCGTCCGCTGATTATCGCCCGTCCGGGCGGCGGAAAACGAGCCGGGGAGGTGACCGCGGTCTCAGGAGTCCGTGCGCAGGCGGCGGGCGAAGCGCTCGTAGTCGACGACCACGCCGTCGCCGTCCACCGACAGCCGGTACTCGCCGTGCAGGGGATCGCGGTAGGTGTAGCGCTCCAGGCCCTCCTCGGCGGGATGGCGGGTGTAGCGCTGCCTCACCCTGCGCACCCGCAGGGAGGGGATGTCGATCCAGGCCACCGCGATGTCGCGGTACTCGCCCGGGCGCAGGCCGAGGCGGCGGATCGGGAGGGTGTTGGTGAGCGGGGTGGCGGCGACGTCCACGTCCAGGCAGCCCACCAGCTCGGGAAGGCGGGTGCCGTCGGCACCGCTCCAGTGTCCTCCCCGGACGTTGAGCGTGACCGACTCCAGGCCGTGGGAGGACAGGACCTCGGCGCTCACCTCCCGGGTCGTCCAGGCCAGGTCGGTGCGGACGCTGAAACGGGTGAAGAACCGTTCCTCCCCCACCACGACGGTCTCCCCGGCCTCCAGCCGGTAGCCGCAGGGTTCGGGGATGAGCGTGCCGAGACCGAGCCCCTCGGAGACGTCGGTCCGGGTCCATACGGCCGGGTGTTCCGTCAGTGACGACATGTCACCGTTCTACCGTTCCGGGATCGGGTCCGCCAGAGCGCGTCGGGCCCCGCCGCGTCGACGGCGGGGCCCCGGGGCGGGAGGTGGCGGCTGGGACGGTCGCCGTCCCGGCCGCCACCCGTGAGGCCCGGCCGGTCAGACCCCGGCGGTCTCGTCGGCGGCGGGTCCGGCCCCGCGGATCTCGGCGTCGACCCGGTCGAAGTCGCTCTCCATCTGCGGAGTGACCCTGGCCAGGCCGTTGAAGACGAAGACGGCGGCGACGCTGAGGATCACGGCCGGAACCATGGCGTACAGGCCGGTCCCGAGGAAGTGCGCGTCGAGGACGTCCCACACGATCGCGGTGGTTCCGCCCGCGATCATGCCCGCGAGCGCCCCGGACCAGCTCATGCGCCTCCAGAACACGGAGAGCACCAGGATCGGGCCGAAGCCCGCGCCGAACCCGGCCCAGGCGTAGCCGACCAGGTCCATCACCGACTGGTTGCCCCACAGGGCGATGGCGGCGGCGCCCAGGGCGACGGCGACCACGGTGACGCGGCTGACCCACAGCAGGGTCCTCGGGTTGGCGTCGCGGTCCACGAAGGCCCGGTAGCCGTCCTCGGTGAGCGCGGACGCGGCGACCAGCAGCTGGGAGTCGGCGGTGCTCATGACGGCCGCGAGGATGGCGGCGAGCAGCAGACCGGCGACCAGCGGGTGGGTCAGGGCCTCGATCAGGAGCGGGAAGACCTGCTCGGAGTTCTCCAGCGGGGTGTCGAAGTAGGCGATGCCGATGAAGCCGACCACCACGGCCAGGACCATGGCGCTGACCGCCCAGGCGACGCTGATGAACCCGGCCTTGGGGATGTCGCGGACCGAGCGGATGCCCATGTAGCGGGACAGGATGTGCGGCTGGCCGAAGTAGCCGAAGCCCCAGGCCAGTCCGGAGACGATGACGACCCAGCCGAGGGTGTCGGTGCTCACCCACTGACCGAGCTCGGCGTCGAGGGAGGTGCCGCCGAGGGCCGACAGCAGCCCGTCGCTCTTCGCGGACACGCCCTCGGTCAGGCCCCCGAGGCCGCCGAGCGCGGTGACCGCCATGACGGGGACGACCAGCAGGGCGATCCACATCATCGCGGCCTGGATCACGTCGGTGTAGGACACGGCGAGGAAGCCGCCGAGCACGGTGTAGAGCACGACGATGCCCACGCCGATGGCGATGGCGGGCGCCGGGCTCAGGCCGAGGACCTGGTCGAACAGGGCGGCCATGGCGACCAGGCCGGAGGCCACGTAGAAGAAGTAGAAGACGAGGATGAGCACCGCCGAGACGCCCCGCAGCAGCCGGGTGGGGTCGTTGAAGCGGTTCTCCAGGAAGGAGGAGAGGGTCAGCGAGTCGGAGTCGCCCCCGGAGCGGGCGTCGGTCACCCGCTCGGTGTACACGCGCAGACGCGGCGCGAGGAGGATCCAGCTCCCGGCGAAGCCGCAGGCGAGGCCGACGGGGATCCAGGCCGCCCCCAGACCGGAGACGTAGATGGCGCCGGGCAGGCCGAGCAGCAGCCATCCGCTGAAGTCGCTGGCGTTGGCGCTCAGACCCGCCACCCAGCTGTTGAGCTGCCGGCCTCCGAGTACGAAGTCCGACTGCGAGACGGTGCGCTTGTAGGCCCACAGCCCGATGGCCACCATGACGGCGAGGTACACGCCGAAGGTCGCGACGGACCAGAGCATGGATTCGCTCAAGACCCTACTCTCCCTTCCTCGCGCGCACGCTCTGAGCCCTACGCGCTGTTCAAGAACATTGGGGGAGATCATTGCCCCTTGTCCGGCAAGTCACAACGCCCGTTCGTGGAACAACACCGCTTTGAGACCTTGCCGAGTCCTTGACCAGGCACGATTGTCCGCCAGGCCATGCCCCGGGGCCATCGTTTGTCGGATCGAACATACACAGGCCCTCTGGTCGGATCGTGGGATGTCTCGGATGTGGGAGTCCCTCGGATCCCTGCGATCCGCACGCTCCGAACCCGCGTGCACGCCTCCACATCCGTCACACAGGTCGCTTGTGTAGCAGGAACCTCGTACGTCACCTTCTCCTGGTTCGCCGCTGTCCGAGGGGGAATTGTTCCGGGAAAAGTTGACGTCAAGAGAGGTCCCCCGAACGTGGCCACCCCCCGTACCCCGCGTGGTCTGCAACCCAACGAGCCGTCATGGCAGATGCGGGTGCTCGACCAGTACGACACCGTGGGCGGTGCCGTACTCCTGTCCCCCGGCCTGCTGGTCACGTGCGCGCACGTCGTCAACACCGCGCTCGGCCGCGACGGGGACAAGGAGGAACACCCGGGCACGGACGTCACCGTGCGCCTCCGGTCGTTCGACGACCGGACGTGGGAGGCCACGGTCGACACCCAGCTGTGGTCGGCGGGCCCGGAGAGCCGTGACCTGGCCGTGCTGCGGCTGCCGGGCGCGGGCCAGCCCGACACCTCCTTCCCCGTGCTGAGGGACTGCGCGAGCCTGGATCCGGCGCAGGAGCTGCTCATCACCGGCTACCCGGAGGGCATGCGCTCCCTCCAGGCCTCACTGACCTACCGGGGCTCGGGCGGGCCCACCGGAACCACACACCAGGTCGAGACGCCCGCCTCCCAGGCCGTGCGGATCACCGAGGGGTTCAGCGGCTGCGCCGTGCGCACCGCGACCGGCGAACTGGTGGGCATCATGCAGAAGAACCACTACTACCAGTGGGGCGATCCGGAGCAGCCCTCCGGCCTCGCCTTCCTCCTGCCGATGGCGGAACTCGCCGGTGAGCGGGAGGACGGCGAGAGCGTGTCGGTCCAGCGCCTGGCCGACGAGTCCCTGTGCGGCCGGGAGGCCTACGACAGGCTGCACGACCTGCTGGACTCGGTCCCCCTGGAGGAGGTCCCCCCGGAGAGGCTGCTGCGTTCCGGCGAGATGCGCCAGCTCAGACGGCACAGTTCGGGGACGACCGCGTGGAGGGCCCTCACCGCGCTGTGGGACCTGGTCCCGCCCTTCGGTGAACCACCGCCCCGGGTCGTCTGGGTGCACCACGTCTACCAGGAGACCCGGAGACGACGGCCGATACCGCCGACGGTGTGGTCGTGGATCCGGCAGGAGGCCTCGGCGATGGGGCGGGACTGGGAGGAGGTGCTGGCCCGCGACCGGGACCGGCGGCTCGACAACCGCAGGGGACCGGACACGTCCGGGGCGCTCCCCGACAACGACGAACGTTCGCCCGACACGGTGATGCTCTTCGACCTGGAACCGGTGACGGGCGGTTACCAGCTCTCGCACAGCATCATCCACCTGGACGAGAGGCGGAACCCGTTACTGGAGGACACGAAGCTGGTCGGTGAACGGGAGATCTGCGACGAGATCGCCGACCTCGTGGGCGAGGCCGTCATGCAGAGGCGGGTCTCGTCGAACGAGGAACCGCCGCGACTGCGCATCCTGCTGCCCAGGGACCTGCTGCACCTGAGCGTGGGCCAGGCCGCACCCCACCGCGACCTGTTGGAGTACCCGCCCCAGCTCGGCACGACGTACGAGATCGTCTACCACGTTCGGGAGCGCTACCCGCCGACGAACTACCTGGGAGCCTCCGACCGGTGGCGCCTGCGATCGGAGCGGCAGAGGAGCAGCGCCCTGGTGGAGGACCGCAACGTACTCGCCACATGGAAGAAGGAGGTCCACGAGGTGGCGAACGTCCTCGCCGACCAGAACATCACCGTGTGTGTCGTGGACTCCGGCCACAAGGACGCCGAACACGTCTACGACGCCGTTCTCTACCAGGGCGTTCCCACCGTTGTCAGGGGCCCCAGGGAGGCGGTTCTCCACCTCGTCGAGGAACTCCTCAGCCGGGAGCCCGGATCGCGGATGCGGATCTCCGGGCTGCCCCGTTATCTGCGCGACCGAGCAAGGGAAAATTCGGATAGCAGGAAAATCGCGATCATCCATGACACTTTTGGTGACGCCCTCACGCGGGAGACGTGGGGAGATCCCAGGGATTCCGATGGGTTCGGTTCGTGAGGGACACTGGAGAGAACTCGCATAACAGAGCCGCCACCCATGGCTGACCAAACGACTCCGACTCCGGTCTTGATACGCTCATCTCGGTTGGAGGGCCGCATCGAAGGAAACACTTCCGGAGAAGCCCGACCCACGGGCGCGGTTCACCAGGCGGATCTCAGGGGCCACAAAAAGGGCAAAGACGACATTCATGGATGATCTGTCGCAGAGGTATCGCAATGCACTCGACAACCTGACAGGCGGCCCGTCCCGCCTGTCCGTCCTCGTCGATTCCTCTCCCCTGATGGGTCTGCACCGGGACGAAGTCGGAGAACTGGTCCGGGAGATCGAACGGGCGGGATCGGAGATCGTCCGCTTCCGTCCCGGCCACGCTGTGCCCGACGCGGCGGGGCGGGAAGCCGCGGCGGTCGTCATCGTCACCGACGCACAGGACCGGGGATGGCGCCAGCCGAGACCGCGTTCGTGGATCGCCTCACTCGCCACCCGCGTACCGGCCGCCGTCCTCCACCTGCTCGACCGCTCCGTCTGGTCCCGGGGCCCCCTCGCACCGCAGCCGATGCGCATGACGGGCCCCTCCCCCGTCTCCCCCGCCTCGTGGTCCTTCGCGCGCGCCTCGGACGACGCGGAGGAGACCGTGCCGCCGTCGGACGCGGCGGCGCTGCCGATCCTGAGGTCCGACCCGGAGTCCCTCGCCGCCTGGCTCTCGGTGGTGGACGGTCGACGGGATTCCTGGGAGGCGGACGTGTGCCTCCTCCCGCACGACGGTGCCCGGCCGCCCAGTGCTCTGCCCTGGGACCCCGATCCGGTGTCACGTTTCCTCTCCCACGCCTCACGCGGGGCCCGCGCACTCGCCGTGCGCCTCGCCCAGACACCGGTGAACCTCCCGGTCGCCGAACTGCTCCAGCGCAACCTTCCGCACGCGCCCCGCGACGGGCGCGCCGCCGTCACCGAGATCGCCGAGGTGTTCGGCGGCGAACTGATGGATCCGACCCTCCCCACCGGCGACCTGCACGATCCCACCAGCCCGGCCATGGACTTCCTGTCCGGTGTGCGCAGGGACCTCCTCGGCCGTTTCGGCGACCTCAGCGTCATGCGGTCGGTGTACTACTCGCTCGGCATCGAGTTCAAGGACTCCGCCCGGATCTACCAGTGGCTCGCCCGGATCGAGACCGGGGCTCCCCTGGTCCCCTCGCTCGACGGGGAGGAGGAACTGGCCAGAGCCCTGCTCCCCGCGCTGACCGAGATGCCCGGGGAGTACCGGCGTTTCGCCGGGAACCTGCGTGCCGCCCTGGACGGGACGCCCGGCTCCGTCACCAACGCGGTTCCCGACTCCGTCACCAACGGGAGCGTCGTCCAGGCCCGCGACCCCCGCCCCGCGTCCACCACCCCCCGAGAGGAATCGAGCCCGACCGTGACCGACTCCCAGATCCCAGCGACGGAGCCCAGCGTCTCGGAGCCCACCGCCCTCCGTCCGCGGAGGCGGCAGCACCGGAACAGGCCGCTGGCCAAACTCCGCGGCGTCCCTCCGCACAACCTGAACTTCACGGGGCGGGAGGAGATCCTCAAGCGCGTCCACGACCTGCTGGCGGAGTCCTCGGGCGGGGTCTACCTCCTGTCGGGAGGGGGCGGCATCGGCAAGACCCAGATCGCCACCGAGTACGCGCACCGGTACCGGGACGACTACGACCTGATCTGGTGGGTCCCCGCCAGCGGCCCCGCCGACGTCCAGCAGTCCTACCTGCGTCTGGCCCGGTACCTGGGACTGGTCGAGGACCACGGCGGCAACCTGGAGAAGACCGCCCAACAGGTCCGCGACGTGCTGGAGACCGATCCCGAGGTGGGGCGCTGGCTCCTCGTCTTCGACGACGTCGCCGACCTCGACCAGCTGGGCGAGGGCGAACTCCCCACCAACGGGCCCGGCGACATCGTCATCACCTCACGTGACCAGAGCTGGATCCCCAGCGGGCGCAGTGAGGGCTCGGTCGTGCCCAGCCTGACCCCGGAGGAGAGCGTCGCGCTGCTCCGCAAGGTCTGCCCCCAGGGGTTGGAGGACGACGCGGACGCCCTGCGCATCGCCGAGCGGTTGGAGCACGTGCCCCTGGCCCTGGCACAGGTCGGCGCCTATCTGCGCGACTCCCTGATGAACGTCGACGACTTCCTCGACCTGCTCCAGAACAAGTTCGACGACCTGGTCACCCATGTGGAGCCGGAGGACCTGTACCCCCTGCCGCTGGCCGCGGCGTGGAACATGCAACTCGACGAACTGCGGCGCGGCACCGGAAAGGACCGCGCGCTCAGCAGGATGGTCCGCGAGTTCATCCAGCTGTGCTCGTTCTTCGGTCCCCGACCGCTGGCGCGCACCCTGTTCCACCGGGCCCGGGGCCTGAGCACCAACCCCGAACTGGGGCAGATCCTGGGCAACGAGATGGTCCTGTCGAGGGTGCTGCGGTACGTGAGCAGGCACAGCCTCGTCGAGCTCGACCGGACCAACCACACCTTCCAGATGCACGTCACCTTCCAGACCGTCGTCCAGAGCACGCTCGGCGACGAGGAACGCGTGCGCTACCGGGACCTGGCCCACCGCCTCCTCGCGCAGAGCGATCCGCTCGGCCCGGAGCTTCCGCAGAGCTGGTCCGACTACCAGCTGCTCTTCACCCACGTGGAGGCCTCGGAGGCCTGGCGCAGCCACGACCCCCAGGTTCGAGGACTGGTCAGCAACGTGATCACGTACCTGGTGGAGACCGGGAACAGGAACGCCGCACTGGCCCTGGCGGACCGCGCCATCGAGGCCTGGTACGACGACACCGCCCAGCGCTTCCAGGTCCAGTTGATCCGCACCAGGCTCCTCCGGGTCCGGGGGGACAACGAGGTGGCCCTCGACGAGGCGGAGCGGATGTACGCGGAGCAGGTGGAACTGGAGGGTCCGGAGAGCGAGGAGGCCCTGGACGCCCACCGGGCACGGGCCATCGCTCTCAGCAACCTCGGCCACTACGGCCGGGCCCTGGCCATGTTCGAGGAGATCCACCGCGTCAGGACCGCACTGTTCAGCGAGGAGGACGAGAAGACCCTGGTCATCGCGCACGACATCGGGGACGGCCTGCGCCGCCTGGGCCGGTTCCAGGAGGCGCTGGACATGGACCGCCGCACCCTGGAACAGCGCAAGTACCTGTTCGGGTCGAGCGGCATCCCCACCCTGCGCACCCGGCTGTCGATCAGCCTCAGTCTGATGGCCCTGGGACACCTGGACGAGGCCAAGGAGGCCCTGGAAGACTGCCAGCGGCGCTTCGAGTCCGTCGAAGCGGACGCCAGCACCCACACCCAGGAGATTCCCGTCTTCCTCTCCGTGGTCAACCGCAGGCTCGGCGACCACGAGTCGGCTCTGGAACTGTCACAGCAGGTGCGCGACACCAACGTCTCGCGTTTCGGGGCACACGCCAAGCCGACGCTGCACATCAACAGCATCCACATGGTGAACCTGGCCTTCAACAACCGGGTGGACGAAGCCCGGGAACTGGCCGAGGAACTCCTGGAACACATGGACGACACGTTTCCCGATCGTCACCTCTTCCCGTGGGCCTCCAGGGCCAACGCGGCGATCGTGTTCCGCGTGGCGGGGGAGTACGAGCGGGCCCACGAACTCGACCGCGCGGCCCTCACCGAGATTCGCCGCCTCTTCCCGGACGCGCGGATCACCATCGCCGCGGTCGAGGTCAACCTGGGCAACGACCTGTTCGCGCTGGGACGGCTCAAGGAGGCCAGGGCCCAGGACGCGGCGAGTGTGGAGCTGTGCCTGGAGGCGCTGGGCGAGCACCACGTCTTCCTGAGCACCGCCAGGCGCAACCTGCTGATCAGCCGCCGGGCGCTGGGCGAGGACGTCCATGAGGAGTGGGAGGCCCTGCGCGACCTGTACACCAGCCGGTTCGGTCCGGACCACCGGTTCGTGACCACGATGGCGAGCTTCACCCGGCTGGACACCGACATCATTCCGATCGGCAACTAGAAGCCGTACGGCACGGCGTTCGGGGAAAGGGACGAGAGCAGCGACAGCCACTCCCCTGCGCGGAACCGGAGTACGTGTCCGTCCGGGTGGCGGGAGTCACGGAAAAGGACCGCCCCCGCTTCCCCCAGGGATGCCTCACAGCACGTTCCGTCGTCCTGCGATCTCGACGACTTACGCCATCCGGTGCCGTCGTGTCCGTCCCGCCAGGTGGCACGTGCGTCGTTTCGCCCGGTCATCACTGGTTCGTCCCACCGTTTCCTCCGCGCGGACGGCAGCGGAATATCGTCCTTTGCAGACATCTCCCAGTATTTTACTTTCCAAGCCCTTCTCACAGGAATGGCGCAGCCCCCTTCGAAGAACACGTGAGGTCAACGTGAACAAAGTGATCGACTTCGTCACCGACGACGGCACCGTGGTCAGTATCGAGTCCGTTCCCACCCGCCGGGAAGGGGCCTCCAACGTCTCCAGGAAATCCGACACCGGCACCGGGGACAAACGGCTCGACTCGGTCCTGCTCCGGATCCGGAAGGTCGCCGAGGCGGTGTCCGCCCAGCTACAGGAACTGTCCTCCTCCTCGCTCGCCCCCACGGAGACGGAGGTCGAGTTCGGGGTGAGCGTGAGCGCGGAGGCCGCCGCCGTGGTCGTCAAGGGCGGTAGCGAGGCGACCTTCAACGTCAGGATGTCCTGGTCGAACAGCGCCTGAGTACCGCACCCGCCCCCGGGCACGGCGAGGGCCCGGGCCGTGTGTACGGCCCGGGCCGCGGGGGGACGTGAGACGCGGACCGGGGTCGGCGCTAACCGAAGGCCCGGACGAGTTCCGGCACCTCCCGGAGGTGGGTGTCGAGGACGGACACACTGAGTTCGCCGTCATGCGCGTCGAGCGCCGCCTTCAGCCGCCGGTGCTCGTGTTCGATGGTGGGCAGGCGCTCCGGTACCTCCGTGATCGTCCGGACGGAGAGGCGCACCTGCCGCGGACGCATCGCGTCGTACATCTCGGACAGGACCGCGTTTCCCCGGTGTCGGACGATGGAGGAGTGGAAGGCCTGGTCGAGTTGGGCCAACTCGTTCCAGTTCCGGTCCCGTCCGGCGGCCTCCATCGCCTCCAGGAGCTCGCCGGACTCGGGTGGGGAGCCGAGGCGCCGCTCGCAGATCCTGACCATGGCGTCGGACTCGATGACGAAGCGGGCCTGGTAGACCTCCCGCATCTCCGTGGCGTTGACGACCCGCACCTGGGCGCCGCGCCGGGGGACGAGTTCGACGAAGCGCTCCGCCTGGAGGCGGTGGAGGGCCTCGCGCACGGGAGTCCGGGACGTGTTGACCTCCCGGGCCAGGGCGGCCTCGTCGAGGAACTGCCCCTCGGAGAAGACCCCCGAGAGGATGGCGGTACAGATCCACTCGTAGGCGCGCTCGCGCGCGGATGGTCTCGGTTTACCGGCTTCGCCGCTGATCCCTTGGTCTGACACAGCCCCAGCCTACCTTTACATCTCTTGGATGCACCGTGTATACATGTCGTCGACAGCACACATACTAGTGCAGCAAGTCACATCGACCCTGCGAGGAGTAACGCCGTGAGCGAACAAGGGAGCAGACGGCACGGGGTCTGGCTGACGGAGCCCTCCGCCGCCGCCGTGGAGATGGCCCAGTTGGCGGGCTACGACACCGTCGTGCTCGACATCGAGCACGGACTGTTCGACCTGGCCGCCCTCGACTGGATCATTCCGTTCGTCCGCGCCAAGGGCATGGACGTCATCGCGAAGGTACTGGGTCCGGAGAGGGGACCGATCCAGCAGGCCCTCGACTTCGGCGCGAACGCGGTGGCCATCCCGCACGTGGAGTCCGTCGAGCACGCCGCCAGGGTGTGCGGCTACGCGAAGTTCCCCCCGCTGGGTGACCGGTCCTTCGCCGGTGGCAGGACCTCCGGGTACCGCGGGTTCACCGACGAGTGGGTCGCGCGACAGGACCGGGGGACGCGCTGCTACCCCATGATCGAGGACGCGTCGGCGTTCGGGGACATCGACGCGATCCTCGGTCTGCCCGTCGTGGACGGCGTCTTCGTCGGCCCCTCGGACCTGTCGCTGCGCCGGGAACGCGGCGCCTACAGCGTCAGCGAGGCCGACCTGGAGGACGTACGCCACCTGGCGCGCGCGGCGCGGTCGGCGGGCAAGCCGTGGGTCCTGCCCGCCTGGAGCCAGGCCGAGCAGCGCCTCGCCGTCGAGGAGGGCGCCGAGACCATCATCGCGATCATGCAGTACGGGGCGCTGCTGTCCGGGTTCGCCGGAACGCTGGACGCCCTGCGAGAGATCGAGAACGACCTGAGGAGCCGTTGATGTCACTGAACGTCGCCGTCGTACAGTTCGCCCCCACCGAGGACAAGGCCGCGAACCTGGCCTCCATCGAGACACTGCTGCGTGACGCCGCCGACCGCGGTGCGCGTCTGGCCGTCCTCCCCGAGTACGCGGTGTTCACCGCGCCCGCCATGGACGACCGGTTCGTCGACAGCGCCGAGCCGCTCGACGGGCCCACCGTCTCGCGTGTCCGCGCCATCACCGCCGAACTCGGCGTCTCCGTCATNGCCTGAGGGCGGGCAGGACCTCGCTCTCCTCATCGTCGGCGTCCGGGACGGCGAGATCGGCGCGGTCTACCGCAAGGTGCACCTCTACGACGCGTTCGGGTACAAGGAGTCCGACCGCGTCATCCCCGCCGACCCGGACCACCCCCAACTCCTGGAGGTCGACGGCTTCAGGGTGGGCATGCAGACCTGCTATGACCTGCGTTTTCCTGAGGTTTCACGTACCCTCGTGGACGCCGGCGCGGATATCATCGCCCTTCCCGCCGAGTGGGTGCCCGGTCCCCTCAAGGAGTACCACTGGAACACCCTGGTCCGCGCCCGGGCGATCGAGAACACCGTCTACGTGCTCGCGGCCGACCAGAGCGGCCCGACCGGCGCGGGCAACAGCGCCGTCGTGGACCCGATGGGCATCGCCGTCACCGCGCTCGGTGAGGCCCCGGGCGTCGGCATGGCCGTCGTGGAACGGGAGCGGATCGAGCACGTCCGCGAGGTCAACCCCGCGCTGTCCCTACGGCGCTACCGTGTGGCACCCACTGGAGTGTGAGCCATGAGGTCACTCGTATCGCGTGCCCGAGCCGGTGGTCGAGGGCTCACCGCCGGAGTCGCCGCCTCGGGCACGGCCCTGGCCGTGCTGACCGCGTGCACCGGCACCGTGGGCGGCGACGACACCTACGTCCTGCACTACACGACGTACTCCAGCCCGACGTCCGACCAGTCGCGCACGGTACAGCGGTGGGCGGAGGAGGTCGAGGAACTCACCGACGGCGGCGTCACCGTCCGCCTCCACTACTCGGAGAGCCTCGTGGACGCGGACGAGGCGGCCCAGGCCACGCTGGACGGGCGAGCCGACATGTCCCAGGTCGGATCCATCTACGCGGCGTCCGACCTGCCGATGTTCACGGCCGTCGAGCTGCCGTTCGAGACCAGCAACCCCGAGGTACAGATGACCGCGATCGAGCGCCTGTACGAGGAGAACGCGACCTACCGCGAGGACTTCGACCGCCAGGGCGTCCGCCTCCTCTTCCCGCTCCCGCTCGGCATCGCCCTCATCGGCCTACAGGAGGAGGCGGACGACCTCTCCGACCTGCGGGGAAGGAGTATCCGCTCCGGCGGTCTGACATCGGAGGCCCTGCTCACCGCGGGCGCCAACCCGGTCGCCATGACCGCCACGGACATCTACGAGTCGATGAGTCGCGGTGTCGTGGACGGCTACACCTCCCTGGCCCTGGCGAACCTGCCCACCTTCGGCCTGTCCCGGACCACGCCGTACGTCATGGACCCCGGTATCGGGTCGTACTCGTCCTCGATCGTGGTCATCAACGAGGAGCTCTTCCAGTCCATGCCCGAGGAGTACCGACAGGCGCTGTTGGAGGCCTCCGAGCGGGGCGTCCCCAACGGCCTGGAGGAGATGGACGCGCTCGGCGAGACCGCCTGCCGGGAACTGAGGGACGCCGGGGCGGAGTTCACCTCCCTTCCGGAGCAGCAGGTCTCCGACTGGAAGAACGAGACCGGCGCCGCCGAGGACTGGGTGGAGCGCCACGAGGCACGCGGCTACGACGCGCGGTCCGTGCTCGATGACTACCGGCGGATCATCGAGGAGGAGACCCGGGCCTCCGACTACGCCGACCCGCTCGTCGCCTGCATGGAAGGGACGGAGAAGTGAGCCATATCCGTTTCCCGCGGCCGGCGAGGACGGTCGCCACCGCGTTCAACCTCAGCGCCGGGCTGCTGCTGCTCGCCCTGATGACCCTGACCGTCGCCGACGTGATCAGTCGCAACATGCTGGACCAGTCGATTCTCGGAACGGTGGACGTCTCCACGCTGCTCCTGGTCGCCATCGCCTTCCTCGGGCTGGCCTCCGCCGAGATCGACGGAAGGCACGTGTCGGTCACCCTCCTGGAGGGGCGCCTCGGCCCTCGGTCACGGACGGTCCTCTCGGGTGTGAGGGCGGTTCTGCTGGCGGTCACCGGCGTCCTGATCGTCTGGGGGCTGGGCGACGTCCTGCTCAGCGCCGTCGACAGGGGGGAGACGACCAACGACATCCTCCGTCTCCCCACGTGGCCCGCCAAGCTCGTGCTCTTCCTGTCCTTCCTCCTGTTCTTCGCCATGGCCGTCTGGAAGGCGGTCACGGAGTTCCGCGCGTTCCGCTCCGGTGGCGTACCGGAGGCCGACGAAGTGGACGCGGCCACCGAACGGGCCGCCTCGACAGCGCACACCGACGAGATGGCGAGGTCGTCCCATGACCACTGAGACACTCTTCATCGTCGTCGCCGTCCTCGTGCTCTTCCTGGCCCTGCTCGCGATCCGGTTCCACGTCGGGCTCTCCCTCATGGCGGCGGGCATGGTCGGCATCGTCCTCCTGCGCGGGACCGACGCCGCGATCAGTACGGCGACCAACCAGCCGTTCTCCACGGCGGCCGACTACTCCCTGACGATCATCCCGCTGTTCATCCTCATGGGCGTGTTCGCCGTCCACGCCCAGCTCGCCCAGGCGGGGTTCGACCTCGCCTCACGGGTGTTGCGACGCCTGCCGGGCGGCACCGCGCTCGCGTCGCTGTCCGGGTCCGGCCTCTTCGCCGCGGTCACCGGATCCAGCGTCGCGACCGTGGCCACCATGGCGCGGGTGTCCACCGACGCGATCACCAGGGCCGGGCACGGGATCCGCCTCGCCGCCGGGGTCGTCTGCGCCGGCGGCACCCTCGGGGTCCTCATTCCGCCGTCCATCGTGCTCGTCCTGTACGGCGTCGTCACCGAGGAGAGCATCGGACAGCTGCTCCTGGCGGGCATCGGCCCCGGTCTGCTGACGGTCCTGCTCTACGCGGTCACCATCACGCTGATGGTCCTGGCCTCCCGGCGGCGGAAAGCCCGCGCGGCCGCACCGAAGGAGAGGGCCCTGGCGACGGTCGGCGGACCGTCCACGACCGACGGGGCCGCACCCGTAGGCGAGGACACCCCCGCGCCCAGACTGGACCTCGCCGGGGTCCTGTTCCTCGCCGTCATCTTCATGGTGTCGATCGGAACGATCTACCTCGGTGTCGCCACCGCCACCGAGGCCGCCTCCTTCGGGGCGATGTCCGCGTTCGTCATCCTGCTCGTCCGTACCCGGCCGCCCCGCTGGCTGCGTGCGGTGAAGGACTCCGTCAGCGAGGCCGTCGGACTGACGGCCATGACGTTCCTCCTCATGGTCGGTGCCGGGGTGTTCACCTACTTCCTCGCCCTGTCCGGAGCGAGTACGGCGCTGGTGGACGCGGTCCTCTCCGCTGACCTGCCTCCCTACGCCGTGCTGGTGCTGTGCCTGCTGCTGTTGCTCCCGCTCGGCATGTTCCTCGACGGGATCTCGATGATCCTCGTCGCGGCGCCCCTGCTGCACCCGATCCTGGTGGGATACGGCTTCGACGGCATCTGGCTGGGCGTGCTCATCGTGAAGGTCGCCGAGATGGCGCTGATCACGCCGCCGGTCGGGATGAACGCGTTCGTGTACTCCGGATCGGTCCCGGAAGCCGGGCTGGGACGCATCTTCCGCGGCATCGTGCCGTTCGTCATCGCCGACCTCGTGGTCGTGGCGGTCCTCATCCTGGTGCCCGACATCGTCACCCACATCCCCGACATCTCAAGCGCGCGGTAGCCCACCACGCCTGACGCCGCTTCCGGAAAGGAGCACTCGTGTTCGTCGTCAAGGACATGCCCCAACAGATCGACGACCAGATCGTCACCGAGCTACGGGAGGTGTGCGTCTCGACGCTCGGCCACCTACGGGACCACGGCTTCGCACTCGGCCTGCGACCGAACAGGCGCCCCCTCGGGTTCGTCGGCACGGCGGTCACGGTGCGGATCCCGCACCTGGACTCCACCGCCGTCCACATGGCGGTCGACATGCTGCGTCCCGGCGACGTCCTCGTCGTGGACCAGTCCGGCGACCTGCGGCGCTCGTGCTTCGGGGGGCTGGTCTCCTTCACGGCCAAGGCCCGGGGCGCCGTGGGCGCGGTGATCGACGGGTCGGTCAACGACCACGACGAGACCCTCGCCTACGACTTCCCGGTGATCTCACGCGGATACAGCCCGCTGACCACACGCATCGCCGGGATCGAGGGCGCGATCAACGTGCCGGTCACCGTCGGAGGCGCGGTCGTTCACCCGGGTGACGTCGTGTTCGCCGACTCCGACGGCGCCGCCTTCCTCTCCCCCGACGAGGCGGTGGGCCTCGGGGCGCTGCTGAAGTCCAAGGAGGAGGCCGAGATCCCCGCACGGGAGTCGATCTCTGGCGGCGGGTCCCTCGCGGAGTTCTCCGGGGCGGCCGCGTACCGGCCCTGAGACGGTACCGGCCGAACCGGTGCGGGCCGGCCGGAGGAGGGACCAGCGGACGGGATCAGGGCGACCGGTCATCGGACCATCGGCTCTCCGTCACCGCGGGGGTCACCGCCTCCGTCCGGGCCGGGGGCCCGCCCACGCCCCGCCGAAGCGTGGGCGGGCCCCCGGTGTCCTCAGCGGACCTGGGGTCTGTTCTTTGAACCGGTCTCAGCTTGTGGGGGTTGGTTCGGGCGCCCACGGGGTTCCGGAGGGCCGGAGACGGGTTCGTGAGGAACGGGCGAACCCGTCGTAGGCGCCGAGGGTCCCCGTGCTCCGGGCGCCCGAACACGGACCGAAGCGGAGCGGAGGTCCAAGAACACCGCCTAGTCCCAGTCCAGGCCGCCGCCGGTCTGGTACTCGATCACGCGGGTCTCGAAGAAGTTCTTCTCCTTCTGGAGGTCCATCATCTCGCTCATCCACGGGAACGGGTTCTCCGTCTCACCGAAGATGGGCGCCAGGCCGATCTGCTCGGCGCGGCGGTCGGTGACGAAGTGCATGTACTTCTCGCACAGCTCCGCGTTGAGGCCGAGCACCCCGCGCGGCATGGTCTCGCGGCCGTAGGCCACCTCCAGCTCACAGGCCTCGGTGAGCATCTGCCGGACCTCGGCCTGGAACTCCTCGCTCCACAGGTGCGGGTTCTCGATCTTGATCTGGTTGATCACGTCGATGCCGAAGTTCAGGTGGATCGACTCGTCACGCAGGATGTACTGGTACTGCTCAGCGATACCGACCATCTTGTTGCGACGGCCCAGCGACAGGATCTGCGCGAAGCCGGTGTAGAACCACATGCCCTCGAAGATCACGTAGAAGGCCACCAGGTCGCGCAGGAAGGCCTGGTCGGACTCCGGCGTACCCGTACGGAACTCGGGGTTCTCCAGGTTCTGGGTGTACTTGAGCGCCCAGGCGTCCTTGGCCGTGATCGACGGGACCTCGCGGTACATGTTGAACAGCTCGCCCTCGTCCAGGCCGAGGCTCTCGCAGATGTACTGGAAGGTGTGGGTGTGCACCGCCTCCTCGAAGGCCTGGCGCAGCAGGTACTGGCGGCACTCGGGGTTGGTGAGCTGCCGGTACACGGCCAGCACGATGTTGTTGGCCACCAGGGACTCGGCGGTGGCGAAGAAGCCGAGGTTGCGCTTGAGCATGAGGCGCTCGTCCTCGGTCAGCCCGTCCCGGGACTTCCACAGCGCGATGTCGGCCTGCATGGCGACCTCGGTGGGCATCCAGTGGTTGTTGCAGCCCGCGAGGTACTTCTCCCACGCCCACGTGTACTTGAGCGGGAGCAGCTGGTTGACGTCGGCGCGGGCGTTGATCATCGCCTTGTCGTCGACGTTGACGCGCTCGGCGTCGCGCTCGATCTCACCGAGGCCGCTGGTGGCGCTCGCGCTGTTCTCGGAAACTGCGGTCATGCTGGGCTTTTTCCGTTCTCCGGGCACGCCGGACAAATCGTTGCTGGATGGGCCGGCCCCGCCGCGACCGGGAGCGCGGCGGGAGGGGACGGTGCGCACCGCCCCGATGGCCGGTGGCCGCGCACCCCGCGCGGCCACCGGGAGCGGCGCCGTTACTGGCAGGCCTCGCACTCGGGGTCGTCGATCGAGCAGGCCTGGCCGTCGACGATCTCGAACTCGTCCTCGTCGTTCGCGGCGCCGGTGGCGGGCGCCGGGTTCGGGTTCGGGGACGGGCTCGGCGCCGGGGACGGCGAGGGGCTCGGAGAGGGCGACGCGGCGGGGCTGGCCGCCGGGGTGGCGGCGACCGCGTTGAGGCGGCCGTCGGTGCCCTTGAGCGTGCTCTTCTCCACGTGGGTGGCGCTCTGCGAACGCAGGTAGTAGGTGGTCTTGAGACCGGAGCGCCACGCCCTGCGGTACAGGGAGTCGAGCTTCCTGCCGCTGGGCGCCGCCATGTACAGGTTCAGCGACTGGGCCTGGTCGATCCACTTCTGGCGGCGCGAACCGGCGTCCACCAGCCACTCGGGGTCGACCTCGAACGCGGTGGCGTACAGGGCCTTGAGGTCGTCCGGAACCCGGTCGATGGCGCCGAGGCTGCCGTCGTACATCTTCAGCGCGGAGACCATGTCGTCGTCCCACAGCCCGCGCGCCTTGAGGTCGCGCACCAGGTACGGGTTGACCACGGTGAAGTCGCCGGACATGTTCGACTTGACGTACAGGTTGCGGTAGACCGGCTCGATCGACTGGCTCACGCCGGTGATGTTGGCGATGGTCGCGGTCGGGGCGATGGCCATCACGTTGGAGTTGCGCATGCCGGTGGCCTTGACGCGCTCGCGCAGGGAGTCCCAGTCCAGCGTCTCGCCGCGGTCCATGTCCAGTTCGCCGCCGCGGGCCTCGGCCAGCAGGCGCAGCGAGTCGATCGGCAGCACGCCCCTGCTCCACAGCGAGCCCTCGAAGGTCTCGTAGGCGCCGCGCTCGGCGGCCAGCTCCACGGAGGCCTCGATGGCGTGGTAGCTGATCAGCTCCATGCTCTCGTCGGCGAACGTCACCGCGCCCTCGGAGGCGAACGGCGTGCGCAGCTTGAACAAGGCGTCCTGGAAGCCCATCAGGCCCAGGCCCACGGGACGGTGGCGCATGTTCGCGCGGCGCGCCTCGGGGATGGTGTAGAAGTTCACGTCGATGACGTTGTCGAGCATGCGCACGGCGGTGCGGACGGTACGGCGCAGGTGCTCGGCGTCCAGACCGTCCGGTCCCACGTGCTGGGCCAGGTTGACCGAGCCCAGGTTGCAGACCGCGACCTCGTCGGCGTTGGTGTTCAGCGTGATCTCGGTGCACAGGTTGGAGGAGTGCACCACGCCGACGTGCTGCTGCGGCGAGCGGAGGTTGGAGGGGTCCTTGAAGGTGATCCACGGGTGGCCGGTCTCGAACAGCATGGTCAGCATGCGCCGCCACAGGTCGACCGCCGGAACCTTCTTGGAGACCCTGATCCGCCCGGCCTCGGCCTCGGCCTCGTAGTGGGTGTAGGCCTCGGCGAACTCGGTGCCGTACTTGTCGTGCAGGTCGGGGACCTCATCCGGGGAGAACAGGGTCCAGCTGCCGCCCTGCTCCACACGCTGCATGAACAGGTCCGGAACCCAGTTCGCGGTGTTCATGTCGTGGGTACGGCGGCGCTCGTCACCGGTGTTCTTGCGGAGGTCGAGGAACTCCTCGATGTCGATGTGCCAGGTCTCCAGGTAGGCGCAGACCGCGCCCTTGCGCTTGCCGCCCTGGTTGACCGCGACGGCGGTGTCGTTGGCGATCTTCAGGAACGGGACGACGCCCTGGCTCTTGCCGTTGGTGCCGCGGATGTGCGAACCCAGGCCGCGGACGGGGGTCCAGTCGTTGCCCAGGCCGCCCGAGTACTTGGACAGCATCGCGTTGTTGCTGATGCCGTGGAAGATGGAGTGGAGGTCGTCTCCGACGGTGGTGAGGAAGCAGGAGGACAGCTGCGCCCGCACGGTGCCCGCGTTGAACAGGGTGGGCGTGGAGGCCATGAAGTCGAACGAGGACAGCAGCTCGTAGAACTCGATGGCGCGGGCCTCGCGGTCGTCCTCGTTGAGGGCCAGGCCCATGGCCACGCGCATGAAGAACGCCTGCGGCAGCTCGTAGCGGACCTCGTCGCTGTGCAGGAAGTAGCGGTCGTAGAGGGTCTGGATGCCCAGGAAGGTGAACTGCTCGTCGCGCTCGGGGCGCAGGGCGGCGCCCAGGCGGGCCAGGTCGAACTTGGCCAGCGCCGGGTCGAGCTGGCCGAGGTCGATGCCGCGGCCGACGTAGGCGGCGAGGTAGGAGGCGTAGCGCTCGCCCATCTCGGACTGGCTGGCGGTGTCGGGGACCCCGCTGATGAAGGTGAGGGCCTCGCGGCGCAGCGTGTCCAGCAGCAGGCGGGCGGCCACGTAGGAGTAGTTCGGGTCGATCTCCACGAAGCTGCGGGCGGCCATGACCAGGGCCAGCTCCACCTCGGAGTCGGAGATGCCGGGGTAGAAGCCGCGCCGGGCCTCGGTGAGGACCTTCTCCGCCGAAACACCGGTGAGCCGGGCGCAGGCCTCGGCTACGACGTGCTCGATCCGGTCGACGGCGGCGGGAGGGTTGCCGTCGTTGGTCGGCTCGGGCCGAACGGATGCGGGCACGGCCTCGACGTCAAGGGTCATACAGCGGCTCCAACCTCAATAGAAGAGTCCCGGCGGGGAGGGGACGAGAAGCGAGGTGCGCGGCACTCACCGGAGGGACCGGCGCACTGGGTGCGTACGGTCGTCGGACCGGCGGGTCGCGGCGGCTCGCCCTCGAAACCCCGTCGTAAGCACACGCTCACGTGCGCACTGATGGCGGGTTACGGGGGCCGTCGCCCGGGGGTCTCCACGGGGGTTCCCGGTACCTGTGACGGCCTCGTTCTCCGCTCACCGCTGCGGGGCAGTCCCGGACGCGCACCGGGCTCCCGCCGCCTCACCCCAAGGGGTGAATCACCAGCGGGAGCGATACTACATCTAGGGGATGGTGGGTTGGAACACCGCAAGATGATGGCGTGTCACGGATTTCTCAGGTTCTTCGATGGTTGTCGAACACACTCTGAGAACGTGGTATGAGAGGCCTCGCGGGCCCGTCCGCGCAGGGGGTTCCCGCCGCGCCGGAGCGGTTCCTGGGCGACCGGAAACAGCCTAGGACGTTCCCGGGGCGGCCCGTACCCGAACCGCCCGCCGAGGGTCCCTCCCTCCGGCTCCGAAGGCCTCCACACGGTGGCCGGACGGGCTCACAGAACCTGGCGTACCCGGTCCGTCGGCCGCCCCAGCCGGGCGTTCCGGGAAGTGACCGTCCGTGGAACCGGCCGGGCGTGTCGCGCTCCCCCGGAGCGACGAACGTCGGAAAGCTCACTCGCCCGGTTCCGGACCGAACGGTCGGAGGGGACGGTTCTCCGGAGGCGGGCGGATCGGCCGCGGCGGAGCGTCACCAGTCGTCGAGCCGCCGGTCCAGGGCGTCCTCGCCCAGGCCCAGGTCGACGCGGACGCGGAACCGGATCCGCAGCAGCTCCATCAGCAGGTCGTGGACGTAGGGCGATGAGTCCAGGTCGAGGAAGCGGTGCGCGCCGACCGTGGCCCACCGTTCGGCCCCCTCCAGGTCGTCGTGCGCGTACAGCGCCTCGGCGACGTGGATGTGGGTCTGCAAACCCGGCGGCTCCTCGCCCTCCAGGCGTTCGAGGTGGGCGTAGGCCTGGCCGACCTCGTCCAGTTGCAGCAGCGCTCCGGCGCTGAGGGCGCGCGCGTCGATGATCGTCGGGCCGCCGTCGTCGATCGCCCTCTGGTAGGCCGAGCAGGCGCGCTCGTACTCCTGGGCGATCTCCCACTGCTCTCCCGCGCGTACGAACAGCTCCGCGCGGGAGATCTCACTTCCGGCGTCGACCCGGTTGGCCAGGTCCATGAGTTGGGCGGCGACCCGTCCGTGCTCACCGGACCGGACGGCGTGGAATTCCAGACGGTCGAGTTCCGCCGTCGTCACGTGGGTCAACCGCATCGTCCCCATCCCCTACTCGCACTCCCCACGCACAGCTCAGGGCCTGGCTCGTTCGAGCGCCTGCCAGAACCCCTGGCGCAGTCCGTCACGGACCTCGTCACGCAACAGGTAGTCGATCGGCAGCGAGGAGCCCTGGAGCAGACGCGCCTCCAGGTCGGAGGGCATCCGGGGCCTGCGGGCGAGGACGGCCTCGACCCACAGGACGGGCGCCTCGCGGGCGATCGACTCCGCGAAGTCGTTCCCTTCTTTGTGCGCGACATGCACCGCTTCGTCAACGGTATGCGTGGCGGGGCGCGTCTGCTGGGGATATCCAGGACTGGGACGCGGTTCCCCGTAGTCGCCGGCACCGAACCGGCTGTCGTGTGCGGGACCAGTAGGCGGCAGCCCCCCGTGGGAGGCGGCCCCACCGCGGTGCGCGGTGTCAGTTTCCGTACTGGTCCCATAGGTAGGGTTTGCGTCGGCCGCACCCCCGTAACCGGAGTTGTCCCCCGCGCCGAACCGTGGGTCCTGGGGAGGCGCGTTTCTCTGTGGTGGCGCCTGCCCTGGTTGCCCGGGCTGTCCCGGATGGCCCGGTTGCCCCGGTGATCCGGCCTGTCCCGGGTGCCCGGGCTGGCCCTCCTGGGCGTACGAGCGCTGCGCCCCGGTTCCACCGTTGAAGGACTGCTGCGCGCCGGTTCCACCGTTGAAGGACTGTTGGGCGCCGGTCCCGCCGTTGAAGGACTGCTGCGCACCCGTCATGGGCTGCTGCGCGGGGGGCGTCTGTCTCGTCGGGAGCCCGTAGCCCGTCTGCTCGGCACCGCGCATCGACTGGTGTCCGCCGGTGGCGGGATAACCGCCCTGGCCGCCCGGCGCCGGGTGGCCACCGGTCATCGAGGCCCCGGGATAGGCTCCGTTGCCGCCGACGTTCGGCGGGACCTGCCCGCCGGAGGGAAAGCCGTTGGCGTCGATCGCGCCGGACTGCTGGTTGTCCGCGCCCGTCCCGGCGAGGTGGTCGCCACCGCGCTGCTGGGCGAGGGAGCGGCGCATGGCGCGCAGCTGCTCCATGGCGTTGCCCTGGGGGACGGGCTGCCCGCCGGTTCCGGCGAACATCGCCTCCAGTCCCGCGGGGGAGGGGGTGGCCGGTTCGACGTGGCCGCCGCCCGGCTGGGCCGCGACGGGCTGCCGCGGGGTCTCGGGTGCCGAGCGGGCGCGGCCGTTGGCGAACGGCGTGGTGGTCTTGGCCGCGGTCTCCTGGGCGGACCCGCCGCTGGAGAGCAGGTTGACGTGTGGGCGCAGGTGGCCCGCACCGATCTCGATGAGGTCGTCGCACTCCCTGCGCAGGGCGCGGGAGATGGTCCAGTTCCCCTCGACGGAGACGTGCACGACCGTGACGCGCACGCCCATGTCCTGTACGTCCGCGACGACGGACGCCATGTCCTCGTCGCCGCTGACCAGGACGGCGTCGCACAGGACGCCGGTACGGGCCAGCGTGGTGAGGTCGCGCTGGACGTAGCTCTCCACGCCCTCGCGGCGACCGGGCCTGATCCTCGCGGCTCGGAACTTGATACCGGGGATGTCGGCGATGCCGTCCTGTTCCTGGGTTCGCCGGTCGTCGGCGACGGCCTCGTACCAGTAGCAGCGCAGGAGCGGCAGGCCGGTGCGGTCCCGCGCGACCTCGTTGAGGAACTGGACGAGACCGGTGTAGTCCCAGGAGACGGAGTCCCGGTTGCGGGTTCCGTGCACGGCCATCGCGCCGTCCGCGAGAAGGTATCCCGCGTCAACGAACAACGCGCAGCGGTCCACTGGCACCGCCCCCTTCCCTGTTGTCTCTGGGCCATGTCCATGACCGGGCCACAGCCTAGCCAAGTCTGTCTCGCTTTGCGTGTCCACCGCGAATACTCAGAGTTATGGACTTGCTACCCACGGGTGGGGTTTCGAGGGCTCCCCTCTCTCCTCCCGCACGAACCCCCAGGGGGAGAGGAGAACGGAACCCCGGCCGTCAGGCGTGCATGGGCGCTGTCAAGGCCACGGCTCCGACCATCACGGCGTCCTGCTCCGCGTGAATTCGGATGTCCGTTTCCCGGCCGAGCACCGAGTCAAATCGGACCACGTCGGTGCCGAACGTGAGAGGGTCCCCCACGGCTCCGCGCGCCGAACCGGTGAAGGCGTTGTCCGCACGCCGGTGTCCGCCGACCGGCACGACCGGCGTCCCGTCCACGGTCACCCGGTCCCCGCCCAGGTCAGGGTCGCCCTCCCAGGCCACCACGTCGATCTGTGCGGGCACGGCGGCGGGCAGCAGCCCCGACACCTCGAAGGTCGCCTCCCCGTCGCCTCCGAAGACGACCCGGGTGTCGTCGAGAACCATCGCCTGGTTTCGGGTGTCCACTCCCGGGTCCTCCAGCACGACCACAAGACTCCAGCCCGCGTACAGGCCGGGGCCCTCGCGCGCGGGCGCGTCGCCGACCCACCACTCACCGCCGCCCTGTGCCCGTACCAGCTCGGTGACCTCGGCGAACGCCTGGTAGGCGGGATAACCGGGCAGCGCGGCGGAACGGGTGTCGGTGGCCGTGACGGTCCGGTAGGCCGCCATTCCCGGGCCCCTGACCCGGACGGTGGGGGCGTCGGGGGTTCCGGCCGCGGAGAAGTAGAGCCCGGCCCAGCGCACCCTCCCTCCCTCGGGAAGCTCCCAGGTCGCGGAGCTGGACGCCGTGGTGGTGGAGTCGTGGTCGGCGTCCAGCGGGGCCATCACCCAGTGGTCGTTGTCCAGGCGCGGGCCCCGCCGCAGCCGGGCCCGCGGGCAGGAGCCGTCGGCGTGGGGGTCCCCGTAGGTCTGCGGGGCGGGCGGGGAGGCGGTGTGGTCCGGGGAGTCCGCGCGGGGCTCCTCCTCGGAGCGCTCCGGTTCCGTGGGCACATCGTTGTCCGCCGCCCCCTCGGTCCCGTCAGGAGCCTCTGCGTTCCCTTCCGACCCAGAGGCCGCACCGGCTTCCGGGAGTACCTCGTGTTCCGGGTCCGACGGCTCGGGGAGCCGCGGGTCGGGGGCGGGTGCTCCGGAAACCGGTGGCTCGGGGAGCTGCGGCCCCGAGGCGTACGGCCACACCCACCACGGCCAGTGATCCCCCGGTTCCGGTTCGGCACAGGTCATCAGCGAGTTGCCGACACTCTCGGTACGCACTCGGCCCGCGGTGGCGTAGCGGGCCGTGGCCCCCCTCGCGCTCACACCACGCTCCCCCGTCACCACGGCCGTCACACCGCCGGAGGACACCGACACCGTCGCCGGAACCCCGATGTCGGCGTCGGGGGCCACGCGCACGTCGATGAACTGGGTGCCGGTCTCTCCCGACGCCATCCCCGGGTGGACGCAACGGCCTCCCCCGCCGTCCGCGGAGCAGCTCCAGTCGCCGTGCCCGACCGCCATGGGAACCGCGTTCCCGGCTCCCCCGGAGGAGATCATCTCCACCCCCGGGGGGAGGGTGAGGCCTGCGACGACGTCCTCGTCGGCGCGGTCACCGACGTTGCGCACGTCCATGACCATGATCCCCTCGCTGCCCGGGAGCAGCGAGCCGACCGGGCCGATCCCCACCACGAACCGGGGATCGGACGCGTCCTCCCCGGGTTCCTCCTCCGGCGCGTCCGGGGGCGGCACCGCATCCGGGGACGCGGAGGGCTCCGGCTCCTCCTCGGGTGGTGGCGGGTCGTCCACCGGAGGAACCGGAACGGGCTCGTCGGGAGGCACCGGAGGCGGTTCCCACGGGGCGGCGGCCGGGGGCGGCCGCTCCTCGGAGAGCGGCTGGGGCGCGCTGGTCAGGGCCAGGGCGACCGCGGTCGCCACACCGGCCGCCGCCGTGCCCCCGGCCGCCGCCTGCTGCTGACCGCGCGACATCCGCCCCCACCAGGCACCCGTGGCGGTACCGGCCG
>NZ_ANAX01000162.1:39285-43506 GCF_000341065.1 Nocardiopsis halotolerans DSM 44410 | reverse complement strand
CCCCCGCCGCTCCGGCACCGGCCACCAGCGGCAGGACGGCCCCGCGCAGCCCGACGTTGACGTCCATCAGTTCGGCGTACACCTCGCGGCAGTCCGCGCAGCCGTCCAGGTGCTGGTCGACCCTGGCCGTGTCCCGTCTGGAGAGCCCGCCGCGGACGTAGGAGCCGAGCAGGCCGAGGGACGGACGGCAGGCCTCGGCGGCGTTCCCGCCCGCCAGGTGCATCTGGAGGTAGGCCTGGCGCAGACCCTCGCGCGCCCGGTAGGCCAGGGCGGCGACGCTGTTGGGGCGCATCCCGAGTACGGGCGCGGCCTCGGCCGGTTTGGCGCCCTCGATCTCGGTGTGCCACAGCACCGACTGCCAGCGTTCGGGGAGGGAGAGGAAGGCCCGGGCGATGAGGGAGCGCTCCAGCTCCTCCAGAGCCGGGTCGACGAAGGCCTGGGCGGGGACGAGGCCCTCCAGGTCGTCGGTGACGACCTGGCGCCTCTCACCGCGTCCGCGGTCGTAGGCGGCGTTGCGGACGGCGGTGAGCAGGTAGGGACGGAAGGCGTCCTCCGGACCCTTGCGGCGCTGGATGGCGCTGAGCACACGGGTGAAGGCCTCGGCGACGGCGTCCTCCACCTCCGCCTCTCCGCGCAGCAGCTGCCTGGCCAGGCCCCGGGCCGCTCCCGAGTGGCGTTCGTAGAGCGTGGCGTAGGCACCGGTGTCGCCGCCGCGGACCCGCCGAACGAGCTCACCGTCACCGGGCAGGTTCTCTGTGTGATTGCCGGGGACGTCGCTCACCCCGCGTCCTTTCTGGAGACAGCGCCACGGGCCAGAACGCTGGTTCGGCGGCGGGAGGATCACGTGCTCGGAAAAATATCCCGCATTCGCGTCATGGTCGCCACCGATCTCCGTAATCAGGGTGGGGGACGCCGTCCCGACGCCGTGTGGCCCCGTTCCGAGCGGCCCGGCGGGGGACGGCGGACCGACCGGACCGGTGTCTCGATGAGGGGACGAACCCGGCCGGTCGGGGACCCGCCGGACCGGTTCCCGGGTCCTCTGGCCCCGTGGGAGGGCGGCCCGGGACGGGCTGGCGGAGGGGTGCGCCCCACGGCGCACCGGAGGCGCGTCCGCGAGGGGAGGCGGGCGCGCCTCCTCCCCGTGTCATCCGACCACGGGCTCAACCGACCGCGCTGCGCGAGCCGTACGAGGAGCGGTCGTGACGGCACCGGGCCCTGTCGGGGAGCGGGAGTAGAGTGCTGGTGCGTTTCGGAGGATTCCGGACGAAAAGTGCTCGCCGAACCACGCCCGCCTCCATGGCATCGGACGGAACACACTCCCCCATCCGCCCCGGCTCGCGGCGCCCTGACGCCGCTACCCACGGAAAGCACCTGACGACACCCGGCAGGAGAGCCATGCAGCCCCCGTACCAGCCCGGCAGCGGACAGCCGGAGCACGGTTCCCCCTACACGGGATACGAGATCCGGCCCGCACGCCAGGAGTCCCAGGCCCAGCCCGGCCAGCGGGAGCCCGCCTACCCGACGCCGCCCGGCTACCAGGTTCCCCCCGCGCCCGCGTATCCCGCGCCGCCGCAGCCCTCCATGTACCCTCCGCCGCCGCAGCCCTCCATGTACCCTCCGCCGCCGCAGGCCCCCATGCACCCCACGCCTCACCAGTCCCCTTACGCACACGGCCACCCGGGGTACTACCCCCCGCCGCAGAACTGGCTTCCCCCGGTGCTCACCGACCCCGGGCAGTGGAGCCCGGAGAACCCCGAAATCGGTAGGACCGAGATGGGGGTGCGCTTCGTCGCCCGGATCGTCGACACGTTCGCCGTCGGCTGCCTCTGGTACGTGATGATGCTGCTGGGCACCATCATCAGCGTGATCATCGGCGGCGGCGAGATGGACGGCGGTCCCGGCGAGATCGCTTTCATGGTGACCGCCCTCTTCAACTTCTTCCTGCTGGCCATCGTGGTGGAGGCGCTCCAGGTCCGCTTGTGGGGACGGTCGGTCGGCAAGATCCTGCTGGGTCTGTGGGTGGTGCGCTCCGACGGCAGCGGAAGGGTCAAACTCGGTCGCGCGTTCGTGCGGGCGCTGCTCTACGCGCCGGGCATGAACCTGGTCAACTGGATCCTGCCCTGGTCGATCACCAACGTCCTGTGGCCCCTGCGCGACAAGAGGACCCGGCAGTGCCTTCACGACAAGGCCGCGGGCACGGTCGTCGTCCAGGTCCGCCGGTAACCGATGAGCCGTCCGGAGGGTCCAGTGTCGGCGGGGAGGTCCACGGAGCGAAGCCCGGCGTCGTCGAGCCGCCCGAGGAACCCGCGCTGATCCGCGCGCCCCGGAACGACGCCCACACCGCCGCGCCGGACCGGGAGACGGTTTCCGGTGCGCTGCTGGTCAGGCGGCCCGTGGAACGCACCGGCGTGCCAACCCGGGCGGACGTGCCCGCCCTGGACACCACCCTGGGCGGGCTCCGGGAGAGGATCGAGGAGGTCCGAGCCCGGGACGACGCCGGGGTCGTGGAGGACGCTCCGCGGGCGCCGGGCAGCGGCACGGCCCTCCACCACCGAGCGCCGCGGTCGTGACGAAGCGGAACGCCGCGGCCGGTGGTCGATCGGCTGCGGCGTCTCCCTCGTGGTCATCCGCGGGTCCGGCTGGCGTCGGTGGATCCCGGAGCAGCCGGGCGGGTGAACGCACTGTGTGGTGGTCCGATTCCGTGGAGCGGCAGAGGTCCATACTGTTCCGGAAGGGCCTTGGGCGCCGACGACCGTCCTGGTACCTTCACGCGATGAAGCGATTCGTGGGGTTCCTCATCGGCGCGGGTTTCGGCCTGGCGTTCGTCCTCGCCAACTCCGGCCCGCCGCTCGACCCCACCCTCGCCCTCGTACTGCGCGTCCTCGCGGTCGCGGCCCTCCTCGCGATCATCGCGCTGACGGTGGTCCTCAGCCGCGGACCCGCACCCGACACGGAATCCGCCCAGGGCGGGCCGCGGATGAGGTTCGGCGCCCTCTACGGTGTCGTCGTGGCCCTGGAGGTCGTCCTCATCCTCGGCGGCATCCGGGTGCTGCGCGCCATGGACGCGCCCACGCAGGCCAACGTCGCCTGGATCGCACTCGTCGTCGGACTCCACTTCCTCCCGCTGGCCCGGTACTGGCGGGCCCGTTCCATCCTGGGCGCCGCCGTCTACCTCTCCGTACTCGGCGCCGTCGGCCTGGCGATGGCCCTCACCGGCCATCCGGACTGGGTTCCCCTGGTCAGCGGCGTGGTCACCGGGCTCGGCATCCTGACCGGCGTCCTGGTCTCGCTCGTCCTCACGCGCCGGGCCGCCGGTACCGTCGACACCTCCCCGGCGTCCCCGTCGTAGGTCCCTAATCCTCCAGGCCGAAGAACGGCAGGCACGGCTCCAGCCCGGTCACGGTGACCGGAACGCTACGGTGCTCCTCCCAGGCCTCCCGGGTCAGCCGGTACCGGTGGGCCGCCACCCGCCTCCCCCGGACCTCGACCAGGTCGACCGCGTCCCGCTGGTATCCCAGGCGCTCCGCGACCCGCTCCGAGGCGGTGTTGCCCTCGAACACCGGCGACAGCGCGGCCACGGCGCCGAGCTCCGCGAAGGCCAGGTGCAGCACGGCCGCGCGCATCTCCGTGCCGATCCCCCTGCCCTGGTGGGCCCTCCCCAGCCACGAGCCGGTGCTCACCTGCCGCGTGACCGCGAAGTTCCTCCCCCTCATGTCCTGGATGCCCACCACGGCGCCCTCGTGGACCACGACGAGGTTGAGCCCCCAGTCCTCCGGTTTCCACGATGCGAGGACCCCCAGGTTGTGCTGGATGACGCCGAGCGCCAGCCGGTCCGGCGGCTGGTCGGTCCACGGTTCGACGAAGGGCATCGTGTCCGGGTCGTGGATACCCTCCGTCGCGACCTTGGCCAGGCTGGCCATGTCGTCGAGGTCCGGGATCCGCAGTTCGAGGCGCGGCGTGGTCAGCCGCAGGCCCAGCGTCGGAAAGTACTCGGTGATCATGCGCCGATTCTCCGGAGCCCGGTCCCGCCCTGTCACCCGGTTTTCCGGTGCGGCGTCACCGGCCACGCGCTCAGGCGCCGCCCCGCAGGTCCACCAGCAGTGCGGCCAAGGCCTCGGACGCGTCCTCCGGGGCCGCCTCGCGCACGGTCCAGCCGCGCATCCCGGCCAGGCGCGCCACGTGGCCCAGCGCCGGATCGGTGAGCAGGTAGCCGCACGGCGC
>NZ_ANAX01000162.1:4415-39280 GCF_000341065.1 Nocardiopsis halotolerans DSM 44410 | reverse complement strand
CAGTCCGACCCCATCGGCAGCGGCTCGGTCCGGTAGGCGGGCGGCTCGTCCGCCGTCCCCTCCGCACCGGGGTCCACGCCCTCGGGGCTCTGCGACTTCACGACGTCCACACGGGTGGGGCTGCCCGGCTGGGGCAGGAACGCGTCCACCAGCACGTAGCCGAACACCGGCCGGTGCGCGGCCCGCTGCGCCGCGCCCACCGCGCCCAGCAGGGGACCGGCACCGCCCTCGGCGACGAGCGCGGTCGGCGCGTCGGGCGCGACCAGGCGGTTGACCTCCAGGCTGGCCCGGGCCACGTAGCGCGCCGCGTGCGGCGGGACCCCGTCACCGCCCACCTCGGGCCGGACGGCGGTGAGGCCGCGTTCGGGCAGCCGGTCGGCCAGGTCGGGGAAGCGCGTGGGCGCGCCGAGGGTCGGGGGGAGCAGGACGGCGATCACGCGGAGGTGCCTCCCCGGGTCTCGTCGCGCACCCACTCCAGGTAGGCGGGGTTCCCGCCGGTGACGGGCACGGCCACGACCTCGGGGACGTCGTAGGGATGGACGCCGCCGACGTGCGCGACGAGGTCGTCCAGACGGTCGGCGGCGGTCTTGATCACCACCATCCACTCCTCGTCGGCCTGGACCCGCCCCTCCCAGCGGTAGAAGCTGGTGATGGGACCGCTCACCTGGGCGCAGGCCGCCAACCGGTGCTCGATCACCGACCGCGCCACCCGCTCGGCGCCGTCCCTGGTGTCCACGGTGGTCTCGACCCGAACGGTGTTCCCCGACTCCGGCATGGCCGCCCCCTCCGACCGGGCGACTCGGTGCGCTTTCCGTCCCGCCCGGTGTTCTAGGCTCACTGATCATGAGCGAACGTGATGAACTCCTGCGTCAGATCAACGATAAGGCGGTCGTCCGCGGGAAGGTGACCCTGTCCTCGGGTATGGAGGCCGACTACTACGTCGACCTGCGCCGGGTCACCCTGGACGGGGAGGCCGCGCCGCTGGTCGGCTCGGTCATGTTGGACAACGTCGCGGACCTGGAGTTCGACGCGGTCGGCGGCCTGACGCTGGGCGCGGACCCGGTGGCCACCGCCATGCTGCACGCCGCCCACGCGCGCGGGCGCAGGCTGGACGCC
The DNA here is from genome assembly GCF_000341065.1 of Nocardiopsis halotolerans DSM 44410. Lineage (GTDB taxonomy): Bacteria > Actinomycetota > Actinomycetes > Streptosporangiales > Streptosporangiaceae > Nocardiopsis > Nocardiopsis halotolerans. The sequence goes on along the minus strand of NZ_ANAX01000162.1, from coordinate 38,164 downwards.
TTCGTGGTGCGCAAGGCGGGCAAGGCGCACGGCCTCCAGAAGCGGATCGAGGGGGCCGACGTGCGCGGACGGCGCGTCCTGGCGCTGGAGGACACCTCGACCACGGGCGGTTCGGTGCTGACCGCGGTGGAGGCGCTGCGCGAGGCGGGCGCCGAGGTGGTCGCGGTCGCGCTGATCCTGGACCGGGGCGCGCGCGAGCGGATCACCCGGGAGGGCCTGGAGTACCGGGCCGTGTACGGGGTGTCCGACCTGGACGTGTGACGGGCCGGGAACGGGTCGCCGGATGTTTCGCGGGTGTACCGGGACGGGCGCCGACGGCCCGGCCCCGCGACCCCCGGATGTGTTTCGACGGGGGCGGGAACCCGGTTCCGCCCTGGCGGAGGCCGCCTCAGTTGCCCTGGGCGTCGATCGTGAAGCTGAAGTCGGGGCCGCGTTCGGAGAGGTCGCGTTCCTCGCCGTCGACGAAGACCTCGACCGCGCCGGGGTCGCCGATGGTGACCTCCAGGCCCTTCTCCGCGGTGGGGTAGTTGACCGACTGGCCCTGGGTCATCGTGTCGTCCATGAGCACGTCGCCGCCGGGGACGCGGACGAAGACGTCGCTCGACTCGCCGATGACGCGGATGTACAGGACACCCATGTCGCTCGTCTCCTCGCCGTCCGCCGAGGTTCCGGAGGCGTTGGCGCTCACGCTGGTGCCGGGGAGCGACTGGTACAAGAAGAAGCCCCCGAGGGCCAGGAGCGTGACCAGGAGCGCGACGGCACCGACGATGGCCATCACCTGGCCAACGCCGCGAGGATCGTTCCTATGCCTTCCCACGGCGTTGAATGTAGCGCGTATCACGACAAAAAGCGACAGCAGTCATCTGGAAGCACCCGGATTCGCACAATTCGGTCACAATGGGAGTGGAAGGCTCACCCTCCGTCGATCCGGGGGCGCGGAGCCCGGCGCTCCGGCTCCATCATCTGCGGCTACGTCGACAACCCCGGACAATTTGGTCTAGACCTTTTCAAGGGCTCCGGGTATTCGGGATACTTGGGTGACACCTGGTGGACACACCCGGACGCACGGCCCGACCCGAGGGCCACACCCCCCGAGGTCCGGCTCCACCGGGCAACGCACGTGGGGTGCCGTCGGCGTGATACCGGCGGCCGCTCGCTCCAGGCCGAATCCAGGGAGAGTCAAGCATGCCCATCGCCAGCCCCGAGGTCTACACCGAGATGCTGAGCCGCGCGAAGTCCGAGGGCTTCGCCTACCCGGCGATCAACGTGACCTCCAGCCAGACTCTGCACGCCGCCCTGCGTGGCTTCGCCGAGGCCGAAAGCGACGGCATCGTCCAGATTTCCACCGGCGGCGCGGAGTTCCTGTCCGGCGCCACGGTCAAGGACATGGTCACCGGCTCGGTCGCCTTCGCCGAGTTCGCCCGCGTCGTGGCCGACAAGTACCCGGTGAACATCGCCCTCCACACCGACCACTGCCCGAAGAACAAGCTCGACGGGTTCGTCCGCCCGCTGCTGGAGATCTCCAAGGAGCGCGTCGCCAAGGGGCAGGAGCCGCTGTTCCAGTCCCACATGTGGGACGGCTCGGCCGTCGAACTGGAGGAGAACCTCCAGATCGCCGAGGAGCTGCTGGCCGCCTCCAAGGCCGCCCGGACGATCCTGGAGATCGAGGTCGGCGTCGTCGGCGGTGAGGAGGACGGCATCGTCGGCGAGATCAACGAGAAGCTGTACACCACGCCGGAGGACGCCCTGCGCACCGCCGAGGTGCTGGGCCTGGGCGAGAAGGGCTACTACATGACGGCCCTGACCTTCGGCAACGTGCACGGCTCCTACAAGCCGGGCTTCGTCAAGCTGCGCCCGGAGGTGCTCAAGAACGCCCAGGACGCCATCGCCGAGAAGTACGGCCGGGCCAAGGCGTTCGACTTCGTGTTCCACGGTGGTTCCGGCTCCACCATGGAGGAGATCCACGAGGCCATCGAGTACGGCGTGGTGAAGATGAACGTCGACACCGACACGCAGTACGCGTACACCCGCCCCGTGGTCGACCACATCATGAAGAACTACGACGGCGTGCTGAAGGTCGACGGCGAGATCGGCAGCAAGAAGGCCTACGACCCGCGCGCCTACGGCAAGGTGGCCGAGGCCGGTATGGCCGCCCGCGTGGTGGAGGCCGCCCAGCACCTGAAGTCCGCCGGCAACAAGATGAAGTAGTCCCGGCCGCCCACCGGTTCGGTGGTCGCGACGGGTGCCCGGCGGCCGGTGACGGCCGCCGGGCACCGTGCTTCCACGGGATCCCGCGAGACCGCGCGAGGCCGACGGACGGGACGTGGGGGGCACCGGCGCGAGGGGCGACGTGACGGGAATCCCCCGGAGCCCGCGCCGCCCCGGTGGCAGGATGGTGGTCATGAACCTGCACCAGAACCTGCTGAACGAGCCGCCCGAGACGCGCCTGGCCGACAACCCCGAGGCCCGGGAGGCGCTCGCCGCCTCCGACGACCCCACGCCGGTCGCCGCGCGCTTCCCCGAGTACTCGGCGGCGTGGGCCCGGCTGGCCGAGCTGTCCCTGGCCGACGACCAGCCGGTGGCCGCCTACGCCTACGCCCGTACCGGTTACCACCGCGGCCTGGACCAGCTGCGCCGCTCGGGGTGGAAGGGGCACGGCCCGATCCCCTGGGAGCACGCGCCCAACCAGGGCTTCCTGCGCGCGCTGCACGCCCTGAGCAGGGCCTCGGCGGAGATCGGTGACACCGAGGAGGCCGAGCGCTGCGCCACCTTCCTGCGTGAGTCCAGCGCCGAGGCGGACAAGGCGCTCAACGCCTGAGGCCGCCACCACCACGGGTCGTCCGGGTTCCGCCCGCGACGGCCCGTTCGTGTGTCCGGAGGACCCGTCCGCGGCTCCGGGCCCCGTTCACGGCTCCGGAGGGACCCGCCTCGTCCGCGCGGGAACCGCGGGCTGTTCACCGCCCCGCTCCCCGTGGCGCCCCACGCCCCGGGCGTGCGGGAACCGTTTCCGCCCTGGCCTGCGATGGAGGTAAACGGGGGTGGACCATGAGACGCACGTGCCCCAGCGCCCCACTTAACCCGGATGCGCAGGTCGTGTACCCTCAATACGCAACGGCCCCTGTCGCAGCCTTGCGCCAGGGGTTTTCCATGTTCGGGGTCGGAAAAGCCCCGGTCAGGTGTCGAGCGAAAAGGTAGAGACCAATGCCGGCGATCACGCTCGTGGGTGCCCAGTGGGGCGACGAGGGCAAGGGCAAGGCGACCGACCTCGTCGGCGACCGCGTGGACTACGTGGTGCGCTACCAGGGCGGTAACAACGCCGGGCACACGGTGGTCATCGGCGACCAGAAATACGCCCTCCACCTGCTCCCCTCGGGCATCCTGTCCCCGAACGTGGTGCCGGTCATCGCCAACGGCGTCGTCATCGACCCGGGCGTCCTGCTGGAGGAGCTGCACGGCCTCCAGGAGCGCGGCGTGGACACCTCCCGCCTGCTCATCTCGGCGAACGCGCACCTGATCATGCCCTACCACCGGGCCCTGGACAAGGTCAGCGAGCGCTTCCTCGGCAAGGGCAGGATCGGCACCACCGGGCGCGGTATCGGCCCGACCTACGCCGACAAGGTCTCCCGCCAGGGCGTGCGCGTGCAGGACATGTTCGACCCCAAGATCCTCCGCAAGAAGATCGAGCTGTCCCTGCACGACAAGAACCAGCTGCTCACCAAGGTGTACAACCGGCGCGGCCTGGACGCCGAGCCGATCATCGAGGAGTACCTGGGCTACGCCGAGCAGATCCGCCCCTACGTCGCCGACACCGCGCTGATCCTCAACAAGGCGCTCGACGAGGGCAGGACGGTGTACCTGGAGGGCTCCCAGGGCACCCTGCTCGACATCGACCACGGCACCTACCCGTTCGTGACCTCCTCCTCGCCCACCGCGGGCGGCGCGGCGGCCGGTTCGGGCATCGGCCCCACCCGCATCACCAAGGTCGTGGGCATCCTCAAGGCCTACACCACCCGTGTGGGTTCGGGTCCCTTCCCCACCGAGCTGCTCGACGAGCAGGGCGACTGGCTGCGCGACCAGGGCGGCGAGTTCGGCGTCACCNCCCGCCCCCGCCGCTGCGGCTGGTTCGACGCGCCCATCGCGCGCCACGCCACGCGGATCAACGGCATCACCGACTTCTTCCTCACCAAGCTCGACGTGCTCACGGGGCTGGAGCGCGTCCCCGTGTGCGTGGCCTACGAGGTCGACGGGGTCCGCCACGACGAGATCCCGATGACGCAGACCGACTTCCACCACGCCGAGCCGGTCTACGAGTACCTCGACGGCTGGTCCGAGGACATCACCGGAGCCCGGACGTTCGACGAACTTCCCAAGAACGCGCAGGCCTACGTGCGTACCCTGGAGGAGATGGCGGGAGCCCAGATCTCCGCCATCGGTGTCGGTCCGGGCCGCGACGAGACGCTCGAACTGCGTTCCCTGGTCTGACCCGCACGTCTGTCCGCCTTCAACACGAAGAGGCCCCCAGTAGTGAAAGCCCTCGTTCTCGGCGGCGGAGGCCGCGAGCACGCCCTGGTCCGCGCCCTGTCCCTGGATCCGGGCGTCACCAGCATCCACAGCGCCCCGGGCAACCCCGGCATCTCGGAGCTGGCCGAGAACCACGTCCTCAACGTGACCGACGGTCTGGCCGTGACCGAGCTGGCCTCGCGCATCCGCGCGGAGCTGGTCGTCGTCGGCCCGGAGGCGCCGCTGGTCGCCGGTGTGGCGGACGCGCTCCGCGACCGGGGCATCCCGGTGTTCGGCCCCGACCAGGAGGCCGCCCGCCTGGAGGGCTCCAAGGCCTTCGCCAAGGAGGTCATGGAGGCCGCCGGGGTACCCACCGCCAAGGCGCGGGTGTGCAGGAACGCCAGCCAGGTGTCCGAGGCGCTGGACGAGTTCGGCGCGCCGTACGTGGTCAAGGACGACGGCCTGGCCGCGGGCAAGGGCGTCGTGGTGACCGAGGACCGCGCCCTCGCCGAGCAGCACGCCCGCGAGTGCGGGCGCGTGGTCGTCGAGGAGTTCCTCGACGGCCCCGAGATGTCCCTCTTCGTACTGAGCGACGGGCTGCACGCGCTCCCGCTGCTGCCCGCCCAGGACTTCAAGCGCGCCTACGACGGCGACCAGGGCCCCAACACGGGCGGCATGGGCGCGTACGCCCCGCTGCCGTGGGTCCCGGCGGGCCTGGTGGACGAGGTCATGGAGTCGGTCGTGCGGCCGACCCTGATGGAGATGAACCGGCGCGGCAAGCGTTACCAGGGGCTGCTGTACGTGGGTCTGGCGCTCACGTCGCGGGGGCCGCGCGTGGTGGAGTTCAACGCCCGGTTCGGCGACCCGGAGACCCAGGTGGTCCTGGACCGGCTGTCCACCCCGATCGGAGCGGTCCTCCAGGCCACCGACACCGGCGGTCTCGGGAGCGTCGGTTCCCTCCAGTGGAAGCCGGGCGCCGCGGTCACCGTGGTGGTCGCGGCGGAGGACTACCCCGGAGCCCCGGTCACGGGTGACGTCATCGGCGGGCTGGCCGAGGCGAACTCGCTGGAGGGCGCGTACGTGCTGCACGCGGGGACCGCGTGGAAGGGCACGGACGGCGTCACGTCCAACGGCGGACGCGTGCTCAACGTGGTGGGCACCGGAGCCGACCTGCGCCAGGCGCGTGAGCGGGCCTACGAGGCCGTGTCGAGGATCGAGCTGCGCGGCTCGTTCCACCGCACCGACATCGCCGAGCGCGCGGCCGCCGAGCTGTAGTGGGGTGCGGGCACGCCTGGGGACGGGCGTGCCCAGGGCACCCCGATGGGGAGGGGGTTCGAGGCCCCCTTTCCAAGTCCATCACGGACCGGGGCACGTTCCACAGCCCCTTCCCGAACCTGTGGACAACCCGCCCGGCGCCGCTCGGCGGCCGGTGCGTAGGAGAGGGGAAGCCATGAGCGGTTTCGTCGTCAGGCCCGAACCCGTCCGGGTGGAGGGACTCACCCACCTGCACACCGGCAAGGTACGTGAGCTGTACGCCACCGGCGACGGCGCGCTGGTGATGGTCGCCACCGACCGCGTGTCGGCGTACGACTGGGTGCTGCCCACCGAGATCCCCGGCAAGGGGAGGCTGCTCACCCAGCTGTCCCTGTGGTGGTTCGACCAGTTGGGCGACCTGGTGCCCAACCACGTCGTGTCCGACGTCCTGCCGGAGGGCGTCCCCGACGACTGGGCCGGAAGGGCCCTGGTGTGCCGCAGGTTGGACATGGTGCCCGTGGAGTGCGTGGCCCGGGGCTACCTGACCGGTTCAGGCCTGGAGGAGTACCGGGCGGACGGCACCGTGTGCGGGATCGCGCTGCCCGACGGTCTGGTCGACGGCTCCGAGCTGCCCGAACCGATCTTCACCCCGGCGACCAAGGCCGAGGTGGGCGACCACGACGAGAACGTGTCCTTCGACGCCGTCGCCGCCGCGCACGGGGCCGACCTGGCCGCCGAACTGCGCGAACTCACCCTGCGGGTGTACGGGCGCGGCCGGGAACTCGCCCGGAGGCGCGGCATCATCCTCGCCGACACCAAGTTCGAGTACGGGCGTGACGGAGCCGGGAACCTGGTGCTCGCCGACGAGGTGTTCACCCCGGACTCCTCCCGCTACTGGCCCGCCGACGAGTGGGCTCCCGGAGGGCCGCAGCCCTCGTTCGACAAGCAGGTGCTGCGGGACTGGCTGCGCTCTCCGGAGTCCGGGTGGGACCGGGCCTCGGAGGCGCCGCCGCCGGAACTTCCGGAGCACGTGGTGCAGCACACTCTCGACCGCTACGTGGAGATATACGAGCGCCTGACCGGCGACAAGCCCTCTCTGTGACACACCTTCGGCAGGTGATTCGACACACGCGATCACCGCTTCACGCCCGGGAGCGCGTATGGTGGTGACGTTGTGCGCGCCACCGGTACGTCCTGGCAGCCATACGCGCGGCATCCCGGTCTTTCCCGTCAGACGAACACCTCTTTGGCCGTTTGACGGGACTCTATCCACGATCTGCGGGTATACCACGTCCTGGGCCGGTACACGCGAGCTGGTGCTATAGAGTCATCGCGAACACCGGTTCACTGGCCGCGCAGGTCACGCGCATGATGGTCGCAACGTTCCAGGGGAAACCCGCGTCTCATACGCACACAGGCGAAACCCGACGAGGGTGACCTTTTTCCACATCTGCCTCACAAAGGAGCACATGAGCATGGGCCAGGAGGTTCGTTACCGCGTCCGCGGCGGACGCCCCCTCAGTGGAACGGCGTTCATCCAAGGCGCGAAGAACGCCGTCCTGCCGATGATCGGGGCCGCCCTCCTCGCGGCCAGGGGCCGTACGGTGCTGCGGAACGTTCCGGTCATCGAGGATGTCTACCGAGCTCTCGAACTCGCCGAGCACGTGGGCGCCAAGGTCGAGTTCCACGAAGCCGAACGCACCGTCGTCATCGACGCCTCCCAGCTCAACGACCCGGAACGGGCCGTCCTGCCCGCCGAGATCGCGGCCCGCTTCCGCGGCTCCGTGCTCTTCGTTCCGGCGCTGATGCACCGCACCGGCCGCGCCCGTATCGAGGGTGTGGGCGGCTGCAACCTGGGCAGCCGCAACCTGGACTTCCACTACCGGGGATTCGCGCGTCTGGGCGCCGAGGTCACCGAGGACACCGAGCGCAACCACATCAACGTCGAGGCCAGCAACCTCCGCGGGGGTCGCCTCTACCTGGACACCCCGTCCCACACGGGCACCGAGAACCTGATCATGGCCGCGGTGCTGGCTCCCGGCACCACCGTGATCGAGCACGCGGCCCTGGAGCCCGAGGTCCTCGACGTCATCGAGTTCCTGAGCGCCATGGGCGCGAAGATCAGCGGCGGCGGCACGGGCTTCATCACCGTGGAGGGCGTCGAGGAGCTCACGGCCGTCGAGCACACCATCATGGCCGACCGCATCGACGCGGGCGTGTTCGCCATGACCGTCGCCGCCACCGGCGGCGAGGTCAGCCTCGTCGGCGCGCAGCTGGACCACCTGGGCGTGGCCCGCTGGAAACTGGAGCAGATGGGCGTGGGCTTCTCCCAGGAGGGCGCGGTCCTGCACGTCCAGCGCGACCCCTCGGTGCCGCTGCGGCCGATCAACGCCGTCACCTCGCCGTTCCCGGGCTTCGCCACCGACCTCCAGTCGCCCCTGATGGCCCTGGCCACCCTGGCCGAGGGCGAGAGCTACATCCACGAGGCCATCTACGACGGCCGGTTCGCCCTGGCCGACGAGCTCAACAAGATGGGCGCCAAGATCGAGGTGGAGGGCACCCGAGCGATCGTGCACGGCTCCACCAACCTGCGCGGTGCGGAGGTCATCGCCCACGACCTGCGTACGGGAGCGGCTCTGGTCCTCGCCGGACTGGTCGCCGAAGGTGAGACAATCGTGGCGCCTGGTTATCTGGTGGACCGTGGTCACGCTCAGTTCGCGACCCGGCTCGCTGCGCTAGGCGGCGACGTGGAGCGCGTCACCGTCTCGTAGGGAGCCGAAAGCGCAGTTCAAGCCGGGGTGGGGCCCGTATCCCACCCGGGCTTTCGGCGTTGATATGGAAAACGATCTTCTTTGGCCCCGCACAATGGGTACGATCTCGGCAATCATGCCGTGACAGAGATCGGGTCGGGAAACCAGTGGGCGCACATAGTGAAGAGCGTGGAATGGTAGCGGGGAGCAACCCGAGGTGAGTGCCCAGCGTACTGGCGATTTGACGATCGGCGTCATAGGGCCCCATGAGGTGGTCGAACGGGTCATGCTCATGGGTCCGGGGTCCACGGGGCCCCTCAACGCCAGACTCATCGCCGCCGCGTACCGAGATGAGCAAGAGGCGACGGACAAGGTCGTCAGGCTGGGTTCGGCGATCGACGCCTATCTGTTCGCCAGCCCTGTCCCCTACGAGTTCGCACGCAAGGCGGGGGTGCTGACGATGCCCGCCACCTTCGTGCCCCTCGGAGGGGCGAGTCTGCACGAGGCCCTGCTCCGGGCGACCCTGGACGAACGTTACGATCCGACCAGAGCCAGTCTGGACGTGCTCAGCCGCGCTGACGTGGTGGAGGCCTACTCCGAGGTCGACCTGCCCGTGGACGGCATCCACGTGCACGAGGAACTCACCAACACCGCACAGCTCACGTCCTTCCACGAGGGTCTGTGGCGTCGCAAGGCCACCAAGATGGCGATCACGTGTGTGCGCGGGGTCGCCGAGCGGCTGGAGGCCATCGGCGTGCCCGTGGTCCGGCTGCGGCCGACCAACGCGGGTGTGCGCAGCGCCCTCCAGACCGCGGGTCTGCTGGGGGCGCACCATCGTCTGGAGGAGGCCCAGCTGGGCGTCGTGGTGGTGGACGTGCCCACCCTGCGTGACTCGACCCGGCGGTCGACCCCCCGGTACTGGCGGGAGGAGTTGCGGTTGTCCCTGCACCGGCTGCTGCTCCAGGAGGCCCACCGGATCAACGCCACGGCGCACCGGCTGGACGATCATTCGTTCATGGTGACGGCGACCCGGGGCTCGCTCGTGACCGCGACCGAGGGGTTCCGCCAGCCCCCGTTCGTGGAGCGGATCAAGGCCGAACTCGGGATCGCGATCGAGGTCGGAATCGGTATGGGGCGGACCACGCAGGACGCCGAGGCGCACGCCCGGGCGGCCCTGAACCGGGCCCAGGCCTCCCGTCAGAGCTTCGCGGTGGACCGTGAGGGCCGTTCGCTGGTGCCCGCGCAGCGCGCACCCGCACGGCAGTCCTCCGAACCCCTGCGGACCAAGGGTCGCGAGACGCTGATCCGGCTCTCGGAGAAGATCGCCGAGGAGGACGGGCCGCTGGTCGTCGACGCGGAGAACGCCGGTCGGATGCTCGGTGTGACCTCCCGGACCGCGCGTCGGCTGCTGAGGACCCTGGTGGAGGAGGGGTTGGCGTGGCCGCTGCCGCCCAACCGGACCCTCCAGCCGGGTCGTCCACGGCAGCTGTACCGGCTGATCGTGGAGAAGCTGGACAAGGACGCCGCGGGCAAGTAGTCGTCGGGCGGCCGGAGAGCCGGGCGGTCTGTCAGCCCGGCGGTCAGGCGGGCAGGCGGTCAGGCGGGCGCGTCACCGGACGACGGGAGCCGCGTGAGCGCGCGTGAGAGCGCGTGGGCGTCACGGACGGGGGTGTGACCTCGGCAGGGGGCACCCCCGTCGCTGTGCGTAGCTGTGGCGGCCGTGTGAGCGGTTCGGAGGACCAACGCCGAGCGCTGAGCCCGGGCCGGACGTGGTAGCCGGGCGGAGCGAACGGCTGCCGGAGGCGAACTGCCGGGCGTGCGGCGGCTGGTGTGACAGCGACGTCGTCCACAGGCTGTGGAGAGTCGGTCGCCCGTTGTCCGGTTGTGCTGGGATCCTGGAAGCCGGGGGCCCCGCACGGCGGCCACGGCGGGCCGCAGCGCCCCCGAACCGAGGCTAACCAGTCCGGACCCGCCTCCACCAGCCCCTTCCACAGCCTGTGGATAATCCGGTGACCCGCGCTCCCTCGCCTGACACTCTTACGCGCATGAGCGATTACGACAACGGCGACGGCGACGCCGAAGGCACGTGCAGGCGGCTTCTCCTCGTCGGCGGCGGCTCGGGAACCGGCAAGACCACGGTCGCCTGGGAGGTCTCCGAGATCCTCAAGCGGCGCGGGATCGCGCACTGCCTCCTGGAGGGCGACTACATGGACCAGGTCCATCCCGCCCCCGCCGACGATCCCCACAGGGCGGGTATCACCGAGCGCAACGTCGCGGCGGTCTGGGCGAACTACGCCGCGCTCGGGCACCACCGGCTGATCTACACGAACACCGTCAGCGTCATGGAGGAGGACATGCTCCGCCGCGCCATGGGCGGCGGGGGCATCGGTGTCACCCGCGTACTGCTCACCGCGAGCGAGTCCACCGTGCGTGAGCGCCTGGCCATGCGCGAGATCGGTTCCCAGCTGCTTCCCCACATCGAACGTAGCCTGCGCGCCGCCGTGTACCTGGACGCGGAGGCTCCGCCAGGCACCGTGCGCGTGGCGACGGACGGCCTCACCGTCGAGGAGATCGCCGCGGAGGTCGTGTCCGCCACCGACTGGTGAGCGCTGACGGGAACTCTGGTCCGCTCAGGCCCCGCGGTTTTCGCGGCCATGCTGCGACCACACCACGGCCACACTGCTCCGTCCACAGGCTGTGGAAAGGGCTGGTGGGAGTGGGCGCTGGCTGGTTAGCCTCGGTTCGGGGGCGCTGCGGCCCGCCGTGGCCGCCGTGCGGCTCCCCCGTGCCCCAGGATCCCAGCGCGCCCGCCCCGCGGACCACCAGCTCTCCGCAACCTGTGGACAACCCTGGTCGTCCCCGCCCCGCCACACCGTGACCGGCGTCCCGAACGCGGGACGCCGGTCACGGCACCGGGCGCGTGAACGCGGACGCGGGGACCGGGGCCCTAGCGGCGCTTGCCGTAGGAGGTGGCCACGGACAGGAACACGTCGTTCTCCTCCGGGGTCCCCAGGCTCACCCGGGCGCCCTCACCGGGGAACGGACGCACCGCGACACCCTCCTTCGCGCACTCCGCGGCGAAGTCGTTCGTGTCCTCGTCCACCCGCAGCCACACGAAGTTGGCCTCGGTCGGCGGAACCGTCCACCCGGAGTCGATGAGCGCCTCGCGGACCCGGCCCCGCTCCTTCACGGTGGCCTCCACCCGCTCCAGCAGCTCCTCCTCGGCTTCGAGGGAGGCGATACCGGCGGCCTGCGCGAGGTGGTTCACCGCGAACGGCACGAGGGTCTTCCGGGCCGCCGCGGTCACGTGCGGGTGCCCCACGAGGAAGCCCAGACGCACGGCGGCGAGCCCGTAGGCCTTGGAGAAGGTGCGCAGCACGGCGACGTTCGGGCGGTCCCCGTACAGCTTGACGCCGTCGGGCACCCGCGGGTCGCGCACGTACTCGCGGTACGCCTCGTCCAGGATGACCAGGACGTGGTCGGGGACCCGGTCCAGAAAGGCGGCCAGTTCCTCCTCGCCCACCGTGGTGCCGGTCGGGTTGTTCGGGTTGCACACGAGCACCATGCGGGTGTTCTCGGTGATCGCGTCCGCGATCGCGTCGAGGTCGTGCGTCTCGTCCTTCAGCGGCACCCGGACGGAAGCGGCGCCCGTCAGTTCGACGAGCAGCGGGTAGGCCTCGAAGGACCGCCACGCGTAGACGACCTCGGCCCCGGGTTCACCGACCGCTTCGAGCAACTGCTGGAGCAGCCCCACGGAACCGGCGCCGAGGGCGATGTGCTCCTCGGGGACGTCGAGGCGCCGGGCGAGCGCGGAGGTGAGCTCGGTGGCGCCCGGGTCCGGGTAGCGGTTCAGCTGGGACGCGGCCTGGGCGATGGCCTCGCGCACCGACGGGAGCGGCCCGTGGGGGCTCTCGTTGGAGGACAGCTTGATCGACCGCCCGCCTGGCCCGACGACCTTCAGTCCGGGCTTGTAGGGCGGGATGCTCTCCAGCACCGACCGCAGATATGGCGATTTCGACTCCGACACCATTGTCCTTCCTCAATACTTTGTGCTAACCCCGCGACACGCTCAGCAATTACGCGTCCGGGTTCGGTCACCGCTCCCAGCGGAAATATCGCACAAACGAGGAGATATCACCATGCGCTTGCGTCCCTGCCCCGCTCATTCGGCACGGAACGTCGCTGGTCAGACCCCCCGGTTGCGAGAGAGCCGGGGATTCGTCCGGTCATTGGTCCTTCCTGTGGCCCTACCCATGGCGGTCCTCCTGAGTGCGTGCGGTGGCGGCGCGGAACAGAACGCCGACCCCAACGCCGAGGCCGCGACGGCACTGCACGAGGCGCAGCCGCTGAACGTCCGTGACGCCACGTTGGTGGCCGAGAGCAGCGAGAGCGGTACCTACTCCGAGCTTGTCACAGTGCGGTACAGCGAGGAGGTACGGGCCTCCACCGAGCTCGACAAGCCCGAGTGCATGGACGCCGCGAACCAGTGGGGCGGCCTGGAGGGCGTGCGCGACGCCCCCGCCTCGGTGGCGGCCTACGAGTGGTCCGGGGGCGCGGTGACGCACATGCTGGTGCGGCTGGACGAGGAGACGGCCGCGGAGGCCGTGTCCACCGAACCGCCGGAGAGCTGCGACGAGTACACCGCCACCCACGAGGACGGCACCACCTCCGACTACAGGGTGAGAGACCTGGAGGACGTGCCGCACATCGGTGACGCGTCGCGGGCCTTCACCGTCGAGGTGGAGTCCGCAGGGGAGACGAGGCACATGGTCAGTCTCATGTACCGCAACGGCGAGCTCGTCGGCAGTACGTCCGTCGTGGGGAACGGTGGTCTGGAGGACTACGAGAGGATGCTCGTGGAGTTCAGTGAGGCCGCCGTCGAGAGGCAGCGTCAGATGCTGGGGTGAACGGCCTGACGCCCGGGAGGCGGGGGCGTGGAGGAGTTGGAGGACGTGTGCGCTTCAGGATTCTTCTGGGTGTGACGCTGGTCGTGGTCGGAGCGGTTCTCGCGCTGTTCTTCTGGAACACCGATTTCTTCTGGTTCCGGGGCGGTCCGCTGGGTGTGCTCATGTTGGTCGTCGGCGTGTTCGAGGTGGGAGAACAGCTCTGGCGTGCCAGGAGACGCGGCCGCTCCGGGGGTGTCTCCGAGGCCGCCGGAGACGGCGAGGGAACGTCCGGCACGGAACAGGACGGGGACCGGTCCTGACGCCCCCGGAGGCATCCGTCCTCCGGGGGCGTCGGAGGGCGCTCATCCGGCCGGTGTCGACTCCCGTCCCTTCGGGTTCCGCGCGGCCGCGCCCCGGGCCCCGGCGTCCTGGTTCCCGGTGTCCCGTACTTCGGCGCCCCGCGTGTCCGGCTCCGGGGCGTCCGTCGCCCGGACGTCCGGTTCACTCTCCATGGAATCCCATACCGTGGCGTGTTCCCGTGCCGCACGGAGGCTGGCCGCCGCCCTGGCCTCGTCGTGGCGCCACGCGTCACGCCTGGCCGCCTCGCTCGGGCTGGCCAGCCTGCGCGGCGGGGCCGGAAGGTCGGCGCGGGTGACGGCGCCGAAGGACGCGACCACCGTTCCGCTGCCCCGGTCGACCAGGACGGCGCGCACGGCGGTACGACGGCTGCCGCCGGTCCTGACCGCGTACACCACGTCGGTCCGGCGACCGTGCCGCATCCCGTCGTAGCGCAGGAACCGCCAGCAGCCCTGGCGCCACACGTCCTCGGGTTCGGTTCCGAGCATCACCGGTTCGTTGACGCGCCACACGTCGCTGTGGCGCAGGGTGCGCATGGTGCGGCGCAGTGGAACCTCGCGCAGACCGCACGGCTCCCGGTGGAGAGCGCGCGCGACCACACCCCGCGGTTCGGGGCTGAGCAGGGCCAGGAACAGCAGCTCCACGCCCAGGATCCCGGCGTGCGTCGGGGTCGTCGAGGCGATCACCTGCCACCCCGCGGGTTCCAGGCCGAGTGTGGCCAGGGCTGCGGCCGACAGGAACCCGGCCCGGGCCAGCGTGCGCCAGCCGACCGGCGCCCTGCTCAAACCGCCGAAGCAGCCGCAGCCCGCCTCGGGGTCGCGTCTGCGGACCAGGACCAGGACCACCACCGAGACGGCGAACACGACCGCGGTGAGTGTCCGCGCCGCCTCCCCCAGCAGTCCGGTCAGCGCCAGCAGGCCGACCCCCAGTACGGCCTCCAGCAGGCCCGTGCCGACCGTGGACACACGGCGCAGGCGTTCGGGCACCAGGACGGCCAGCCCCGCACCGGCCGCCCGTCTGGTGGTCTTGGCGGCGGCGCCGAGCAGGAGCAGTACCGCCAGGAGCGGTAGCTGGACCTCACGGAACGCCTCGACGATCTCCGACAGCATCGGTCATCCCTCCCCGTCGTGGACGGTGACGGTCGCGTTGAAGCAGCCGTCCTCCAGCCGCCCGCCGAGGGCGACGAAGCTGGTCATGGTGAGTGAGGCGAGCCGTCCGGCGGCCTGGCCCCCGCAGGCGGGGCACAGGTCGCACAGCCAACTGTCGGCGGCGGCGCAGTCGACCACGGGGATCGCGGCGGCCTCCCTCGTACAGTCGTTGCGCAGGCTCAGGATCGCGCCGGTGGACAGCAGCGGCAGCGGAACGCAGGAGGCGCGCCGGTCACACCCGGCGTCGTGGCCGACGGGATCGAGCGCCGGGTAGGCGGCCCCGTGGACATGGGCACGCGGGTCCATGTGCGGGGAACGGCCCCACGCCGGGTCGTACCAGGTGGCGATGCCGCTCAGCGTGGTGGCTGGCCGACGTGTGGGTGGTCTGTGCGGTGTGGCGCTGAGCGGGTGGGGCGGTTGGGTGGTGGCGGGGCGTATCGCCCGCACGGTTCCCTCCCACCAGACGCCGACGGCGTCGAAGACGTAGCCGGGTTCCAGCCGCGGATGGCGTACGGAGATGCGTCCCGAGGTGCGGTAGGGAAGGACGACGGTCTGGCGGGGACGCCCGTGGCCGGGGTCGACCTCCAGGGTGTCGCCGTCACGGCTGACGATGACACCCGTGGCGCGGGCGGCCTGGGACCACACGCGTTCGGCGATCGGGTGGCCACCGGGTACGCGCAGCACGATGGCGTCGTCGCCGGTGCGGAGCTCTCCGGGGCCCACGTCCCCGCCCCTCCAGAAGGTGGTGGTGCGGTCGTACATGAAGCGTTCCTCGCCGCCGGGGACGGCCAGGCAGAGCATGCGGGAGTTGGCGCTGACGACCACGCCGCGTGTGACGCGGTGTCCGAGCGGCGTGGGTTCGGGCGCGCTCTCGGCGCCGAGTACCGCGGCGGTGAATCCTCTGCGGTTCCGTTCGACTCCGGTGATCACTGACATGTCGACTGAGCCCCCTCGTCACACGACTCGTCGCTTCGTCCCCGTCGGTCTCCCGGGTTCCCGGTGCCACCGGCCCGATGACGGGCACCGACAGGCGTCAGGGGCGTGTGTGGAGATCGCGCCGCGCGACACATCGAACACTTTCCGCGACCAATGAATAACTCCAAGTGAAAACCCCCTCTCGCTCGAACGACGTGCGATTTTCCCACCACATTCTGTGCCCACAAAGCTACGCATAGGACCCATAGATTCTGAAAGAGATACAAATATACGCAAGCCCCTACGCGGTACATTCGCAGCCGCCTCGGAACGGCCCGCGACCAGCGGCGCCCCGCCCACCAGGGCCCTCAGCGGCGCCTGCCGTGCGACGGAAGCCCGGAAAATTCCCGTTGTTCCGTTTGTCGGCACGTGGGCCACAGATGCCCGGATGTTTGCGTTCGCTGTGTGAGAGTTAGGGAGGAGGAACACGACGAAAGCCCAGGCAGCGCCCGTGAAGGTCGGTGGTCCGAGTGACGGGGACGACCCGGACTCCCAGGTACGACGAGTTCAGCCACTACGTCGCTGAGCGCGGTCCGGCCCTGCTGCGGATGGCCAGGTCCCTCACGAACAACCACGCCGACGCCGAGGACCTGCTCCAGGCGGCCCTCGTGAAGACCTTCCTCTCCTGGGACCGGATCACCAACCCGAAGGCGCGTGACGGCTACGTGCGCAGGGCCATGGTCAACACGCAGATCTCCGAGTGGCGCCGCAACCGCCTGGACGTCTACCCCACCGACGACATCCCCGAGCAGAGGGTGGACGACCCCACCTGGCGCAGCGACCTGGCCGACGTGGTGGAGCGCGCCATCGACCGGCTGCCCCAACGTCAGCGGACCACGGTGGTGCTGCGCTACTACGAGGACCTCACCGAGGCCCAGATCGCCCAGCGGATGGGGGTGACGCTGGGCACGGTCAAGAGCACGCTGTCACGGGCCGTGGACAAGCTGCGCATCGACGCGGACCTCATCATCGAGCGCACCACCACCTGACCCGCCGCACTCCGCCGGGTGGAACGGCTTCGGGAACGCGGTCCGGGCACGGCGCACGACCCCCCGAAGAGGGCGGGACGGAGCCCCGCCCGGCCCGGTGCGACGAGAAGCTCCGCAGGAGGCGCGGTACGGGAAGGCGCCGGAGCCGCTCCTCCAGGACCTCGCCGCGCCCGGGCGTGCGGCCGGAACGCCCGGGGCTGCCAGCGGGTGCCGCCAAGGCGTCCGCCCGGAGCGGCGACGCGACCGCTCACGGGCCGGGGGACGCCAGACACGTGAGGTCGTCGGAGGGGACTCCCGGCGGCCCCGTCCCGACCACACCACCGCGACCGCGTGAACAGGCGGTTCGCCTTCCGCGGCTCTGTCCCACAGGTCACAGGGCGCGGACGGGCATTCGTTTTGCGCAACCCTCCCCGGTGTCTGTAGGCTTGTGCGCGCCAGGAGGATTCGCCTAGTGGCCTATGGCGCCGCACTGCTAATGCGGTTGGGGGGCAACCCCCTCATGGGTTCAAATCCCATATCCTCCGCGCACCGACCCGGGGTCCCACACCGCGCACGCGGGAGGGGCCCCGGGTCTTCTTCGTGTTCGGGGCTCGGTTGGCACGGGATCCGCGCCAACAACCCGCGCCAGCCGCCTCCTCGTGGTGGGGCGTCGCATGGACGTGGGTGTCGGTGGTACACCCGTGGTTACGGTGGCCGAGCGTCTCCGAGCCCACCGTCGGGTCCGTTCCGGCGGACGGGGAAGAGCCCGCCGCGCGACACCGAAGGTAACCGTCCGGGTCTCCTGGGTCGGTTGATCGGTTCACCCGCGGGGTGGCGGCACGCCGCTGCCCGGTCCGAGCACCGGCCCCGACGCGGTGAACATCGTTGACGGGCTCCGCTCTCGCGTCGCTTGACGGCCTCCGTCTCCACGGTTGTCAGGCCAGACAGGTGGGAAGGCGTCCGCCGTTGTAGTCGACCATCTCCCGGAACGCGGTGAGAACGTCCAGGGGCGCCCCCGGTACGGCCCCGTCGAGTTCGGCGTAGGCGCGGTGCAGGTTCCCGACGATCCGTTCCGGGTCGATCAGGTCGGCGTGGGGACCCAGGTCCGCCTCGAACGCCGTCTCCAGCGGGGACCACCCGCGTTCGTGTCCCCTCCGGGCCAGGTTCCGAAGCCAGAGAGTGTAGTCCGTGGTCAGGTCGATCGCCTCGGGACCGCAGACCGGACCGTGCCCGCAGACGAGCACGCGTGCCCCGAAGCCCCGCAACCGCTCCATCGTCTCCAGCGTTCCGCTGACAGAGCCCATGAGGGTGAACGGGGTGCACCCGCTCAGCACGGTGTCACCGGTGAAGAGGACCCGCTCGTCGGGCAACCACACGACGACGTCGTTGGTGGTGTGCGCCGGACCGACGTGGTGCAGTTCCGCGACGCGGTCCCCCAACCTCAGGTCGAGGCGGTCGGTGAAGGTCATCGTGGGGAGCACCAGACGGATGTCGCCCCAGTCGACGTCCGGCCAGAGCCGCGTGAGCGCGAGCCCGGTGTCCTCGACCTCCGCCACCGCCCGCTCGTGGGCGATCACCTCGGCGGAGTCGCCGAAGACGAAGTTACCGAAGACGTGGTCACCGTGGTGGTGCGTGTTGACGACGATCCTGCGCGGACCGGGCGCGAGGGCGTCCACCGTCCGGCGCAGCGCCGTCGCCCGCCGTTCGGTGGCGGCGGTGTCGATGACTACGGCACCGCCGTCGAAGACGACCACTCCGGAGTTGTTGAGGCACCACCCGCCGTCGGGCTGGATGTGGGCGTGGACCCCCTCGGCCACCTCCTCCACCCAAGGGGCGGCGGCCCGGGCCGCCGCCCCCGTCACGACCGGCTCCGCGCACTCGACGGGACACCGCGTGAGGCGTGTTCGGCGGCCCGTTCCAAGGTGGTCCTGCTGTTGGCGCCCAGCAGGTCGCGGACACGGTCGCGGGCCTGGGCCAGGGTGGTGTCAGGGCCCAGGACCCGACCGACGGCCTCCGGGTTCAACAGCACGGTGTGCTGGGAGTGGGCCGTCGATGCCCCGTCGGCCTCGTCCTGGAAGGACCAGACCCCGCTGTGGCCGTGGAGAAGCTCCGGCAGGACCACCTGTTTGTAGGCGATCCACGAGGACGCCTCGCAGACGCGGTACGAGCGTGTGACGTGGGAGGAGCCGTCCGAGGTGGCGGTCTCCATCTCCAGCTCCTGGATCCCCGGGGGTTCCTCCCGCAGCGACACCTTCAGCACGTGGGGCAGGCGCTCGGGCCAGGAGTCGGCACGGGCCACGAAGGCGTATACGGACTCGGCGGGCGCCTGGACCCTGACCGTGTCCGTGAAGGTGAACAGGACGTCGTCCAGGGAGCCCTCGAGTTCGGCGACCCTGGCGAGCGCGTCCAGTTCCCGGACGCTGTTCCGGTCGACGGCCGTCAGAAAGCCCTCGTGCGACCCTTCCGGACCGGCCTCCAGAGTGAAGTCGTGCCGGAGCTCGACCTCGCTGCGTCCGGGTGCCAGGGGCCGGACCGTCCAGGAGCCCGTCATCGATGTCACTGGGGGTCGGGCACGCTCCTGCCGGAAGGTGACCCGCAGCGCATCGCTCTCCAGGGTCCGGTGCGAGGTCCATGTGGATACCGTCCCGTTGACCATGGCCCAGATGCGGAAGCGCTCCTCCTCCTCGCTCCGTTCGATGTGCCGCAGTGCGACGCTGGGCTCGAACACCGCGGGCCAGCGGGTGGCGTCGGCGACCAGCGAGTAGACGAGCTCCGCCGGGGCCTGGATGGTCCGGTGATGGCGTGTGGTGTGGGGTGGTGGGGTCACCACGGGCACCTTTCCGTATCGGGCTGCGGATTCAGGAGACGACGGGGGCGGAGTTGACGAACTCGAGGAACTGCCGCGGGGTCCGCAGGTCCGCGAGGGTCTCGTCCGGCACCTCCACGCCGTACTCGTCGGTGATGGCGGCCGCGCTCTCCATGAGTGCCAGGGAGTCGTAGCCGATCTCCTCGAAGCCGACGTCGAGCAGGCTCTCGTCGAGCTGGGTGCCTTCGACCTCCCCGGCGTTCTCGACGAGTATCCGGCGCAGGTCGGTCAGGCTCATCTTGGGCATAGCGGTTCCTCTTCTCGGAGTGGGTCGTTCAGTGCAGCGGGGGATTCCTGAGCAGTAGCGCGCTGGTGAAGCCCCGGATGCCGCGTGCCAGGACCAGGGCGGTGCCCAGACGGGCCGTACGGGGCCGGGCGCCGACCAGGTCGATGCCGTACTCCTCCGGCACCTCGATGTCGGTTCCGGTCGGTGGGATGGTGTCCGCGCCGAAGGCGGACACGGCGGTCGCCACGTCGAGCGGCCCCCCGCCGGAGCCGAGCCTGCCCACCAGGGCTTTGGGTGCGGTCACCGGGACTCCGCCGGGACCGAAGACCTCGCGGATCGCCCTCGCCTCCGCGACGTCGTCCTCGGGGACGGCCGCGGCGTTGGCGAAGACGACGTCGACGTCGGCCGGTCGGAGCCCGGCGTCGGCGACGGCGGCCTCGATCAGGCGCCGCAGGGCCGGGGGACGGCCGCTCCCCGGTTCGGGGTCGAACCCTGAGGCGTATCCGGCGATCTCGGCCAGCGGGACCACGCCCCTGGCTCGTGCGCTCTCCTCCGCCTCCACCAGGAACAGGGCTCCGCCCTCTCCGGGGACGTGGCCCTCGGCGTCGGCGGAGAAGGGGAGGTACGCCCGGGCGGGATCGGTCGTCCGACTGATCCGGCCGCTGGAGATGTGGGAGGCGTATCCCCAGGGGTCGAGGGCGGAGTCGACCCCGCCGGTGACGACGATCGGGGTGCCCTTGCGAACGGTCCTGCGCGCGTGGCCAAGGGCGTCCAGTCCCCCCGCCTGCTCGGCCACCAGCGCGTTACCCGGGCCGCGCATGCCGTTCCGGATCGAGATCTGGCCGGTGTTCACCGCGTAGAACCAGGCGAAGGACTCGTAGACGCTGACGGATCTGGGGCCCTGATGCCACAGTTTCCGGAACTCGCGGTGGGTGAAGTCGAAGCCCCCCGTGGCGTTGGAGGTGACGACTCCCATGTCGTAGTCGGTCGTGTCCTCGGGACGCAGGCGCGCGTTCTCGATGGCCTCGGCTGCGGCGGTGAGGGCGAGTCTGGTGGAGATGTCGGTCTGGGGCAGCAGGCGTTTGGGGATGTGGGCGGCCGGGTCGAAACCCGTGATCTGACCGGCGAGTGTCGAAGGATAGCCGCTCGTGTCGAAACGGGTGAGCGGTGCGATCCCGGAGCGGCCCTCCAGTGTGGCCTTCCAGTGTTCGTCCCGGCTCAGGCCGGTGGGCGCGGTCACGCCGACCCCGGTGATCCAGACGGGCTTGTTCACGAACGGCCTCCCTTGGGGGCTTGGAGCAGGACCGCGGTCTGGAACCCGCCGAACCCGCTACCGACGCTGATCACGGTCTCCACACGCTCGTCCCTGGCGACGCGCGGTACGTAGTCGAGGTCACATTCGGGGTCGGGGTTCTCCAGGTTGGCCGTGGGTGGAATGCCGCCCTGGTCGATCGCGAGCGCGCAGGCGGCCAGTTCGATGGAGCCGATGGCACCGAGCGAGTGGCCGATCATGGACTTGATCGAACTGATGGGCACGTCCCGGGCGTGTTCTCCCAGGGCCCGCTTGAACGCCGCGGTCTCGTGCCGGTCGTTCTGTTTGGTGCCGGAGCCGTGGGCGTTGACGTAGTCGACCTCGGTGGGGTTGGTCCGGCCCTGGTCGAGAGCGGTCCGGATCGCCTCCGCCATCTCCCGGCCGTCGGTCTTGAGGCCGGTCATGTGGTAGGCGTTGAGACGGGTGGCGTGCCCGGTGATCTCGGCGTAGACGTGGGCTCCCCGCCGCCGGGCGTGGCCGAGCTCCTCCAGGGTGAAGACGGCCGCGCCCTCAGCCAGGACGAAGCCGTCGCGGGTGGCGTCGAAGGGGCGCGAGGCCTGACCGGGAGTGTCGTTGCGGGTACTGGTGGCCTTGATCGCGTCGAAGGACGCTACGACGATAGGCGTGATCGGGGTGTCGCTGGCCCCGGCGATCATGGCGTCCGCGCTGCCCTCGGTGATGAGGTCGCAGGCGTGGGCGACCGCGTCCAGACCCGAGGTGCATCCGTCTGACACCAGCATCGTCGGCCCCTCGGTCCCCGCATGCCAGGCCACCTCGGCGGCCATGACGTCGGGGGCGAGGTAGCCGTGCATGTGCGGCACCAGGTAGTCCGTGTCCACCTCCCACCGCCGACCGGAGTCGGACAGGACGAGGTACTCGCGTTCGAGGCTGGTGGCCGCGGCCACCGCGCTGCCCAGCGAGACGCCGACGCGGTGCCGTCCGGTCTCCTCCACGTCCAGCCCGCTGTCGGCGAGGGCCTCGGCGGCGCAGGCGACCGCGAACTGCGCAGCCCTGTCCATCCGTCTGATCTGGCGGGGAGTGAGCCCTTCCGCCTCAGAGGAGAAGTCGCATTCACCCGCGATCTGGGACCGGAAGGGCTCCGGGTCGAAGAACGAGATGCGGCGCGTCGCCGTCCGCCCCGACATCAGAAGTTCCCAGAACTCCTTCCTTCCCGCCCCTCCCGGTGCTCGGACGCCGACTCCGGTGATCACGACACGACGGCTCATCAGAGCCCTCCCCCTCCACGTCCGGCCGTGTTTCCGGCCTACGGTGCGAGCTGATGTCCCTCACTGTGGTCGGGACCGCTTGAGACAGCCTCAAAACGCGTTCGCGGCGGACCGGAGGGGGAGGTTGGGGGCGTCGTACCCGCCCCGTCGTTCAGAGACCGACCGCGTCGGCGAGCAGGTCGACCTGCTCCGGATCGGCGCTGTTACCGGTGAAGACCAGTTCGTGGCATCCGGCCGCCTCGAAGTCGGCGACCGCCTTGCGGATGTCCTCCGCCGCCGTGTAGGCGCCGTCGATGGCGTACTGGAGCCACTCCTCGCCGATGAAGGCGTAGTAGGGCCGGATCTCGTCGTCGACGATGGTCTTCGCGTCGGGGCCGAGCGCGAACATCACGGCCGCCGACGTCGGCAGCTCGCCCGTGTGTCCGGCCTCGGTCCAGGCCGGCCTGGCCTGGACGGCGAACTCCGTGAACTCGTCGGCGGTGCAGTCCCCGATGACCCAGCCGCCGCCGAACTCGCGGATCCGCCGAAGCGTGGCGGCGGACATGCCCCCGAACATCAGCTCGGGTCCGCCGGGGGTGGCGGGAGCGGGGCCGATCCCGCTGTCGGTGCGCCACACCTCCTTCATGCGGCGGAGCTGACTGTCGAGGTCCCTCCCCCGGGTGTTGAAGTCCACGCCGGACAGATGGAAGTCGTCCTCGCGCAGCCCGGGGGCGACCCCCAGACGGAGCCGTCCCGGCCCGGCGACGCGGTCCAGGGTCGCGACCTGCTTGGCAAACAGGGTGTGGTTCGTGCGCAGAGGAGCGAGGAGGACACCGGTGGCCAGCCGGATCCTGGTGGTGGCACCCGCCGCGGCCGCCAGGGCGACCAGCGGCTCCGGCGTCGTGTAGACGACGCGGTCGCTGACGGCGAGGGTGGCGAAACCCCTCGCCTCGGCCCGACGGGCCCACTCGACCACGGTCGTTCCGTCGATGCCTCCCCTGATGTGACCGGGCAGGCCGATACCGATGTCCATGTGTACTCATCTCCTTGGTGCGTCGTTGGTCGTGCGATCCGTCGCGGGGCGTTCGCGCCTCCGGGGGATCAGGCCGGAGCTGAGGCCGCCGCGGTCCGTAGCAGCCTCACCAGGGGGCCGACCTCGGGCGGACCGTGGTGGAACTTCCGTCCGTTCAGGGCGAAAGTGGGGACGCCCCGCGCCCCCACGGTCCGGGCCTCGGCGAGGTCGGTGCGCACGTCGTCGGTGTACCGGCCCTCGCCCAGGACCCCCAGGGCCTCGTCACGGTCCAGTCCCGCCTCCGAGGCGAGGTCGGCGAGCACGGTGTGGTCGGCGATGTTGAGGTTTCGTGTGTGGTAGCCGTGGAGCAGACGCTCGACCATGGCGTCCTGCTGATCCAGCTCACGGGCCCAGGCGGAGAGGCGGTGGGCGTCGAAGGTGTTCACCGGGTGGGCGGAGCCCAGCCGCAGTTCCAGGCCGTCCTCCGCGCCGATCCGGGAGATCTCCGCGAAGCGCGCGCGTACGCGGGCGTGATCGCCTCCGGGGCCCGCCATGACCTCGACCGCGCTGGGACCGGGCTGGGCGGCGAGCGACGGGTCGAGCTGGAAGGCCCTCCAGACCACGGTGACCCTGTCGGCGTGCTCGAAGTCGTCGAGTGCGGCCTCCAGACGGCGCTTGCCTATGTAGCACCAGGGGCAGATGACATCCGACCAGATGTCCATGCGCATGGGTGACGTCCCTTTCAGGGTTGGTTCGGATTCAGTGTTCGGTGTCGGCCGTCTCCGGCGGGGATTCCTCGCGCTTGCGTCGGGGGCGCTCCGGGATGAGCAGCGCCGTGACCGCGGAGACCAGGACGAAGCCGCTCATCATCAGGAAGACGGTGCTCATGGCGTTGTCCAGACCGACGACGTAGGGCTCGGCGATGTCCGGGGCGACCCGCTGGAGGAAGGAGGTGTCGTCCAGGTCATCCGCCGACACGCCCTCGAGCACGGTGTCGGCCGCCGCCCGGTTGTCGGGGTCGGCCATGACGGCGGGGTCCTCGACCGCCTGGGCGAATCCGGCGCTGGCGTTCCCCGCCTCCGTGATCTCCGTGGTCGCCGTGGAGAACAGCAACGACACGAACAGCGCCGCACCCAGCGCGCCGCCGAGCTGGCGGGTGAAGGAGTAGAGCCCGCTCGCGACGCCGATGTCCTTGGGCTCGACGCTGGTCTGGAGGGCGATGAGCACCGTCTGGAAGAAGAAGCCCAGGCCCAGGCCCATCACCGAAACGACGACGGTGACGAGTGCCAGGTGTGTGTCCGCGTTCATCGACGCCAGTGCCAGGTAGCTCGCGCTCATGATCGCCACACCCGCGACCAGCAGCGGTTTCGAGCGCCCGGTCCGTTCGGTGACCGGCCCGCAGATGTAGGACCCGATGGTGGTGAAGACCGATTGGGGCAGGAGCAGCAGCCCCGCCAGGGTCGGTGAGAGGCCCTGAACCACCTGTAGGTAGAGGGGCAACACCGTCAACGCCCCGAACACGCCCATGCCGCCGAGGAAGTTCACGACGTTGACCATCGAGAACGAAGCGCCGCGGAACAGCCTGGGCGGCAGGACGGCGTCGTCGGCCATTCGGCGTTCCACCCAGAGAAAGGCCACGACGCCCAGGGCACCGAGGGCGTACAGGAGCAGGACGGGGGCCGACCACCAGCCCCACTCCCGGCCCTGCTCGACGGCGACGAGCAGGGGGGCGACGGCCAGGACGAGCAGGATCGCGCCGAGGACGTCGACGCGGCGACGGGAGCGGGTGGAGTGGACGCGGAAGTACCGGGCCACCACCAGTAGGCAGAACAACCCCAGCGGGAGGTTGATCAGGAACACCCACCGCCAGCCATCGATCCACAACAGGGTGTCCGTCCCGGCGAAGAGGCCGCCCCCGACCGGCCCGGCGACACTGGCGACACCGAACATCAGCCCGAGGTTGGCCTGGTACCGAACTCTGCGCTCCGGCTCGAAGAGGTCGGCGGTGATGGCCAGGGCCAGCGTCATGAGACCGCCGGCTCCCAGGCCCTGGACCGCGCGGTAGGCGGACAGTTCGTGGATCGACTGGGCGAACGCGCACAGGGCCGAGCCGAGGACGAAGACCGAGATGGCCGTCATGTAGAGGCGCCTGCGCCCGAAGACGTCCGACATCTTCCCGTAGAGGGGAGCGGAGGCGGTCATCGCCACGAGGTACGAGACGGTGACCCACGCCTGTCCGGTCAACCCGTTGAGCTGGTCGGAGATCGTGCGCAGCGCCGTCGCCATGATCATCGTGTCGAGCGCGGAGAGGAAGACGCCGACGAAGAGGCCCGTGAGGATGAGCACGGCCGCCTTCGACGTCGGCCGTCCCCCCTTGGGTGGCTCGGTCATGAGGGACTCCGTTCCCCGGTCGGCGACCACGCCTGTCCGAAGGTCGAGGGATCGGCTCGTGTGGTGACCCGCTTGATCTCGTAACAGCTGTCGTCGGTGGCCAGCACCTCGAACGCGTCCCACAGGCGGAGGGCGTGCCCGTCGGTGGGGACGCGGTCGAGTACCGGGCCGAACCTGCCGGGCGCGCCGTTCACCGAGAGGGTCGGCACGCCGATCGGTTCGAGGTCCTGATCACCGGACGGGACCCGTGCGTGCGAGTCCAGCACGGCCGTGTCCCAGCCCTGGTCGTCGATGGCTTCGACCAGGTAGGCGGGCAGCTCGCCGTCGATCAGCGACTCCGTGATCACGCTCCTGAGCCCTCCGAGCGCCTCCCTCCAGAGGTCGGGGGCCTGGGTGAATCCCGCTCGGATCGGGGTGAGAACGCCGTGCTCGGAGTGCAGACGTGTGCCGAGCGCCGTGTAGAACGCCCCGACCCGCTCGGTGTCGTGGTCCGCCGCGGCCGCGGCGACCACCCGAACGGGCCCCTTGGCGAGACCGAGGATGTCGCGCACCGTGTCGGGCACTCCCGGACCGTCGTTGAGGAGGCCCAGTCCCATCGGGTGCCAGCGGACGCGCGCACGGGACTGGCGTTCGACCGCGACGATCCACCTGGAGGTGATCCAGGCGTAGGGGCAGAGCGGGTCGAACCAGAAGTCGACCGTGGTTCCCTGTCGGTTCATGCCGTGGGCTTCACTGTGATGACGACCTTGCCCCTCAGGTGACCCGTCTCGGACAGCCGGTGGGCCCCGGCGGCGTCAGAGAGGTCGAAGACACCGGCGAGGGGCACCTGAAGGCCGCCCCGTTCGTGCAGGGCGACGAGTTCCTCCAGCCGCTCCCTGGAGCGCTGGCTGCGGATGGCCCGGACTCCCGTCTCCTCCACGAGGTCGAAGGCGACGAGGGTGCCGATCCGGGCGCGGTCCCCGACCACCTGGATCGAGGCCCGGAGCGCCTCCGCCCCGGCCGCGTCCAGGGCGGCGTCGACCCCCTGAGGAGCGACCTCGCGCACGCGTTCGACGAGACCCTCCCCGTAGGAGACCGGCACCGCTCCAAGGGAGCGCAGGTGGTCGTGGTTGCCAGGGCTGGCGGTACCAATGACGGTGGCGCCGAGGTCACGGGCGATCTGCACCGCGAACGTGCCGACCCCTCCCGCGGCGGCGTGGACGAGGACGGTCTCCCCCCGGGCGACCTTGAGTTCCTCCAGGGCGGTGGACGCGGTCTGACCGGAGGCCGAGAGCACCCCGGCCACCTCCCAGGGCATGCCCTCGGGCTTGGCGACGACCTGCGCGACCGGGGCCACCGTGTACTCGGCGTAGCACGAGAGCAGCTGCCAGCCGAGCACGCCGTCACCGGGGGCGAATTCGGTGACCCCCTCCCCGACGGCGTCGACCGTTCCGGCGAACTCGTTGCCGAGAACCTGGGGAAAGGTCACGGGGAAGCCGAATGAGAGACCCTGCCGGAGCGCGGTGTCGAAGGGCTGGACGCCGGCGGCCCTGACCCGTACGCGTACCTCGCCCGGACCCGGTTCCGGGATGGGGAGTTCGATCGGTTCGAGGACATCGGGTGTTCCGTGGGCGGAGAACGCGACTGCGCGCATATGCGGTTCCCTACTTCGGTTCCGGTGGTGGTTGACGCGACGGGCACGGACGGCGAGGAGCGGGGACGAACGGCGGGGCCCCGCCTCACACTTTCGGTAGGCGCGCCGTCACCACTATCGAATGTCAAGTGCACTTGACGTCAAATGGTTCCGTGTACTTCCCGGGATGGGGCACGACCACGGTGGAGGCCACCGGTCGAGGCCTCCTCGAACCGCCCTTGACCGTACGAGCGCAGAATCCGCCGCATGAGAATGCTCTTTGTCGCAGGAGGAAGCGGCGGCGTGATCTTCGCGATCACCCCTCTCGCCCTGGCCGCGCGCAACGCGGGGCACGAGGTCTTCGTGGCCGCCCCAGAGAACGTCGTCGACACCGTCGCCGGAACCGGCCTGCCCTGTGTCCCCGTGACCCGCCTCACCATGCTCGACTTCATGTTCTCCGACCGCGACGGACGACCGATCGAGCGCCCGACGGACCTGCACGAACGGTTTATCTTCAACGGTCGGGGCATGGGCCGTTTCGCCGCGGGAAGCCTGGACGGCCTCCTCGACCTCACCGCCGCCTGGCGTCCGGACGTCGTCGTCGGCGGTGCCCTGTCGTTCTCCGCGGGGCTGATCGCGGCCCACCTCGGGGTGCCGTTCGTCCAGCACGCCGTCGACATGGGCGAACCCCGGATGATCGACCTGGCCGCCGCCGCCGAGCTCGCCCCCGAACTCCAGCGTCTGGGGCTGCGGAGCATGCCCGAACCGGACCTGTTCATCGACGTCTGCCCGCCGAGTCTGCGCCGACCCGAGGCACCGGCCTCCAAAGCGATGCGGTACATCCCGATCAGCACCCAGGGAGCGGTCGAACCATGGATGTACACCAAGGGTGACCGTCGCCGCGTGCTGGTCACCGCCGGGAGCCGGGTGACCCCCGAGTTCGACCTGGACATCCTGTCCGGGCTGGCCGAGAAGGTGTCGGCCCTCGACATGGAGCTGCTGATCGCCGCTCCGCAGAAGGTGGTCTCCGAGCTGTCCCACCTGCCGGACGAGATCCGCGTGGGCTGGCTACCGCTGGACGTCCTGGCCCCGACCTGCGACCTTCTCGTGCATCACGCGGGTGGGAACACCATGCTGACCGGTATGGCCAACGGCGTCCCGCAGGTGGTCGTCCCCTACCTCCCCTACGTCGTCGACTACTCGACGCGGCTCCGCGATGCGGGGGCGGCCAGGATGATCCTGCCGGGGGAGGACTCACCCGAGAACGTGGCCGACGCCTGCGAACGGGTGCTCGGTGATCCGGAGTACGCCAGGAGCGCGGCCGCGATCCGCGACGAGATGCACTCCCTGCCCACCCCCGCCGACCTTCTCGGGGACGTCGAGGCCCTGGTCGGCTGAGCACCGACGGGGACGAGGGCGGGCCGGATGGGTGAGGCCGTCTCAGGTGGTCGCCTCGACGACCGTGTAGCCGAGGTGGTCCCGTTCCAGGACGGACACCTGGGAGATCATCGCCTTGAACTCCTCGGCGAACTCCCGGCCTCCCCTCTCCACCACGGTCGGGTAGTGCTCCTCGACGACGCGTTCGATACGTTCCGCCGACCGGACCAGGTGGGAGGTGGCGTCGGTGGTGCGGGCCACGGTGAACCCGGCCTTCGCGAACAGGCGACCGTACTCCTCCGCGGTCGGCAGTGAGGCGACCGTGAACCCCTCCTTGAGCGCCTCACGCTGCTGGTCGGAGAGCTCGGTGCGCTCGGTGTAGTCGGAGAGCACCAGGGTGCCGCCGGGTTTGAGCACCCGCCGGGCCTCCGCCAGCGCCCCCTCCTTGTCCGAGACGTACATCATCGTCTCCACCACCCACACCGCGTCGAAGGCGTCGTCGTCGAAGGGCAGTTCGGCGGCGTCGGCGAGCCGGAACTCCGCACGCTTCCCGAGCCCCGCCTCCCGGGCGTTGCGCTCCGCCGTCTCGACCTGGTCGGCGCTGACGGTCACCCCGACCACGTCACACCCTGTGGCAGCCGCGAGCCGTAGGGCGGGGTGCCCGGTCCCGCAGCCGATGTCCAGCACACGCTGCCCGGCCGAGACGGGTGTGCGCTCGATCAGGACGTCGGTGAGGCGGTCCTTGGGATCCACCCCCGGCCGCGCGTCGTCCCACCAGCCGATGTGCAGGTTCTGGCCCATGAAGATCTCGTACAGCCATCCGCGGTCATCGTAGAACTCCCCGACCTCGTCGGGACGCATGGAGTCCTGTTTCCGGGTCATGCCGCGACACCTCGCCTTCTCTGTCCGTCCGATGGAGGGCATGAGACTGGCAGGCCCTCCTCGATCCGTGCTCGAGGACCCACGGAAACGAGCGTCCACCGGGGCTCCAGCCCCCTTCGAACCCGGGCGGTGATGCTGGCCGTACCAGTCACCTCACGCGGAGGGAGAGAGCATGGCGGTCCCCAACGACTTCTACATTGAGGTTCTCCAGTTCTACGCGGAACAGATGCAGGCGCTCGACAGTCGGGACTTCGCCTTCTACGCCCGTACCTTCACCGAGGACGGGGAGTTCTCCCACTCCCCGAACCTGCCCCCGTCCCGCGGCCCGCAGGACATCCAGAGGACGCTGGAGGACTTCCACCGGGACAGGTTCGGTGACGAGCCGGTCCAGCGCAGGCACTGGTTCAACCACCTGGTCCTGGAGCCGATGGACGACGGCGCGTTCAGGGCGACCTGCTACGCGCTCGTCGTCACGACGCGCCCCGGGTCGCCGCCGGAGATCACGCCCAGCTGCGTCGTGAACGACGTTCTGGTCCGGCGGGACGGCGCGTTGCGCATGCGCTCCCGGAGCGTCGACCACGACGGTGTCCTCGCCGCCCCGGTGACGACCGAGCCCGTGGGGAACGTCCGATGAGCGGCGACGCGCGGCGGCACGACATCGTGGCGGCGGCACGGGAGATCGCCCCGGTCGCGGCCGAGCACGCGGCGGACGCCGACTCCTCGGGGAGGCTCGACCCCAAGGTGGTCGACCGCCTGCTGTCGGCAGGGTTCGCGCGGCACTTCGTCCCCGCGTCCCTGGGCGGGGACGAGGGAACCTTCACCGACGCGCTGGAGGCGAGCGCGGTTCTCGGCGAGGCGTGTGTCTCCACGGCCTGGGTCGCCTCCCTGATGTCCGGGGTCGGCCGTATGGCGGCCTACCTTCCCGCGGAGGGGCGGGCCCGCGTGTGGGAGAAGGGCCCGGACACCGTCATCGTTGGCGCCCTCATGGCCACGGGTACCACCACCCGTGCCGCGAACGGCTACCGGCTGAGCGGGCGCTGGTCCTACGTCAGCGGTGTGGAGTTCGCCGACTGGGCCCTGGTCTGCGGCCGCCTCCCGGACGACACGGGGGCACCCGCGTTCTTCGCCGTGCCCAGGTCCGAGTTCCGGACGGAGCAGACCTGGGACAACGTCGGGATGCGGGCGACGGGAAGCCACTCGCTCGTCGTCGACGACGTCCTCGTCCCCGCCGGGCACGTGTTCCCCCTCGCGCGGCTCATCGCCGGTGAACCGGACGAGGGGCTGGCGCACTGCCATTCCGTACCCCTGAAGGCCGTCAACGGGCTCGCACTGACCGGCCCGATCCTGGGTGGGGCCAGGGGCGCACTGCGCACCTGGGCCGGGTTGTTGGACGCCAAGCTCTCGGGAGGGGTGTCCGGCCCCGTCTCCGGGGCGGTGGACCCCTCCCACTACGAGGCGATCCTCGCCCGCGCGGCCGGAGAGATCGACGCCGCCGGGCTCCTCCTGCGGCGCTGCGCCTCCGTCGCCGACGACGCGGTCGGCGCCGCCCCGTCCCCGTTGGAGACGGCACGCGCCCCCCGTGACTGCGCGATCGCCGCCGACATCCTGGCCGGAACCGTGGACCGGCTGTTCCGTTCCTCGGGCAGCCGCGGCCAGACGTCCGGCGGGGGCCTCCAGCGCCTTCTGCGCGACGTCCAGTGCGCCGCCGGACACAGCGGGCTGCAACCGGCGGCCTCGGCCCGCGCCTTCACGCAGGCCTACCGCGAGGCCGTCGTCACGTGACGCCCCGGGTCCGGCCGCGTATGCGACCGGACCCGGCATCGCTCAGGCTGCCCTCGACGTGTACTCGCGCACCAGCGCGACCGTCCGGTCCAGCAGGTCGGGGGAGAGCCCGGGGTAGACCCCGACCCAGAAGGTGTTCTCGGTGACGACGTCGCTGTTGGCCAGGTCCCCCACCACCCGGTGGGGGACCTCCTGGTAGGCGGGGTGGCGCGTCAGGTTCCCCGCGAACAGCCGACGGGTCCGCACTCCCTCGGACTCCAGGAAGTCCACCAGGCCCTGTCGGGTGTAGGCGGCCTCCGGATCGACCGTGATGGCGAACCCGAACCAGCTCGGGTCGCTACCGGGGGTCGGCTCCGGCAGGATCAGGCCCGCCGCTCCCTCCAGCCCCTCACGCAACTGGGCCCAGTTGCGTCTGCGGGCGGCGACGAAGTCGTCGATCCTCGCCAGCTGGGACAACCCGAGGGCCGCCTGCAGGTCCGTGGCCTTCAGGTTGTAGCCCACGTGGGAGAAGATGTACTTGTGGTCGTACCCCGTGGGGAGGGTGCCCATCTTCTGTTGGAAGCGCTTGAGGCAGCGGTCGTCCTCCCCCGGCTCGCACCAGCAGTCCCGCCCCCAGTCCCGCATCGACTCCACGATGCGAGCGAGGAAGAGGTTCCCGGTCAGTACGCACCCGCCCTCCCCCATCGCGATGTGGTGGGCTGGATAGAAGCTGACCGTGGCCAGGTCGCCGAACGTACCGGTCAGCTGCCCGTCGAGGGTCGATCCGACCGCGTCGCAGTTGTCCTCCACCAAGAAGAGCTCGTGGCGCTCCGCGAGCTCGGCGATCTCCCTCACCTGGAAGGGGTTCCCCAGCGTGTGGGCGATCATGATCGCCCTGGTCCTCGGCCCGATCGCCGCGGCGACGCGCTCCGGTGTGGTGTTGTAGGTGCCGAGGTCGATGTCGACGAAGACGGGCACCAGGCCGTTCTGGATGATGGGGTTGACCGTGGTGGGGAAACCCGCCGCCACCGTGATGACCTCGTCACCAGGGCGCAGCGCCTTCTCACCCAGTTTGGGCGAGGTCAGGGTGCTGACCGCCAGCAGGTTCGCCGAAGAACCGGAATTGGTCAGATGCGCCTTGCGGAGCCCGTAGTACCTGGCGAACGATCGCTCGAACCTCAGCGCGTCCGCTCCGGCCGCGATGCGCAGCTCCAGCGCCGCCTCGACCAGGGCGACCCGGTCGTCGGCGTCCAGCACCGCTCCCGAGGCCATGATGTTGTGGCTGTGGGGGACGAACCGGCGGTCATCATCGTTCTCGTGGAACTCGCGGACGAGCTCCAGCAGTTCCTGCTTGCTGATTCCCATGGGCGGCTCGCGCGGCCCCGCGCCGTCAGGAGCGAGGCGGGGCCGTGCTCTCCTCTCGTCGGGCCTTACCGGATGATGGGCTGTCACCGGGCCTGTGCGGCCCGTCTCACGTGTTCGATGACGCGGGCCTGGGCACGCGTGTCGGCGTCCGTTCCGCTCCGGCCGGAACGCACGTCCCGGGCGAAGGTCTCCAGGCTGTTGCGGAACTGGTCGTCGGTCCCGACCGTGACCTGGCGTGTGTGTCCCTCCGCCTCGATCCTGATGACCGGGGCGTGGTCGGTGGGGGTGGTGAAGACGTGGTCCACGCTGATCCGGCCCTCCGACCCGAGGAAGCGGTAACCGGAGGTGTAGTAGTGGTCGAACCCGAACTCGCAGAGGATCGACACGCCCTCCGGGGAGGCCAGCAGAGCGGTGCCCGCGACGTCGACCCCCCGGTCCGATTCGGTGCGCAGGTGGGCGCCGACCACGTCGAGCTCCGTCCCGAGGAACCGGAGGGCGGCTCGTACGGGGTAGCCCGCACAGTCGAGGAGGGCGCCGCCGCCCAGCTCGGGCCGATGGCGGATGTCGCCCGGCGGACGGGGCGGGATCGCGAACACGGCGTGCAGGGAACGGATCTCGCCGATCACGCCCTGGGCGATCAGGTCGGCGACGTGCCCGTGCAACCGATGGCCGAGGAACATGTAGTTCTCGCGCAGCAGTAGACCGGCCGCCTCCGCCTGGGCGTGCAACCGCTCGGTGTCGGCGGAGGATGTCGTCAGCGGCTTCTCCGCCAGGACGTGCTTGCCCGCGGCCAGCGCCCTCTCGATCCAGGGGGTGTGCAGGCCGGAGGGGAGCGGGAGGTAGACGGCGTCGACGTCGCGGGCGCCGAGCAGGGGCTCGTAGCCCTCGACGGCGCGTCCGCC